>CAYTJT010000200.1:0-6736 GCA_964438105.1 uncultured Rhodothermales bacterium | reverse complement strand
CGCGGGGCCGCCAGCTAGAGCACGACCAACCGATCGTTCCTCGCCAGTGCACGGGAGGCGGTCCACATTGTGCGCTTCACCGACCGATGCCTTGAACGGGCACCCTCCACTTTAAACCCCTACTCCTGTGCTCGCTGGACACTACGCTACCGCTCTCATCGCCCAGCAGCGCATCAAGACGAGCGCGACCCTGTACTTCCTGATTGCGTGCCAATTCCCTGACTTTCTTTGGCTCGGCTTCCACTACCTCGGGCTCGAGCATACGGAGCCCACCGATGCCTTTGCGCTGACCCTCGACACGATGCACGTCGAGATGATGTACAGCCATGACGTGCTGCCCACGTTGTTGTGGATGGCCGTGGTCGCGGGCATAGGCACAGCGCTCTACCGCAACTGGAAGGTGGGCGCGGTAGGAGCGGGACTGCTCGGCGCGCACGCCGCCGCGGATTTCTTCGTCGGCTTCCCTCACGGCGTGTTCGGCCCCGATTCGCCGCGGATCGGCTTGGGGCTGTATGAGACGGCACCTTATGTCGCCGTCACGCTGGAGCTCTTATTCACCGTCGCCGTCCTCGTCTGGTTTTTCCGAACGGATGCGCGCGCTGGAATCGCGTATGCGAGGACGTCCCTGGTCCTGTTTGCGGCCGTGTTCGGAGGAGGGATCGCGTTCATGTACCTCGTTGCGTCCACGACACTCGCCGAACTCCTCGGTCTCGGCGCCGTCGACGTGGGCTTCGGCACGGCGATCCCCACGTTGATCCTGACGTACGTGGCCATGACCTTCGCCCTGTCAAAAGCCATGCGCGCGAGGAAAAGCACGGCCCCACCCGCACACACGTAGCAGCCTCGAACACGCCGAACAGAAGTCGAGGCCGATTCAGCGCACCATCGGCTGTATGCGCCGCAGGGTACCGCTCAGCCCTCGTCGTGGAGGTCGGCGGTGAGGCTGTCGAGCGGGGCGTCGTGGTCCTCCTGAAAGAGGACGAACGGCACGCCGCCCGCGACCTGGTCGAGCGGCTGGTGCGCTTCGATGACCTCGGCGTACGTCTCGTAGCAGTCGAGCGCTTCCTCTGCTTTCTCGCGGTCCGCATCGGTGAACGCGACGACGGCGCCGAGTTCGTCGCGCGGAACGCCTTTCAGGTGCACCGGCGCGTCGTTGACTTCGCCATCGACGAGGGTGAAGAGCGCGAGCCGCCGCGGGCTCCGCCCGGCGAGTTCGTCGCACACGGCGCAGTACGCCCGCTTCACGACGGCGTGCGTGATGAGGTGGTCCGGGTGCCCGCTGTTTCCGTGGTACGCATACGTCACGACGACATCGGGCAGCACGGCCTCGATCTTCCGCTCGATCACGTGTTCGAGGTCGCGCGGGTCGAGATCGGCGAGCCCGCCGTCGGGGTAGTCGAGCACGGTCAGTTCGATGCCGAGCACGTCGGCGACGCACTCCATTTCCTTCTCCCGCTGCGCGCCCATCTCGTCGATGGACAGGCCGTGCTCGTGGCGCTGCTTCGTCGCCCCGCCTTTCGTGAGCGTGAGGAGGTGGACGTCGTGGCCCTCGCGGACCTGCCGCGCGATCGCGGGGGCAGGCCCGAACGATTCGTCGTCAGGGTGGGGAAAGATGTAGAGGAGGGTCATCAGACAGGGGTAAGGGGTGAAGTGAGAAGGGTGAAGGGTCGCACACCTACGCCGGCGGCGATCCTTCACCCTTCTCCCCATACCCCTCACCCTTGAACGGGTTCGTCCTCGGCCGTCACGATCTCGTGGAACACCGTCCGGCGCGTCCGCAGCATCCGCCGGACGTAGGGGTGGCAGAGCTGGCAGTTGTGCCCGAACGTCGCGTGGTCCTGCAACTCCGCGACGGTCTCCGCGCCCTTCGCATCGGCGACGGTCTGGAGTTCAGCGAAGGGTTTGCAGAAGCAGTAACAGCGGTCGATGTGGACGGCCATGATTAGTCCTCGCTGCGCAGGAACGCGATGTGGCTGGGGACGACGCCCGCATCGAAGCGCCCGGTCTCGGTGCCATCGCGGTCGTGGATGGTGACGGTGCCCTCAGCGGTAAAAGGGGCGTCCGGGTCGAGTCGGCCGACGTAGAGCACGCCACCGACGGCATCGTACGCGACGGCGTTGATTTGCTCGCCGCCCACGTCGAGCGTCGACGTGAGCGCGTTACTCGCCGTGTCGAAGCGGTAGATCGTGCGGTCTGCGTCGTGGACGATGTGCACCTCCTCGGCACCGGCAGCGTACTGCGCGTCCTGCCCGACGCTCGCCGTGCCGACCGGCGTCGGGAGTTCGACGCGCGTCACGACATCCCCGCTCGCACCGTCGAGCACGACGACAGCGCCGTTCGTCGTCTCGTTCGTCTCGAAGTCCGTCTCCCCGGTGCAGACGACGACGACCTCGTCCTGCGCATCGACGAAGAGGAAGCGCGGCGCATCACACCCGACCTCAATCCGCTCAACCTCGGTAAGCGTCTCGGCATTGAGGACCGTCACGGTCCGCCCCGCGCCGAAGTCGTAGTTGGCGACGTAGACGCGCCCGCCGACGACCGCCACGCCATCGGGGTTGCCACCGATCTGCGTCTCCGCCGTCACGTCACCACCCGCGAGCGCGACGATCCCGCCGTCATCGAACGCTTCGTCGAACAGCGTCGTGACGAGCACGCGGTCCCCGTCGAAGGCGAAGTAACGCGCGTTGGGCACGCCGTTGTAGCGCCCGGCGAGCGCAAAGCTCTCGGTGTCGAGTACGTCGACGCGGCTGAGCGACGAGAGGTAGAGCCGGCCGCCGTCGACGGCGACGCTCTGCACGTAGAGATCGCCGTAGACCTCCTGCGCCCGTTCTTCGATGGGATCGTAGACGGTGAGCCCACCGTCGTCCGCGCCGAAGGCCCCCTGGCTGGCGACGAGCACACCGGAGGTCACCGCGATCGGGTCGGACTCATCCGAGTCGCAGGCGGTGAACAGGAGCGGCAGGGCGAGGAGGAGGAAGAGTCGCTTCATCGGGTCGGGATTGCGTCAGAAAGAGAGGTGGAGCCGCGCGCGGAGGTGGCGCGGCGGGAGGGGGTAGCCGCGGACGACTTCGAGGTCGGCGTCGAGCGTGTTTTCGACGGCGAGGGCGAGCGTCGCGACGACGCGGTCGAAGGCGTAGCGGAGGCGGAGCTGGCTGTCGAGGGCGAACTCGGCGGGCAGCCACAGGCTGCCGTCGGATCGAACGGGACGCGCACTCGTAAGCCGTCCGCCGAGGTCGAGCCGAAGCGTCGCGCGGGACGAGAGCGGGAGCGCGAGATCGGCGTGCGCCTTGACCTGATGGCGCGGGACGTAGCGGAGTTGCTGCCCCCACGACGACGCGGCGCGCTGCGAGCGGTCGCGTGCGTCGGTGAGCGCGTAGAGCAGCCCGCCGCCAAGCGTCGTCCGGCCGAGCCGCAGCCCCGCGTACCGCGCCGACGCTTCGACGCCGAGCGTGCGCGTGCGGCGGAGGTTCTGTGGGGCGAAGAACCCCTCGCCCGACGGCTGCCACACGATCTGATCGCGGTAGCGCGCCGCGAACGCGGTGACTTCGGCGCTCGCCCCGCCGCGCGTGACGACTGCGCCAACATCAGCCGTCCAGCCGCGCTCGGGGCGGAGGTCGGGAACGCCGCCGGGCTGCCAGAATCGGTCGTTGAAGGTGGGCGCGCGGAAGGCGAGTCCGGCGTTGGCTTTCAGCCGGAACGGTACGCCTGCGACGGGCTGCAGATTGAGGCCGAGGCGCGGGCTGAGGGCGGCGAGCGCGCGATCGGCCCCGGCCGACCGGAGGTAGAGATCGGCGCGGAGCGCGGGGTAGACCAGCAGACGGCCGACCTCGCCCGTCGCGTGGATGAACGCGCCGAAACGCGTTTCAGCCGCATCGGTGTCGAGATTGGGGTGCGCGGCCGTACCGTATCCCCCGGTGACGCCTCCGGCGACGAGCCAGCGCGCGCCGACCGGTACCCGCAGTTCAGCTTCGCCTGAAGCGATCCACGTCTGCCCCGTGTCGTCGAGTGTGAGCGATTCGTTGCGGTAGCGCAGCGACGCGCCCTGCACGAGCCCGCCGACGCGGAGCGACGCCGCGCCAAGCCGCGTCGTCACGTCGCCCCAGAGGCGGAGATGGCGGTCCCACTGCCGCTCGTCCTGCGACGCCGACCCGAGCGTGCCCGGCAGCCCGCGCTCCGCCACTCCGACCCACGCCGCCACCTGCCCCCGCGTTGTGCGCTGCGCGGGAGCGATCGCGACGCGTGCCAGCACCGAGTGCAGCGTGCGGTCGGCCCCCTCGCGCCGGACCGTCGCGCCGGTGAGGCCTCTGGATGGATCGAACGTCGGGAAGTCGCCGTCGGCCGCGCGCGTTTCGGCGGCGACGAGCGTCGACACCGCGCCGCGGCGAACCGTCGCGAGCCCGCTGAGCGCCCGCTCGCCCCACGCGCCCGCCGTGCTCGTGAGCGCGAAACGATCCTCGCCCGGTTGCACCGTGCGGAGGTTTACGACGCCGCCCAGCCCGTCCGTCCCGTAGAGCGCCGAGCCCGCGCCGTGCAGGACTTCGACGGACTCCAGCAGCACGGTCGGCAGCAGCGAGAGGTCGAGCTGGCCGAGCTGGGGGTCCGCGATGCGGTGCCCGTCGAGGAGGACGAGCGTCTGCGCCGCGCCGGTGCCGCGCAGCGATAGGCTGGCAAGCCCTGCGCCGTACCGCCGCACGAACACGGCTGAGCGCGCCGCCAGCACGTCGGCCACCGACTGCGCGCCCGACGCGCCGATAGCTTCGGCGTCGAGCACGGTCACGCGCGACGGGGCCTCGACCGTAGGCTGCGCCGTGCGCGTCGCGACGACGCTCACGGCGGGCAGCGTCGTGTCCGGCGCGGCCGGATCGGCGGGCTGCGCGGCGAGCGGCCACGCGGCACCGCAGGTTAGCAAGAGGAGAGAGAGAAGGCGCACAAAAAAACCCGAACCTCAATGCGAGGATCGGGTCGCCGGACCGGCGGACAGCGAAGCCGGTGCGCAGGCCGAGAGGCGGTGCGCGGGCGCCGTCATCCTCTAGTCCCGGAGGTCATTGGCGTGGACGCGCTCGGGCAGGTCTCCTGGCTCGCGGCGCGGGAACAGTGGTCCATCTCCGACTCGGCTCGCCGACCTTCCCGCCTAGAGGCAGTGGCCGAGAGCGTCGCCGCCGGGGGCGCGCCGCCTACAGTTGCGGGTACAGCTCTGGTTGGATTGGGGATTTGCGATTGGAGATTTTTGGATTGGCTGCTAAACGAGACCAATCCGCAATCCATAATCAGAAATCCGAAATCGTCAGATTCCCTTTTCATCCGCGCACGAGAGCGCAGAACCTGAGGCGTATGGGAAAGAGCGAGGCGTCAAGATACCGTGCAGGCGCGGTCCGAGCAACGCCGGGCCGACAGATGCCCACCGGTTACATATCCGAGCCACGACTGTCTGCTATAAAACACAACCGTAACAAACCGTTGTATTTCGTAGAGAAGCCCGCCCTATCGTTCCCTGTCGGCTTGCTCTTCGAGGCAGCACGTATCCATACAAACCATCCAGAGCTATGCGCATTCACCACGGAGCCCAGGCGTTTCACCGAGGCATGAACGCCCCCCACTCGAAGTACTTCGCCAGCGGCAAGTTCGGCCGCCTCTTCCCCACGCTCCCGCCCCTCTTTCACCGCGACAAGTCCGAGGAGGACCTCCGCGGAGCGCTCGTCGACCTCGGCGCGACCGGCGGCCCGATGGACCCGACCGGCCAGGCCGACCCCGACAACCCCGACGTCCCCGCCGGCTTCGGCTTCCTCGGCCAGTTCATCGACCACGACATCACGTTCGACACCACGTCCAGCTTCGAGCGGCAGAACGACCCCGAGGGCATCGAGAACTTCCGCACGCCCGCGCTCGAACTCGACAGCGTGTACGGCTCCGGCCCCGAGGTCACGCCCTACTTCTACGCCCCCGACGGCGTCCGCCTCCTCGTCGAGCAGGAGCACGGCCGCGACCAGCTGCCGCGCAACACCATCGGCACGGCCATCATCGGCGACCCGCGCAACGACGAGAACCTCATCATCTCGCAGCTCCAGCTCGCGTTCCTCAAGTTCCACAACGCGGTCGTGGACGCCATCGAGCCCGTGTGCGAGCCGGAGCACCTCTTCGAAGAGGCCCAGCGCATCGTCCGCTGGCACTACCAGTGGATCGTCCTCCACGAGTACCTCCCCCTCACGGTCGGGCAGGACCTCGTGGACGATATCTACGACGTCTGCGGCGGGGGCGGGCGGCAGTTCTTCAACTGGCGCCACAAGCCGTTCATCCCGGTCGAGTTCGCCGTCGCGGCGTACCGCTTCGGCCACACGCAGATCCCCGGCGCGCTCAAGGTGAACGACGACTTCAGCGCGAACGGCAGCGACGAGATCCCGCTGTTCGACCGCAACGAGGTCGGCGACAGCGACCCCGACGACCTCCAGAGCTTCGGGCTGCGGGCCCCGCGGCGCTACGTCGACTGGAAGTACCTCTTCAAGACCACGAACAAAAAGCCGCAGCCCTCGAAGCAGGTCGACTCGGTCCTCGCGCCCCCGCTGTTCGACCTCCCGTTCGTCCCGCCGGGGTCGCGCGCCTCGCTCGCCGTTCGGAATCTGGAGCGGGGGCACGCCTTCGGCCTCCCGTCGGGGCAGGCCGTCGCGTGCGCCATGTGCATCGATCCGCTCTCGCCGTCCGACCTCTCGGACGTGGCGAGCCTGGGGTTCGACAAGGTGAC
>CAYTJT010000199.1:0-6737 GCA_964438105.1 uncultured Rhodothermales bacterium | reverse complement strand
CCGGGCGCACGCCGAACCCGTGCGTGCTCTGCAACACCCACATCAAGTGGGCCGCGCTGCTCCGCCGCGCCGACGACCTCGGCTGCGACTACATCGCCACCGGCCACTACGCCCGCGTCCGCCGCGACGCCGACCTCGGCCGCCACGTCGTCTCGCGCGGGCTCGACACGAACAAGGACCAGAGCTACGCCCTCTGGGGCCTGCCGCAGGAGCACCTCGCCCGCAGCATCTTCCCCCTCGGCGAGCTCACCAAGCCGCGCATCCGTGAGATGGCCTCGGAGTACGGGCTGGGCCGCGTCGCCGACAAGCCGGACTCGTACGAGATCTGCTTCATCCCCGACAACGACTACCGCGGCTTCCTCAAGCGCCGCGAACCCGGACTCGAAGCGGCCGTCGCGGGCGGCGACTTCGTGCTCGAAGACGGCACGGTCGTCGGGCAGCACGAGGGGTATCCGTTCTACACGATCGGGCAGCGGCGCGGGCTCGGGCTCGCCCTCGGCACGCCGACCTACGTCACCCACATCGACGCCGAGACGAACGTCGTGACCGTCGGCCCGCGCGAGGCGCTCCTGCGGCAGACGCTCACGGCGCGGCAGCTCAACTTCGTCAAATACCCCGACCTCTTCGACGAGCGGCCTATCCACGGTCAGATCCGCTACAACGACACCGGCGCGCCCGGGCTAGCGTGGCAGACCGGCGACGACGAGCTCCGCGTCGCCTTCGCCGAGCCGCGCACGGCGATCGCCCCCGGCCAGTCCGTCGTGCTCTACGAGGGCGACGACCTCGTCGCGGGCGGGTGGATCCACGAGGTCGGGGCGGAGGACGGATAACGCCCGCCGCTGCTATCTTGCAGCCCGCCCACGTCCCGTCTCCATGCGTCTCTCCCTCGCACTCCTCGCCTCGCTTCTCCTCGTCGTCGGCTGCGAGATCGGCGAGATTGAGCACACCGGCACCATCACCCACGTCGAGCGCGACGGCGGGTTCTGGGGCATCGTGACGGCGGACGACAGCACGCGCTTCCGCCCGACGAACCTCCCCGTCGAGTTCGAGCGCGAGGGGATGGTGGTGGAGTTCGAGGGCTACGTGCTCAGCGAGGAGCGCGTCGACGGCGAGTGGGGCATCCCGGTCGAGCTCACCGAAGTCGAGGTGCAACTCGCCCGGAGGGACGACTGACGTGGCGATGCGCGAGTGCCCGTCGTGCGCGTTCGAGGTGGAGGCGGACGCCGAGGTGTGTCCGTACTGCGGCTACGAGTTTCCCGACCCCAGGCCCGGCTTCGGCCCGATGGCGTGGCTGTTCGTCGCGCTGATGCTGCTGCCCGTCCTGTGGGTGCTGATGCGGCTGTTGTAGGTCCGAATCCGGAAGGGCCGTTTCGACCCGCCTCGGCGCGGAGGCCCGGATTCGGGGTCCGTCGTCACTGGTCCGTCGCCGCTGGTCCGTGGTCACTTGCAGAGGCGCGAGTGACGAATGACGAGGGACCGGCGACGAACGCCACCGAACCCGGCCGCGCCGTCGATGGAGCGCGCGACGCGGCTTCCGGGTTCGGACTCACAGCACGGGGGCGAGCAGGCGCGTGGCGCGGGCGGCGGCGCGGAACGCGTACGAGCGGTCGTCGAGGTCCTGCTGCGTGATGAGGGTAGCGCGGGCGAAGTCGTCCTCCAGCATCCGCTCCACGTCCCCGGCAAAGCCGGCGTCGGCGAAGAGCACGGTGATCTCGAAGTTGAGCCGGAACGAGCGGTTGTCGAGGTTGGCCGTCGAGACGGCGGCGTAGTCGTCGTCCACGACGAGCGCTTTCTGGTGCATGAAGCCGGGCTCGTAGAGGTACGTCTTCACCCCGGCGCGCTCGACCTCGGGGAGGTAGGTGTAGGGGACGAACTTGAAGAACCAGTGGTCGGCCGTGCGCGGGAGGAGGAGACGCACGTCGACGCCGCGGAGCGCCGCGAGCTGGAGCGCGCCGAGCACGCGGCCGTCCGGCACGAAGTAGGGCGTCGCGATCCAGACGCGCTCCTCCGCCGACTCTACCGCGTGGCTGAACAGGAGCCCGCACGTCTCGAGCTCGTCGGCCGGGCCGGAGGCGAGCACGAGCGCCTGGCGGTCCTCGTCGGAGGGCGTCGGCTCCCAGCGCACGTGCGGCAGCTCGTTCTGCCCGTAGTACCAGTCGCGCACGAACGAGAGCTGGATGCCCTGCACCGCCGGTCCTGTTACCGCCAGGTGGGTATCGCGCCACGGGCTGAGCCGCTCGTGGTGGCCTAGGTACTCGTCGCCGACGTTGAGCCCGCCCACGGCCGCCCACCGCCCGTCGGTGACGACGATCTTGCGGTGGTTGCGGAAGTTGAGGCGGAAGCGGCCCAGCCAGCTCCGCCGCCCGCTGAAGCCGGCGACGTGGACGCCCGCCTCGCGGAGGTCCCGCTTGTACGAGCGTGGGAGGTCGTACGAACCGACCTCGTCGTAGAGGAGGTACACGGCCACGCCGTCGCGCGCCGTCGCGATGAGCTTCTCTTTGAAGCGCCGCCCGAGGTCGTCGTCGTGGATGATGTAGAACTGCGCGAGGACGTATTCCTCGGCCGCGTCGATGGCGGCGAAGATGGCCTCGAACGTCTCGTCGCCGTCGACGAGCAGGCGGGCGCCGTTGCCGCGCGTGAGCGGGAGCGTCGCGAGCCGGCCGAAGGCGTGCATCTCGCCGCGCTCGCGGAGCGCGGCCTGCCCGTCCCCCGGCTCCACGACGAACTCGGAGAGCACGCTCTCGCGGACGTCGCTCAGCTCGTCGGCCACGCGGCGGTCGAACACGCGCAACGCCTCGACGTACCCGTGAAAGCGGGCGCGGCCGAAGATCCAGTAGAGCGGGAGCGCGACGAAGGGGATCGTGACGAGGGCGATCACCCACGCCGTCGCGCCCTGCGGGGTGCGCGCCTTCATCACGGCGTCGGCCGCACTGAGCAGGCCGAGCACGACGAGCGCTGCGGCGACGAGCGCGAGCCAGCCGGGGGGGAAGTCGACAAAGGGCATGAGCGGGGTGAAAAGAGGAGTCTAAGTGTAGGGCGCGCGCCCATACCGCGCGCACCCGGACGCCGCGATTGGTATGAGAGACGTCTGGTCGAAAGCTTCGCCTCTCCTATGGTCATCCTGAGCGGAGCCCCGTAAGGGCGTAGTCGAAGAACCCGCAAGGCTCGGCGAAGCCCCGGAGGGGGGCAGCCCATCTCTGACGACATCTCCGTAGAGATGGGCTATGCCGAGCCCTCTGGGGTTTATCGGCGGAGCCTGTCCTGAGCGCAGTCGAACGGGCTCGGGATGACATGGGGGACACGATCATATGACCCGGTCTCTAGCTAACCCCCGCTCGGCACGGCGGCGCCGACGCGGCGGACGTCGCACATCGCGTGCAGCCGCGACACCGTCCGGTCGAACTTCTCCGCGACGGCCCGCTCAATGCCTCCCCGGACGGCGTCGGCGGTGAACCACTGCTCGGGCGGGGTCTCGGACGAGAAGTAGAGCAGCGGCGGGTCGGGATGCGTGTAGAGGTCGTCCACGACGCGGAGCAGGCGGAGCGCGTCGTCGGTCGAGGCGACGCGGAGGTCGGCGAGGTAGAGCGCGCCGGGCGCGGCGAGCTCGTCGGCGAGCGCCTGCCGCTCGGTGTCGACGGTGCGCCGGTAGAGCTCGGCCCCGTCGAGCCAGCGCTTGTCGCCGCCTGCGCGGTCGTAGTGGATCCGCATCGCCGCGTCGGCCGCCGCGCCGACGAAGGCGCGGCCGGGCTTGGCGAGCCGCCGCCGGAAGTCTTCGCCGGGGACGAACACGACGTGGTACGTCTGCCGGAACTCCTCGGAGATGAACCGCTCCAGCCGGTCCCGCCCGAACTCGGCCGAGACGAACTTCTCGGGCTCGGCGTTGCTCGTCGCCGCGACGGTCACGCCGTGGCGCTGGAGGGCTTTGAGCACGTTGATGAGGCGGACCTCGTTGGCCGGATCGTCGAGCTCGACCTCGTCTACGAGGAGCACGCGGAACCGCTCGGCGAGGCGCTCGGCGTAGGCCTCGGGGCGCTCAGTCGCACGGAAGAGGGCGGACGAGTGGAGAAACGCGACGGGCACGTCCGTCCGGTCGCCCGGCCCGTGGAGCGTGCGGTAGATCGAGACGAGGAGGTGCGTCTTCCCCGTCCCCACCGGCCCGACGAGGTAGAGCCCGTGGCGGAGGGTTCGGTCGCGGCGGAGCCAGCGCGCGAGGGCGGAAGCCGTGTACCGCTCGCGCACGCGCTCGGCCAAGCGCTGCGCTTCGGCGAGGGCCTCGGCCTGGGCCTCGTTCTGCGGGCGGTACGAGTCGAACGTCGCCCCGTCGAAGCGCGGTGGCGGGGCGAAGTCGTCAGCCATCGGCCCGGGCGTCGCTCCCCCCCCTCGCGGCGCGCTCGTCCGCGAGCGGGAGGCTGACGAGGTTCGCGAAGAGGCGGTACGCGCCGGGGTTAAACGCGGCGAGCTGCCGGTACCACCCGAGCGCGGTGTAGACGTACGTCCCGTCGCCGACCTCGGCGAAGAGCGTGGACGAACGGAGCGGCGCCTCGCCGGGGTCGCTCATCGCGAAGAGCTCGACGTAGCGGTCGTCGTAGTCGGCGGGGAAGTAGAGCCCGCGCTCCTGCACCCAATCGTCCCAGTCGGCGGCTGCGATCTCGTGCGGCTCGCGGAAGAGGGCGTGGTCGGGCGTGAGAAGCGTAACGGGCGCGTCTTCGACCGTCACGCGGTCGCGGCCGAGCAACAGCGGGTAGGGCGCGAAGCCCGCCGGGTTCTGCTCGCCCTCCACAAACGGGTCATCGTAGCCCGGATTCCACTCGAACGTCTTCTGGTAGTTGACGACGAGGTGGCCGCCGTCGCGCACCCAGTCCAGCAGGCGGTCGTTGTGGCGGCGGAGGTCGTCGCGCACGAGGTAGGCCCGGATGTCCACCACGATCGTGTGCAGGTCGTCGAAGTCGCCCGCTCTGAGCGCCGCCGCGTCGAGCGGGACGACGGTCGCGCCGAGGTCGCGGAGGGCGTTCGCCGTCGCGTCGTCGTAGCTCTTGACGAAGCCGACGCGCAGCCCCTCGGGCACGCTGACAGGCGGGAGCGCACGCGCGAGTTGGGTGGTGGAAACGGGCACCCCGCGCTCGGCGACGTCGCCCTCGATGGTGAGCGGGACGGCGCTAATCGTGAGCGGGTACGGCCCCGGCGTCACCTCCGCCTCGTCGAGCGTGAGTTCGACGGCCGCGTCGAGGACGCCGTCGGCGGGCACGGCGAAGGTCTGGTCTTCGAGCGTGATGCGCGTCTCGGAGGGCCCGCGCTCGTTCATGTTGATGCCGACCACGACGGAGTCCACCGCGCCGTCATAAACCAGCGCGCGGACGGGGATGCGGTTCGTGCCCGGCCGCAGGCGGATCACCTGGGCGGCGGGCTCGATCGCGAGCGGCGGGGCGATTTCGAGGGCGAGGTGGCCGGCGGCGTAGAGGGCGTCGGCGTCGCCGGGCCGGCGGACGGCGTACTGGACCGGCGGCGTGCTGAGGGTGCGGTCGTACTGCCGCGCGTGCTTCGGCAGCGTCGGCGTCGCATCGGCAGGAATACGGAGGACGGCGGCGGGCGCGGCCCCCGGTGCGACCGTCACCGTCGTGTCGACGGCCCCGCTGAACACGATCTCGACGGGGTGGGGCTGGCCCGCGCTCGAATGGAACGCCAGGTCGCGCGTCCACCGAACCGGCACGTCGGCGCCCGGAAGCGCGATCGCCACGTCGGGTTGGAGCGTCGCGTCGCCCGGCAGCCCAGCGGTGATCCGCCCGCTGTCGATGAGGTACGCGAGGTCCGCGTCGGCGGCGTGCTCGTTCGGAGCGAGCCCGGCGGCGAGGCTCGTCGCGTCGTCGGGGAGGGGCGGGACGCCCGGCGCGGCCCGCAGCAGTTGGAAGTACGTCGTGTCGCGGCGGAAGCGTGGGGCGAACTTGTCGAACCCCTGCGAGCGGTGCTCGGCGACGGCCTTGATGGCGATGTCGGCGGCCGACACGTCGCGGCCGGGGACGAGGTCGCCGACGGGCACCTTCACGTCGGCGGCCTGGCTGCCCTCGCCGCCGCGCCAGCGCCACTTCCGGAGGAACAGCCGCTTCGGCTGCCACAGATCGACGCCCGGCTCGGCGAGGTGCTCGGGGTGGAAGCTCGGGTCGGCGGCGAGCGCGAACGCGTCGTACGCCGAGAGCCCGACGACCTGGTGGTGCCCGTGCTGCGTGTTGCCGACCGTCAGCGTGTCGTGGTTCGTAAAGATCACGTCCGGCTTCAGCTTGCGGACGAGGTAGACGAGCCGCGCCGTCACGCTGTCGCGCCCGCCCCACGCCTCGAACGACTCCGACGCGAATTTGGAATAGCCGAAGTCGTAGAAGTTGAGGAAGCGGACCTGCGTGCCGAGGAGGCGCGCCGCGCGCTCGGTCTCGTCCGTGCGGATCGCGCCGAGCTTCTCGTAGAGGTCGGGGCCGATCTCGTTCTGTCCGCCCTCGCCGCGCGTGTAGATCACGGAGTACGCGGCGGCGTCCTGCACGTGGCGGTAGTAGGCGAGCGTCAGCCCGTCCTCGTCGTCGGGGTGCGCCGCGAGGTTCATCACCACGAGCGGCTCGGGCGCGTCGATCTGCGCGAGCGCGGGCGCAGCGGTCGTGAGGACGAGCGAGACGGCGAACAGGAGAGCGAATCGGACGTTCATAAGCGCGGATTTCTAGGCTGCGCATTCCACAGCCCCGCCGCCGCCGGGTTCC
>CAYTJT010000198.1:0-6754 GCA_964438105.1 uncultured Rhodothermales bacterium | reverse complement strand
TCGTCCGCCTCTCCATCGCTGAGTTCGGCCTCTGAACTAGCACCACTGGTTAATACAAAAAGATGCGTCCCCGGCTGACGCAGCGTGGCTCACCCCTGCGCACGAATAGAAAATGAACCCGGGATCCTTTCCATCTTTATGCGTATTATGGACTCAATGAGCAGATCGCGCTCCTCGGAGCGGCAGCAGAACCGATGGTGCAGGGGCCTGGGTTCAGACTCAGGCCCTTTCTTTTTGCTCGCGCCTACCGCGAGGGGTGATGGACTCGCGGACATGAAGGCGGACGGGGCGGATCGACCGCCCAGCGCCGAACAACAAAACAAGCAGGTACAGTAGTATGCGCACGACAGGCACCGTTAAGTGGTTCAACGACTCCAAGGGCTTCGGCTTCATCGCGCCCGAGGACGGCTCGAAGGACTGCTTCGTCCACCACTCCGCGATCAACGGCGAAGGCTTCAAGACCCTCGAAGAGGGCGAGCGCGTCGAGTTCGAAATCACGCAGGGCCAGAAGGGCCCCGCCGCCGAGAACGTGACCCGCCTCGGCTAGACGAAACTCGGCCTCTTCGTGAGGCACCGATTTTCGAGGGCTGTCCCACTCCGGGGCAGCCCTTTCTGTTTTACTCCACGGCGGATGCCGCCGCGCCTACGGCGTCGTAGAGCGGGAGGGCGAGTTGGCGCGGCGCGCCGGCCGGGACGAGGCTGGACACGGTGAGCCCGAGGAGGCGGACCGGCTCGGCCGGCGGCGCGGGGTGGTGGAGGAGGGCGGTGCCGAGCGTGCGGAGGTCGACTTCGGCGCGGACGGGGGCGGTGAACGTCGTGCTGCGCGAGGTCGTGACGAAGGCGGCGCTCTTGAGCTTGAGCGTGAGGGTGCGGCCCGCGACGTCGTGCCGGTCCAGCCGGCGGGCGAGCTCGGCGGCGATCGGGCCGAGACGGTCGGCGAGTTCAGCCGGGTCGCGAAGGTCGTGCGCGAACGTCCGCTCTACGCCGACGGACTTCCGCTCGCGGTCGGGGCGGACGGGCCGCTCGTCCTCGCACCGCGCCACGCGCGCGAGCCAGCCGCCGACCTTGCCGAGGTGCGCGCGCAGCTCCCGTTCGCTGCGGGCTTGCAGGTCGGCGCCCGTGTGGATGCCGAGCGTGCGGAGGCGCCGGGCGGTCGCCGGGCCGACGCCGTGGAAGTCCTCCACCGGCAGCGACGCGACGAGCGCCGGGGCCTCATCGGGCGTGATCACACGCAAGCCGTTGGGCTTGGCGAGGCCGCTCGCCGTCTTGGCGAGGAACTTCCCGAACGAGACGCCCGCGCTCGCCGTCAGCCCCGTCGCTGCGCGGATCTCGGCGCGGATCTGCTCGGCGATGAGCGTGCCCGAGGCCGGACCGCGCTTCGGCTCCGTCACGTCGAGGTAGGCCTCGTCGAGCGAGAGCGGTTCGACGAGGTGGGTGGTGCGGTGGAAGATGGCGCGGACCTCGGCGCTGACGGCTTTGTAGACCGCGAAGCGCGGCGGGACGATCACGAGCTCCGGGCAGCGCCGCCGCGCCCACGCCATCGGCATCGCGCTGTGGATGCCGTAGGGCCGCGCCTCGTAGCTCGCCGCCGCCACGACCCCGCGCCCGCTCCGCCCACCGACGACCACGGGTCGCCCCCGCAGCGACGGGTCGTCGCGCTGCTCGACGGAGGCGTAGAACGCGTCCATGTCGATGTGGAGGATCTTGCGGAGCACGGGGGCAGAAGTCGGTTCGGCCCGAAGTTACATGCCACACGGCTCGTCGCTGGACTGCGGAATGCTCGGGCCTCGACGCGCCGAGGGTGGCGTGCGGAGAATAGTGCGTGAACGCGGATCTCGGCGGGCGTGGCGCGGTATCATCCCCCTCAATCGAGTAGATCACGCGCCACCGGCGCGGCAGCATTACAGTTGCAAGGGACCTGAATCGATGTGATCCAGGTCCCTTTTCTTTTGCTCACGCTCATCGTGAGGGGCGCAGGACTCGCGGATATGACGGGCGGACGACGCGGATTCACCGCACCTCGACCCCCGACCAACACCAGCAGGTATTAGCAGTATGCGTACTACAGGAACAGTTAAGTGGTTCAACGACGCGAAAGGCTTCGGCTTCGTCGCTCCCGAAGACGGCTCGAAGGATTGCTTCGTGCACCACTCCGAGATCTCCGGTGACGGGTTCAAGACCCTCGAAGAGGGCGAACGCGTCGAGTTCGACGTCACGCAGGGCCAGAAAGGCCCGGCAGCTGAGAACGTCGTCCGGCTCGGTTAAACGAGTACGGGAGCCCGGCCCTCTCGCCGGGGTTTAGGGTTTCCCGAGGGGCTGCTCCAGCGATGGGGCAGCCCCTTTTTTTACCTCGGCTTTCGGAGGCACAGCCCGTCCGCGCGAGGAACGCGCCCGCCGTTGGGGCGGTTGACCCGCCCGACACCCTGCTCCGTTCGGGGCGAACCACTTCTCTCCTCAGCTTCTTTTCGTCTATGAACACGCCAGAGCGCCGCCGCGCCGCCATCGCCCGCATCCAACTCAGAAAGCAGTTCGAACGGATCGCACAGCAGGTCGCCGAGCGGCGCGTGCTCCAGGTCCTCGCGCTCTTCCTCGCCGCCCTCGCGCTCGTCACCGCCGCCGCGCTCCTCCTCCGCTGAGTCCTATGAGCCGAGCGTTTACCAAAGAAGACGCCCCGAGCGGGCCCGTCCTGATTCCGCCGCGCGCGCCGCTGCCGCCGGGCGCGACGAACTACGTCACGCCGCGCGGTCTGAGCCTGCTCCACGCCGAACGCGCCGAGCTGGAGGCCGAGCGCACGGCGCTCGACACCGACGGCGGCGACGAAGACGAGCGCAAGCGCGCGCTCGCGATCGTCAACGGACGGCTCGCGGATCTGGAGGCGCGGATCGGGAGCGCCCGCGTGCTCACGCACGACCCGCCGCCCGCCGAGGTCCGCTTCGGCGCAACCGTCGCGCTCGTCACGAGCGACGGCGACGAGCGGCATTTCACGATCGTCGGGGTGGACGAAGCGGCGACGGACCCCAGCCGCGTCGCGTTCTTCGCACCGATCGCGCGGGCCGTGACGGGGCACGCCGTCGGCGACACGATCACGCTCTCTACGCCGCGCGGCGAGCAGCGGCTGACCGTCACCGCTGTCGAGTACGACCCCGACTGACGCAGGTTAGCGCGCCCGGAGAACGAGGGCGATCCCGCCGAGCGTGAGGACCGACGCCAGCGCGAGCCGCAGCGTCACGGCCTCGCCGACGAACGCGACCCCGCCGAGCGCGGCCAGCACCGGCACGCTGAGCTGCACCGTCGCCGCGCTCGTCGCCCGCAGCGCCGGGAGGACGGCGTACCACACGACGTAGCCCAGCCCGGACGTGACCGCGCCGGAGAGGACGGCGTAGCCCAGCCCGCGCCCGTCGAGGGTCATGTCCGCGCCCACCGCCCACCACGCCACGGCGAAGGCGAGCGTGAGCACGGACGCCCGCGCGAAGTTGCCCGCCGTATCGACCGCCGGCTGCGTCGATCCGCGCCCGCGCAGCGAGTAGACGCCCCAGCCCACCCCCGACGCCACCATCACGAGCGCCGCCCCGAGCGGGGGCGCTTCCAGCCCGGGCAGAACGAGATAGACGAGCCCGCCGAGCGCCGCCGCCATCCCGACCGCCTGCCGCGCCGAGAGCCGCTCGCCGCGCGCCAGCCCCCAGCCGATCATCGTGAGCTGGACCGCGCCGAAGAGGAGGAGCGCGCCGGTGCCCGTCGTGAGGGCGAGGTAGGCGACGGAGAACGCAGCGGCGTAGAGGAAGAGCGCCCCCGCCGAGGCCCAGCTTCCCCCCGAGACTCCAGGGCTCCGCAGCCGGACGACGGCCCACAGCGCGAGCGCTCCCGCGCCGACGCGCACCGCCGTAAACGTCGCCGCGTCGATCGCCGTGGTGGCGAGGGCGAGGCGGCACAGGACCGAGTTGGCCGCAAACGCCGCCATCGTCAGGGCCGTGAGCGCGTAGACGATGGGGCGGCTGAGTGAGGGAGAGTGGGGCACGGAGTGGGGGCGGGTGCGAGCGTTGTGCAAATCGCTAGCAATCGTATAGTCAGGGTGGTACCTTGATTCTGAATCGACGGAGCGCTAACGACTATGGCGGGCGATACCCACGACCAAGCCCCTCGCGCGGATACCGAAGGGGGGGCCACGATCAACCGCGTGCTCGACCGCGGGGTCCTCGAGCGCACGCTCCTCTCGATGAACAACCTCGCGCTCCTGACGGACCCCCGCCTCGAGGATAACCCCATCGTCTGGGTGAACGACTTTTTCTGCGCGTTCACGGGGTACGAGCGCCACGAGGTCCTCGGGCGGAACTGCCGCTTCCTCCAGGGCGACGACCGCGACCAGTCCGCCCTCGCGTACCTCCGCGCCGCGATCCGCGCCGGCGAGCCGTGCGACGTCGTGCTGCGGAACTACAAAAAGGACGGCACTCTTTTCTACAACCACCTCTTCGTGAGTCCCGTCGTCGAGGGCGGGGA
This sequence comes from uncultured Rhodothermales bacterium, assembly GCA_964438105.1. GTDB lineage: Bacteria > Bacteroidota > Rhodothermia > Rhodothermales > JANQRZ01 > JBBSMX01. Next base: position 2,260 of record CAYTJT010000198.1, on the reverse strand, counting down.
GGTGGTCTACTTCGTCGGGCTGCAGCACGACGTGTCCGACCGCGAGAACGCCTACCGCGTCCGCCGCGACCGCGCGATCCACGAGGCGGCGGAGCGCGAGCGCGAGCGCTTCGGGATGGACCTCCACGATGGGCTGGGGCAGGAGCTGGCCGGGATCGCCTTCTTCACGAGCGCGCTCCGTCAGCAGCTCGAAGCGGATGGCTCCGCCCACGCGAAGAGCGTGGGGCAGCTGCTGGAGTACGTCGAGTCGGCGCAGACGGCGGCGTGGAACCTCGCGCGCGGGCTGAGTCCGGTGGACGCCTCGCCGCACGGGCTCAGCGACGCGCTCGAACGGCTGTGCGGGCAGCTCGCAGAGATTCACCCCGAGGTCGTGAGCCGGTGCGATGTGGAGACCGTCGCGCTCTCACGGCAGCGCGACGCGCGCTACCTCTACCGGATCGCGCAGGAGGCGATCAACAACGCAGCCAAGCACGCGGAGGCGTCGGAGATCGCCCTCTCGCTCCACCGCGAGGGCGACGAGGTGGTGCTGGAGATCGCCGACGACGGCGTCGGCGTCCCCTACCAGATCCTCGACGACGCCGACTACATGCTGGCGGACCCGTCCGGCGGGGAGCTAGCCGAGGAGCGGGTGCACCGGGGGATGGGGCTCCACGGGATGCGGTTCCGCGCCGAGCTCATCGGGGCGCGGCTGGCGATCCGTCCGCGCGCGCGGGGCGGCACCGTCGTGCGGTGCGTGCTCCCCGTCGGCAGCGCGTAGTCTGAACGTGCGGCTTCGGGGAGCGTGCGGCGGAGCGAACTCTCGCTTCACCGAGGTCGTCTTTGTGAGGAGCGGACGGTGCGCTCACGCGGCCGACGCCAGGGCCGGTACCTGCGAGAGCGAGATCGAACTGAGGTCGGCGCGCTTGCTGGCGTGCTCGATGGTCACGCCGATCACGCTGCCATCCGCGTCGTAGTCGAGCACCACGTCCGGGGCCACCTCCGCGGCGTCCGCGCTCTCCGCCGTGCGAAGGGCGATGTAGAGCGTGTCGGTATCGGGATAGTACTCGAAGGTCATGGCCTATTCGCTCGGCGTGTAGTTCCGGTCGGGGAAGGCATTGTGCAACGTCTCCCCATCGTCAAGTGTAATGACGCGCAGGTGCTTGCCGAGTTCTGGAATATAGCGCCAGTGGCGGATGCGACTGTCCGGTTGGACTTCGGTGGCCTCCGGCTCGCGGACGGTCTGCTCGCACCATTCGAGCTTAATGTATGGGCGGTGCTCCAGTACGCGGCGCTTGAAGTACTCGGTCTGCTTCATCGTGGATGATCCCCTCGCTCCCCCGAGGCTGTCATTGCGAGGAGCGCAGCGAGGCGGCTATTTCTCGATGTCTGAATTTTAGCTTGGCATTCCAATGCCATGACGACCTGTATGCCGGTATCCCCATATCGGACCACATAAACTTGTCCCACATGAGGCGGTTGTTCTCACCTCCGTACTTAGATGACTTGGAAAGTTTGCTGAATACGCTTTCGGTAATAAAACTGGCATATTCCTGATTCCTCACATCGCACAGCTTGGCTGCATAATTAGCAGCTCTGCCTACCCAGACCAAGTCATTCGATCCCCTAATTCCTGTACGAGCAACGAACAATTTGCTCGTATCTATTCCGACAGCCTGCTTCAATACATAAGAGGAGTTGGGGTATCTCGATTTCATTTTGGGGTTGATGACCTTCGTGACGAGATAGTTGATTTGCAGGGCTGCTTTCGCTGCATTCGAGTTCTTCGAGTCGCCAATGAATACCGACATTACCCTATCTCCGTCGAAAGCTGTAATGTTTCCTTCGTTATTTCGGATAATCTCGCAAGCGCCGAGCAGATACGACTTATAGACCTCGGCAGCAAACCAATCTTTGTAACCTTGGACTAATCCTGTGGAATCTGCGAGATCGGCATATAAGACTGTAGCGTCCAATTCGACCGCATCATTTCCTAATGCGATGCTATCCGTTTCCGGCACCTTTCGACCCTGCCTTCGTTGCCAATCGGTTGCTAAAATGTTGTCAATCAGTTTCTCGATTTCCTGTAGTGATTTCATGCTTCCAGATTTCAGAGAGGGCCGCGGTTATTGATAATCCTTCGTAGTTCGGTACAGGCAGGACCAAGCCTAGACTTTATCGTCGCTACATCGCCCTTTGGGTATTCGATGGGGTTGACTCCGAGCAAGTCGGGGACTGTCAGAAATGTTGTGTACGAGGTCGTCCCTGACTGACCTTTCTCGAC
>CAYTJT010000197.1:0-6772 GCA_964438105.1 uncultured Rhodothermales bacterium | reverse complement strand
AGCCAGATCGCTTCACCCCCTTCCTGACCCGTACACAGAAATCCTGACACTCCCCCCGACTATGACTGCCGCGTCTGCGGCTAGCTTTAGGTGTGCCGTAAACGATGGCAGTTCGCACAGAGTAGCACGCACTTTGCGAGTTCAACTCGCCGCCGCTTTGCGGAGAATAGCCGCAACTTCGCCCATTGGTATTCTTTTTCCGCCGGATTTGTGTGGTGGAAGTCGAACACGTCAGGGTGGAAGACCCCGCCGCAGTCGGCGCAAGAACCGCCCTTGCTTTCCACTTCATCGGCTTTGATTCTTCGCCAGCGCTCCACACAGTAGCGATTGAAGCAACTTTTGCACCGTGCTTGTGTTTTGGAACCGCTCCTGTAGAATTGAGATAAAGGCAGCGTCTGATCGCACTCCGTACACGTTCTCATTTATCGCTCACCTTCTTCGCCCCGGTAGCTTAATTGGATAAAGCTACGGCCTTCTAAGCCGTTGAGTCCAGGTTCGAATCCTGGCCGGGGTGCCTGACGCCTCGCGCAAAAGGACCATAGCTAAACCGCCGGTCGCAGGTTCGAGTCCTGCCGGGCGCGCCGCGTATCCTCAGAACCTTCGTTCGCTCGTTGGGTATCTTAGAGACGCCTCCGGTGACGTGGCCGAGTGGCTAGGCAGAGGCCTGCAAAGCCTCGTACGGCGGTTCGAATCCGCCCGTCACCTCCAGAAAAGCCCGTGCCCCCGCAGGCACGGGCTTTTCGCTTTAAGCCACCTCGGGAGGCGGATACGCGGAGGGCAGCGTCCCGTAGGACTTACGGAACTGCTTCGCAAAGTGGTCGGGGTCGCGGTAGCCGACCGAATACGCGACCTCGGCGACGGTCCCGGTCTTTTGCTCCAGCAACTGCGCCGCGCGCGCGAGCCGCAGTTGCCGTAGAAACGCGCCGGGCGACGTGTCGAGCGCGGCCCGGAGCCGCCGCCCCAACTGCCGTCGGCTCAGCCCGACCTCCGCCGCGAGCGCGTCCACCCCGAACGACGCCTCGGCGAGCTCCGCCTCGGCCACGTCCCGCACGCGTCCGAGAAACGCCGCCTCGGCCGAAGGCACGACGACGTTGCTCGGCGCGACGACGACCTCGCCGGAGTAGCGTTCGCGGAGTTGCCGGCGCGTCGTCACGAAGTTGGCGAGGCGGGCGCGGAGTTCGTCGGGGGAGAAGGGTTTGGTGAGGTAGTCGTCGGCGCCCGCGTCGAGCCCGGCTAGGGTGCTCTGCTCGTCGGCCCACGCGGAGAGGAGGATGATGGGTACGTCGGAAAGCGCCGCGTCGGCGCGCAGCGCGCGCGTGAGGGCGACCCCGTCGAGCTCGGGCATCATCACGTCGGAGAGGACGAGGTCGGGCCGGTGCGTCCGAGCCGCCGCGAGTCCCTCGGCCCCGTCCGCCGCCTCCACGATGCGGTACCGCCCGTCGAGCTGGCTGCGGATGAACGCGCGGAGCCCGGCGTGGTCCTCCACCACGAGCACGAGCGGCAGGGCTCGCTGGACGACTCACCGTGCTAATCCGCCGTGTCCCGTTTCTCCGAGCAGGACGTCGCAATTCCCCAGCCCTGCGACACCGAACGCGCACAGAGAAGCCCCGGCACCGCACATCGGGCGCCGGGGCTTGTCGTGGTGGGGTACGTCCCGCTCCGTCGCTACTCCTCCCAGCGGATCTCGACGCGCGAGGCGAGGGTGTCGCTCGCGCTCTCGAACGTGTACGTCGTCGCAAAACCCGCATCGGCGAACTCCTGGAGACGGAAGCGGTCTGTGGTGGCCACGGGCGTGAGGTAGTCGCCGTCCTGGTCGTAGAGCGCGATGTAGTACGAGGCGCTGAACTCGGTGATCGCCAGACTCGGGGGGAAGCTCCAGCGCAGCGGGAGGTCGGCGCGGGTGAGGTCGGGGTAGGTCTGGCTCTGCGCGATCTCGTCGCCGTCGGCATCCATCAGCACGAACACCGCGTCCGGCCCGTCCGCCGCGTCCCACGTCTGGCCCTGCACATTCGCAAACGGCATCGCCTCCTGCACGTAGCTAGTCAGCAAGGCGCGGGAGTAGTTCGGCCCCGGGGCTGCCGAGTCGCAAGCGGAGAGCGAGAGGGCTAGCGCGAGAAGCGCGGCTGAGGCGAGGGCCGGGGAGCGGCGCGGAGGAAGAGAGCGGCGCATGGGGGGCGAGGGGCTGGTGGGTAGAAACACTCGCGCTTCGGTATCGGCCAGCGACAAAGGTTTAGCCGCTTGTCGCCAATGCCGCCTCTTCTTGTCAGGGTAGCGTTACGGCTGGCTTCGCTAAAGCGCTTCGGGGCGGGGAGCGCCGGGGGATTTCGAAGATTCTTACCACTGCGGTGAGGCCGCAAAGCGCGGTCCGCGCGCCGTCGCTCAAACGGCGAGGGCGGGGGCGTCGCGGGGAACGCCCTGTTGACAGAGAGGCGTTCGCGTCGTATCATCGCATATCGCAAGTGTACGATGAAACTATGGCCTCGACGCGGATGCGCTCCGGCGTCTCCACGAAGCCGTCGGCACGCTCTTCGGCGAGTTCGACTGCCGCCGTGCGTGCTGTGGCTAACTTCCCCCCAAACCCACGAGGTCCGATATGGACACGACCCTGCTGACCCCAGTTTGCTGCGACCGTGACTGCTGCGATTGCGGCGAGGACTGCTGCTGCGACTGCGGTTGCTGCTGAACTCCGCTCACCAAACCAGCCCTCTGCCCCCGATGCGCATACTCGTTCTTTGTACCGGAAACAGCTGTCGCAGTCAGATGGCGGAGGGCTGGCTGCGGCACTTCGCCGGTGATCGTGCCGAGGTCGCCAGCGCCGGCGTCGAGACGCACGGCGTGAACCCCCGCGCCGTGGCGGTCATGCGCGAGGCCGGCGTCGACATCTCCGGGCACACGTCGGACCACGTCGATGCGTACCGAGGGCGGGACTTCGACCTCGTCCTCACGGTCTGCGACAGCGCCCGCGAGCGCTGTCCGTATTTCCCGGCCGACGCCGAGCGCATCCACCACAGCTTCCCCGACCCGGCGCAGGCCACCGGCACCGAGGAGGAGATCCTCGACAGCTTCCGCGCCGTGTGTGACGCCGTCCGGGATTACGCCGAAGCCCTCGTCGCCGATAGGGTGGGGGAGGGCTAGCGCGAGGGGTATGCTGTGCAAACGGGCGGCGCTGGCCTAACCCCCCGCTCTCGCTGACTGAATATGGAGGAGAGAAGATGGAGGGTGGAGCGGTCAGGAAGCGCGGGTCTATTCTCGGTCCTCCCTCTCCGATCCTCGGTCCTCCCACAGAAGACCCCTTGATCCTGCGCTAGGCCGCGGCTGTTGGAAATGAAGGCTGTAAGGCCCGCCCCCACGGGCGCGGGCGGGGCGGCCCGGCAGGGCAGCGATGTCGGGGCTGTCAGCAGCAGAGTGCGGGGCGGGGCACTTTGGGGGCACGCGTCATCTCCCTAGCCCTCGAGGCCATGGCCCGCCCGTCTACCGTCGTCTGCGCGCTCGACTACTCCGAAGGCTCCGAAGCCGCGCTCCTCCGTGCCGCCGACCTCGCCGAGCGGCTCCGCGCACGGCTCCACCTCGTGCACGCCCACTCCGTGTTCCAGCCGGAATACGGAAGCGCACCGCAGCCGGACGAGCCGGAGTCGGTCTCGCTCGCTCGCCTCCGCACGTTCGTCGAGCGGGCGCTCGGCGGGGCCGAAGTGCTCGACGAGCTCGGCCCCGAACTCGTCATCCGCCACGGCGAGCACGCCACCGACGCCCTCGTCGACTACGCCGCGGAGGTGGAGGCCGACCTGCTGGTCCTCGGCACGCACGGGCGGCGCGGCGTGCGCCACCTCATCGTCGGGAGCGTGGCCGAGGAGGTCGTCCGCCGGGCGGACTGCCCGGTGCTGACCGTGCCGAACGCGGCCAGCCGCACGGCGCCGAGCCCGAGCGCGCCCGTGCTCGCGCCCGTGGACTTCTCCGCGTCGAGCCGCGCGGCGCTGGCCTACGCCAAGCGGTTCGCCGCACACTTCGGTGCGCCGGTCGAGCTCGTGCACGTGCTCGGGGACATGGGGCCGTACCCGGCGTTCTACACCGAGGGCGGGGTGATGCCGGTGGAGGAGATGGCGGCCCTCGCCGAACAGGCCGAAACCTACCTCCGCCGTTTCGACGGTGAGGTCGGCGGCGCCCCGGCGGCGCAGTACCACGTCCGCACGGGGGCGGCCCACCGCGAGATCGTAGCCCTCGCCGGGGAGCGGGACCACGGCCTCATCGTGATGGCGACGCACGGGCTGACGGGGCTGAAGCACGCGCTCCTCGGGAGCGTCACCGAGCGGACGCTCCGACGCACGCCGTGCCCCCTGCTCTCCATCCGATCGAGCGCTACCCTATCCGAGACCGGTACCTGAGATGATCCCGACGATCGCCCCGCCCCCGACGATGTGGCCGGACCCCGGCTCCCCCGACGAGCTGGAACAGTTCGCTACGCTGCAGGGCTCGTTCCCAGAGCAGTTCGAGCGCGTCTTCCCCCACCGCCTCGTCCCGCGCACGGTCGTCGTCGTGCCCAGCCTCTCGCTGCCGCCGGAGGAGCTGAAGAAGATCAGCGGCGTGCACCACTACGAGGAGCGGATGCTCTTCACGCTGATGCTGCTGCGGATGCCGAACACCCGGCTCATCTTCGTCACCAGCCAGCCGATCGCGCCGGGCATCATCGACTACTACCTCCACCTCCTCCCCGGCATCCCGAGCGTCCACGCCCGCGAGCGGCTCATGCACCTCGCCTGCCACGACGGCTCCGAGATCCCCCTCGCGCAGAAGGTGCTGGACCGGCCGCGGCTCATCCGGCGCATCCGCAACGCCATCCCCGATCTGAGTTCGGCGCACCTCACCTGCTTCAACGCGACGGAGCTGGAGCGCACCCTCGCCGTCCGCCTCGGCATCCCGCTCTACGCCTGCGACCCCGCCCTCAGCGACCTCGGCACGAAGAGCGGCAGCCGCCGGACGTTCCGCGAGGCGGGGATCGCGCTCCCCGACGGCGCCGAGGACCTCCGCGACATGGACGACGCGGTCGAGGCTCTGACGGCGCTTCGCCGTCGCAACCCCGGGCTCCGCAAGGCCGTCGTCAAGCTCGACGAGGGGTTCAGCGGCGAGGGGAATGCGGTGTTCCGGTTCGAGGGCGCGCCCGAGGGGGCGGGGCTCGATGCGTGGGTCCGCGAGGCGTTGCCCCAGCGCCTCCGCTACGAAGCGGCCGGCGAGACGTGGGACCACTTCGCCGCGAGCTACGCGGAGATGGGCGGCATCGTGGAGGCGTGGGTCGACGGCGACATGAAGGCGTCGCCGTCGGTGCAGTGCCGGGTCAACCCGGCGGGGCAGCCGGAGGTGATCTCGACGCACGACCAGGTGCTCGGCGGCCCGAGCGGGCAGGTCTTCCTCGGCTGCACGTTCCCCGCGAACGGCGTTTACCGGAAGGACATCCAGGAAGCGGGGGTACGCGTCGGCGACGTGCTCGCCGAAAAGGGAGCGCTCGGCCGCTTCGGGGTGGACTTCGTCTCGGTTCGCGAGGGGACCGAGTGGAAGCACTACGCCATCGAGATCAACCTCCGCAAGGGCGGCACGACGCACCCCTACGACATGCTGGAGTTTCTGACCGACGGCACCTACGACGTGGCGAGCGGGCTCCACCGCACCTCGGCGGGCCGCTCGCTGTTCTACTTCGCCTCGGACAACCTCGTCAACGACTGCTACCGGGGGCTGACCCCGCGCGACCTCGTGGACATCGCCGTAGAGCAGCAGCTCCACTTCCACGGCGCCACGCAGGAGGGCGTCGTGTTCCACCTCATCGGCGCGCTCTCCGAGTTCGGCAAGCTCGGGGTGCTCTGCATCGGGGATACGCCCACGCGGGCGCGCACCCTCTACGACGAGACCGTCCACGCGCTCGACCTCGCGTGCTCCGACCCGTCGGGCGGCTGAGCCTGCCTGACGCGCGGGCGCTCTCGGAGCGGGGTCGCGATTAAATAGAGGGGCCGGGCACCTGTGGGGGCGGCGGCGGTACAACACGGTGCCCCTCTGCATCATCGCCTATCTCTGCTATGCCTGCCCAACACGCTCCCGCGTCTCCGCCGCGCTACGTCCGGCCGCGCACCTCCTCCTCGAACGCTCGCAACGTCGGCGAGACCGAACGCATCGCCTCCACGGTCGGCGGTGGCCTGCTCGCGCTCGCCGGGCTGAGCCGCCGCTCGCTCGGCGGCGTGCTCCTCGCCGGGATCGGCGGCGTCCTCGTCTACCGCGGGGCCACGGGGCACTGCCCCGCCTTCCAGCAGCTCGGCATCAGCACGGCCGATAACCCGCAGCCCGAGCCCGTGGAGATCGCCGAGGCGCTCACAGTCAACGTGGACCGGAGGGCAGCCTACGACTTCTGGCGCAAGCTGGAGAATCTCCCGCGCTTCATGCACCACCTCCGCCGCGTCGAAGACCTCGGCAACCGGCGCTCGCGGTGGACGGCCAAGGGTCCCGGCCCGCTCCCCGACCTGGCGTGGACCGCCGAGATCGTCGAGGAGGTGCCCGGCGAGCGGCTCGTGTGGCGCTCGCTCCCCGGCGCCGACGTGCACAACGCCGGGCACGTCAATTTCAAGGACGGCCCGCACGGTGGGACCGAGATCCACGCTCGGATCGCGTACCGCCCGCCCGCCGGCGACCTCGGCGCCTCCGTCGCCCGCTGGCTCGACCCCGTCCTCGGGCAGATGGTGAAGGAGGACATCCGCCGCTTCCAGCACGTCATCGAGACCGGCGAGGTCCCCACGAT
>CAYTJT010000196.1:3749-6795 GCA_964438105.1 uncultured Rhodothermales bacterium | reverse complement strand
GGCGGGTTCGGCGGCGGCGGGTTCGGCGGCGGCGGTGCCGGAGGCGGTTGGTAGGGCGTAGTTTGCACCGCTAGATCCGCTGCTGCCACGCCTCCCACTCCGTATGGACCGCCTCGAAACCCTGCTCCAGTATCACGACGACGACCCGGACGACCCCTTTATCCGGTACGCCCTCGCGCAGGAATATCTCAAGCGCCGCGAGGTCGGCGATGCGCTGGGGTATTTCGAAGGGCTCACCGACGAGCACCCGGACTACGTCGGGACGTACTACCACCTCGGCAAGCTCTACGAAGCGCTCGGGCGGTCGGACGACGCGGTCCGCACCTACCAGACCGGCATCGAGCAGGCCACCCGCGCCTCCGACCCCCACGCGCGGTCCGAGCTGCAGGGCGCGCTGCTCGAAGCGCAGGGGATCGGGTTCGACGATGATTAGACCGACCAAGCAAGCACCGACGATGCGAGACTTCCGACGACGGGTTTTCCGCGCGGCGCGCACGGCCGCGCTCGTGCTGATCGCAGCGCTGAGCGCGACCGTGGCGACGGCGCCGACGGCGTGGGCGCAATCCGCCCCGGTCTACGTCGTGCAGAGCGGCGATACCCTCTTCAAAATCGCCCGCGCGAACGGGCTGACCGTCGACCAACTCAAGGCGCTCAACGACCTCACGACGGACACCATCAGCATCGGGCAGCAACTCGTTCTCGGCCCGGACGGGGGCGCACCGGCAGAAGACCTTCCGCTCGCGGAGGAGCCGCCCGCGCCGCCCGTGCAGCCGGCCGATCTCCCCGAGCCCGTCGATCCCACAGAAACGCCGTCGGCGGAAGCCGTGCCACTGCCGGAAGACGAGTACGCCGACGCGCCCGCCGACGTCGGCCCGTCCGTCATCACGGCGATGGACGGGCGCGAGTTCACGCTCGACCCGCTCGTGCCGGTCCCCACCGGCCCGCCGCCGCCGCCGCCGCCGCCCGCTACGATATCGCGCGTCGTGATCGGCGCGGGCACGAGCGGGCAGGTGGTGATCCCGTCGCCGTCGGCCGTGGGCGCGCCCCGAGTGCACGTCGTGCAGCAGGGCGAGACGCTCTTCGCGATCGCGCAGCAGTACGGGACGACGGTAGACGCGCTCCGGCAGCGCAACAGCCTCCGCAGCGACGCGCTCACGATCGGGCAGCAGCTCGTCGTCAGTGGCGGAGCGCAGCCAGCACCGTCCGTCGTCCGGCCGACGCGGGGCTACGACGTCACCGCCTCGACGGCCCCGGACGACCAGGTCCACACGAGCCGGCGCGGCGAGACGCTCTACACGATCGCCGCGCGCTACGGCACGACGGTCGGGCGCCTCCTCGCCGTCAACACGCTCACGACGGCCCCGCTCCCGGCCGGCACGATCGTCGCGCTCCCCGACTCCGTCGGCGCGAAGCACTACCGCGAGCCCGCGCCGCCGCCGGAGCCCGACGAGGTCGGCCTCGCGCTCGTCTACCCCGACTCGTACGAGGGCCGCGAGACGATCAGCGGCGAGCCCTACGACCCCGACGCGCTGACGGCGAGCCACCGGACGCTGCCGTTCGGGACCGTGCTCCACGTCACGATGCCCGCGACCGGCCGCAGCACGCTCGTCCGCGTCAACGACCGCGGGCCCGTCAGCGAGGGGTTTCTGATCGAACTGTCCGAGGCCGCCGCCGAAGCGATCGGGCAGAACCGCGGCGCGGCCGAAAAGGTCGAGGTCCGCATCGTGCGATAGCGGCTGCAGTCCGACGACGATCCGTGAACATCGGGTGAGGCGCGCATCCGGGCACGCCGTTTGTCCGTTTACGGTGCCGATCCCACCTGACGATTTGACGCTATGCACAACGGAATCCGCACGGCCGGACTGATGGCCGTCCTCATCACGCTCGTCGCCCTCATCGGCTACGCGCTCGGCGGCACCAACGGCCTCGTCATCGCGTTTGCGATCGCCGTGGCGATGAACTTCTTCTCCTATTGGTACAGCGACAAGATCGTGCTGAAGATGTACCGGGGGCAGGAGGTGACGCGCGCCGAGGCGCCCGAGCTCTACGACATGGTCGACACGCTCCGGCAGCGCGCGAATCTGCCGATGCCCACCGTCGTCGTGATCCCGAGCGATCAGCCCAACGCGTTCGCCACGGGCCGCAACCCCGAGCACGCCGCCGTCGCCGTGACGAACGGGATCGTCGGTCGCCTCACGCGCGACGAGTTGGCGGGCGTGATCGCGCACGAGCTCGCCCACATCAAGCACCGCGACATCCTGACCTCGTCGATCGCCGCGACGATCGCCTCGGCCATCACGCTCCTCGCGCGCTTCGCGATCTTCGTACCCATCGGCGGGCGCGACAACAACGGCGGCGGGCTCTCGGCTCTCCTGATGCTGATCCTCGCGCCGATCGCGGCGATGATCATCCAGATGGCGATCAGCCGCTCGCGCGAGTACGCCGCCGACGAGGGCGGAGCCGAGATTGCCGGCGACCCGAACGCCCTCGCCGACGCGCTCGTCCGCCTCCACGAGGGCGCCGAGCGCGTGCCGATGCAGGCGAATCCGAGCACGGCGCACATGTTCATCGTGAACCCGTTCTCGGGCCGGATGCGCGGGATCGCCAACCTCTTCTCCACGCACCCGCCGATGGAGGAGCGGGTCCGCCGCCTCCGCGCCCTCGCCTGACCCCCCGCTTCCCGGTCCATCGCTGTCGCTTAGGGACCGAAAAGCTGTCCCCCTCGCCGAGGGGGACAGCCACGCGATGCCGGGAGCGAACGCAGTGAGCAACTGCAAGCGGGGCGGGGGGTGCCAACCGGCCGCTGCGCGTTGCGAGCCGGGGTGCAGCATTTTTACCCTCAATCCGCCCGCCCCGCGCCCGTACAACGCCCGCAACGACCGGCCCGTAAGGCCGCAATGGGGTGGCGGGGCCGACGGAGGAAGACATCATGAGCGAGCGTATCCGTGCTCTCGTCGTCGACGATGAGGCGCCCGCGCGGCTCCGGCTGCAACGGCTCCTCGACCGCGAACCCGACATCGACCTCGTCGGCGTCTGTTGTTGCGGC
>CAYTJT010000196.1:0-3649 GCA_964438105.1 uncultured Rhodothermales bacterium | reverse complement strand
CTGGACGACCACGCCGACGACCGCGCGCCGCGCGACTACGAACGGCTCGTCATCAAGACCGGCAGCCAACTCGTCTTTCTCGATCCGAACGACGTGGACTGGGTCGAAGCGGAGGGGGTGTACGTCCGGCTGCAGGTCGGGGCGACCTCGTACCTCCTGCGCGAGAGCTTGCGCAACGTGGAGCAGCGGCTCGACCCGCGCCGCTTCCTGCGCATCCACCGCTCGACGATCCTCAACCTCGACCGCGCGAAGAAGATCGTCCCGCATTTCAACGGCGGGGCCGTCGTGATCCTGCGCGACGGGCGGCAGCTCAAGATGAGCCGGAGCTACCGCGACCGCGTCAGCGCGACGCTCGGCTGAGCGGCGATTGCTCTGTTGAGAAGCTACAGGAATGAGTCATCCCGAGCGCAGCCGAGGGATCTTTCGAAGCACTTACCGCTGCGCCAGCATAGATCTGGCTCGCCGAGCCTTCGGGTCCTCCACTCGCTACGCTCGGTCGAGATGACATGATTCGAGCTTCTAAACAGAGCACGCGGTGATTCACGGCCGCTCCGGTGTCATCCGCAACATCGGGCGGCCGTTTGCGACACGAGGGCAACTCGGGACGAGGTTTTCCGTAGCGACAGATAACCAATCGTCGCACCTTCCTCCTGCGGCGTGCGGGATTGAGAATCGGCCGGCCCCGGAGAAGGGATAGCTCCAGGGTCGGCCTTTTTCTGTGCGCCGAGCGTGTGCGTGGGGCGGGCGCGAGGCATGGGGCGATCCGTGCCCTGCCGCCTGCATCTCGCAACACCCGGCGGCGACTCGCAGCGGCGGGCTGCGAGCGACAACAAAGCCGTTAGCGACGGGCCGCGCGCGCCCTAGCCTGTGGATGGAGTGCCCCCATCCACGCACGCAGGGAGACCGCCATGCTTCGTTTCTACGCCCTCGCCTTTCTGTTCCTCGCCGCCCCCGCGTTCGCGCAAGACGGCGTCATCCGCGGCGTCGTCACCGATGCCGGCAGCGGCACCCCGTTGCCCGGCGTCAACGTCTTCGTCGAAGCGCTCCGCCTCGGCAGCGCCACGAACGTCGACGGCGAGTACGAAATCCTCGCCGTGCCGCCCGGCGAGTACACGCTCGTCGCCACGTTCATCGGGTACAAGCGGTACGAGGCACCCGTCGCCGTCGCCGCCGGCGCGGCCGTCGAGCAGGACATCGCGCTGGAGGAGGACTTGCTCGGGCTCGAAGAGGTCGTGGTGACCGGGCAGGGCGCGGCCGTCGAGAGCAAGCGGCTCTCGACGACGGTCGAGGTCATCAGCCCGCGCCAGCTCGCCGAGAACCCCGGCAACCGCCTCGACGAACTCCTGCAGGCGCAGCTTCCGGGCGCGCAGATCCGCTTCTCGTCCGGTCAGCCCGGCACCGCCAGCCTGATCCGCTCGCGCGGGCCGGTCTCGGCCAGCACCTCGACCACGCCCGTGATCTACGTCGACGGCGTCCGCGTCGACAACCTCAACACGGCGTCCGCGCTCGACATCGACTCGGGCGGCGCGCAGTCGAGCGCGCTCCCCGACATCCCCCTCGAAAACATCGAGCGGATCGAGTTCATCAAAGGCGGCGCCGCGACGACGCTCTACGGCTCCGACGCTGCGAACGGCGTGATCCAGATCTTCACCAAGCGCGGGATCGCGGGCCGCGCGTCGTTCTCGTTCGAGTCCGAGTTCGGGTGGATGCAGGGGACGCAGGACTTCCTCCGCTTCGAGCAGACCGGCGACCTGCTCTACCGCGCCGGGCTGATCCAGCAGTACCGCCTCGGCGGTTCGGGCGGCAGCGAAGCCCTCAATTACAGTTTCTCCGGCAGCATCTACGGCGACGAGGGCTTCCGCTCTGGCAACGAGCAGCAGCAGTACAGCTTCCGCACGACGGTCGGCGCGCGCGTCACGCCCGCGATCCGCTACAACGGCACGTTCGGCTTCACGACGGCCGACTTCACGCGCGACCTCAACGCCAACAACGGCCTCGCCACGTTCGGCAACCTCGAAGGCGGGACCGACGGCAACCTCGACGAGATGACGGCCGACGAACTCGACGCCGTCCGCGACTCGATCCGCAACGTCGTCGACCTCTACGGCTACGAGGGCGAGACGCGCCGCTTCCAGACCTCGCAGCAGCTCGACTTCAACCCGCTCGACAACCTCACGTTCAAAGCGACGGTCGGGCTCGACTACCGCGTGAGCACGGAGCAGGAGACGCAGGCGCCGTCGTTCCTCAGCCAGGTCGGGCTGCCGCCGATCACGAGCCAGATCCAGCGGATCACGCGGCGCTTCCTCGGGCTCACGCTCGAAGGGACCGCGCAGCACCAGGCCGAGGTCGGTGACTTCTCGTTTATCAGTACGCTGGGCGGGCAGGTCTTCCGCGACGACGACCAGCAGGACGCGCTCATCGCCAACAACATCGCCGAGGGCACGTCGTCGGTCAACAACGCCGCCGACCAGACCTCGACCGATTTCCAACTGACGGTCGCCAACTACGGGGTCTACGTGCAAGAGAACATCGGCTATAAAGACCGCTACTTCATCGAAGGCGCGATCCGGGCCGACGCGAACTCGGCGTTCGGCGACGAGATCGGGCTCGTATTCTACCCGAAGATCGGCGCGGCCTACCAGCTCTCCGACGAGCCATTCTGGCGGAACAGCGACGTCCTCCAGACGCTCGTGCCGAGCCTGAAGCTGCGCGCGAACCTCGGCTTCGCCGGCAACTTCCCGACGCCGTTCGCGAACGACCGCCTCGTCCTCGCCACGCCGATCCTCGGCGAGATCGCCTACACCTTCGACCAGGTCGGCAACGACGATCTGAGGCCGGAGCGGGTGCGGACGTTCGAGGTCGGCGCCAACCTCGGGCTCTACAACGCGCGCGTCGCGCTCGAAGTGACGTACTACAACGCGCGCACCGAGGACGCCCTCTTCACCGTCCCGTTCCTCCCGACGGCGGGCTTGGCCGCGCAACTGTTCAACGTCGGCGAGATCGAGAACAAGGGGTGGGAGTTCGCCGCCACCGCGTTCGTGCTCGACGGCGGGGCCGTCGACCTCCGCCTCAACGCCTCGCTCAACACGCTCCAGAACAAAGTGATCGACGACGGCGGGATCGCGCCGTTCTCCGTCGGCGGGTTCACGTTCCTCGGGCAGTGGGTTGAGGAGGGCAAGCCGATCGGGTTCTTGCGCGGCGGCAAGCCGACGTTCGACGAAAATGGTGCGCTCGTGGACGTGGAGCGCAACGCCGAGCTCGGCAGCGCGCTCCCCGACGTGTTCGGCACGCTCGGCGTGAGCGCGACACTCTTCGACCGCCTCCGCCTCTTCGCGACGGCCGACTACCAGTTCGGCGCGCAGGGCGTCAACGTCGACGACGTGCTGCGCTTCTTCAACGGCTTCGCCGACGAGGACCGCATCCCGACCGACGCCGACGGCAATCTCCAAGTCGGCCCGGCGGACTTCTTCGACATCGCGGGCGTGTGGGTCGAGGACACCGACTTCCTCAAGGTCCGCTTGCTCTCGGCGAGCTATACCGTCCCAGAGCGGTGGTTCCGCAACCCGTACGTCCGCTCGCTCGACGTCGGCATCCGCGTCGTCAACCCCTTCAACTTCGTCGCGTCCTCGTTCGACCCCGAGGTGACGGG
>CAYTJT010000195.1:0-6821 GCA_964438105.1 uncultured Rhodothermales bacterium | reverse complement strand
TCATGCGCGAGAACGGGTTCGTGACGGAGATGCCGCTGACGTGGTACGTCGAGCGCGAGCTCTGGGACATGAGCCCCGGCTACCGCACCTCGAACAGCCGCTTCAGCCGCCCGGCGATCCTCGAGTGCATGACGTGCCACAACGGGCTGCCCGAGCACACGGCGTTCACGCAGAACCACTACGACGACCTCCCGCTCGGCATCACCTGCGAGCGCTGCCACGGCCCGGCCGCCGACCACGTCGAGGCCCAGCTCGCGGGCGGCGGGAGCGCCGCCGACCTCGTCGACCTCGCCTTGCTCGACCGCGACGTGCAGCTCGGCGTCTGCCAGCAGTGCCACCTCGAAGGGCTCACCGTGTTCAAAGCGGGGGAGGACCCGACCACGTTCCGCCCGGGGCAGCCGCTGGCGTCGCACCGCGCCGTGTTCGCGAAGCAGGAGCAGATCGCGGATCAGGACGACTTCGGCATCGCCTCGCACGCGCTCCGGCTCGCCCTCAGCGCGTGCTTCGAGGAGAGCGCCATGACGTGCACGACCTGCCACGACCCGCACCAGCCGACGGCCGAGCTCGGCCCCGACAGCTTCAACGCGACGTGCCGGAGCTGCCACGGCGGCGACGCGGCGGCGAGCCCGCACGAAGCGGCGAGCCCGCACGAAGAGGTCTGCTCGCGCCCCGGCGCCGGGTCCGTCGCGGAGTCCATGACGGGCGACTGCGTGAGCTGCCACATGCAGGTCGGCGGCACGTCCGACATCCCGCACGTCTCGTTCACCGACCACTGGATCCGCCGCGAGCTCCCGCCCGCCCGCCCGGCCGGGCGCCTCGAACGCGAGGAGCAGCGCGCGGAGCCGTTCGTGCTCGTCAACCTCCTCGAGCCCGCCGAGCCCCTCCCGCCCGGCGAGGCCGACCTCGAAGCGGCCCTCGCCTACTTCCACCTCTACGAGACGAAGCACGCGATCCCGGCCTACCTCCCCGACGTCGCCGCGCGCATCCGCCGCGGCCTCGCCGCCGGGGCCGACCGCGCCGACGCCCGCATCGCGCTCGGGCGGAGCCTGATGCTGATGGACTCCCTGTCGGCCGCCGAGCGCGTCCTCGGCGAGTCCGCGCAGGCGTATCCAAACCATGCCTGGGCGCACTACTGGCTCGGCGTCGCGCGAAACAGGCGGGGGAACCCGCAGGCTGCGCTCGCGCCGCTGCGTCGCTCGGTCGAGATCCAGCCGCTCTTCGTGGAGGCACGCATCGAATGGGCCGAGGCGCTGGCCGCGCTCGGGCAGACCGACGCCGCCGTCGATCAGCTCGAAGCCGCCGTCGAGGCCGACCCGCTGCACCACCCGGCGGCGTGGAACAACCTCGGCTTCATCCACCTGCAGGCGGGCCGCGCGGACGCCGCCGAACCGGCCCTCGCCCGCGCCGTCGCGCTCGATCCCGACTTCGCGGAGGCGCGCGTCAACCTCGGCTCGGTGTACCTCGTGGCAGGGGAGAGCGAGCGCGCCGCCGAGCAGTTCGAGGAGGCCCTGCGCGCCCGGCCGGACTACGCCCCGGCGTACGGAAACCTCGGCGTGGCCTACGCCCAGCTCGGCCGCACCGCCGACGCGCGGCGGATGTTCGAACGCCTGCTCGCCATCGACCCCGGCGACCGACGCGCCCGCGCGTACCTCGCCGAACTCGGACCCGGATGACGGTCGGCACGATGAAAAGGAGAAAGGACGAACCGGAGAACGGGAGGAGGGGGCGCGGACTACGAGCGCAGACGCGAAAGGCACGGCGCCCTCTCACCCTCGCGCTCTTCCTCCCGCTCGCCCTCTCTCTACTAGTCGGCTGCACCGACGCCGATATGCCCGGTGACGGCGCGGCCGACGGCGACGCGTCCGGCGACGCGCTCGCGCTCGACATCGACAAGCGGAATCCCGAGCGGCTGCTGCGCTTCTACTTCGGGTCGTACCTCGGCGCCGAGGGCGGCGATGCCGTCGAGGCCGGGCTGCTCTCGGGCGAGGGCGACGACTTCCGCCTCCACCCCGACGCGCTCGACCCGCGCTGGCGGCCCGCGCTCGACGCCGCGAACGCCGACGGCGACGACACGCTCGACTGGGACGAACTCGTCGAGTTTTTCGAGGCGACGTATGCCGACGCCCGCGACCTCCCGCCCACCCTCGACGCGTTCCGCGCCGACGTGCCCTACGCCGAAGGTGACCCGGCGTGGTTCGAGGTCGAGCTCAGCGGGGTGATGACGACGGCGCGGCGGCACCTCTTCGTCCCCGTCTCCGCGCTCCGCGCCGCGCTCACCGACTACCGCGCGAACGACGACCGGCTGATCTACCCCGTCGGCACGGCGCTCGTCGGCGAGCACCGGGTCGAGGGCGATCTCGCCGAGACGACGGTGATGCGGAAGCGCCCCGACGGGTTCTGGGACTTTTTCGTCTACGGCCCACGCGGCGCGCTCGCCGCCGCGACCGATACGCCGCCGCGCTCGCTCCGCAGCCCGGTGCAGTGCGTGGGCTGCCACGTCGGGCGCAAGCAGTTCGAGCCCGAGAAGAGCTTCCCGGCCGACGCGCCACCGGGGCCGTTCGGGCCGCGCGGCATCCACGCCGTCGAGGGGCAGCCGCTCACCGACGACCTCCGCAACGCCGACGTCGTCGCCTTTTTCAACGAGCACGCCAAGCGCAGCGACACCGCGCTCGGCGTGTACAACACGCTCTTCGTCTCCGGCCTCCTCGCCGACCGCCGCGCGGGCCGCCTCGCGCCCGAGGACGCCGCACTCCTCGACGGGCTCGGCCTGCCTGAGGGGCTGTGATGCGCTGGCTGGACCGGATCCCGCTGTGGGCGCTCGCGCTCGGCGCCGCGTTCATGGCGCTCGCGCCGTTCGTCCCGGAGCCGCACCTCTGGCGCGACCTGAAGTGGCTCGCCGCGGGCGAGCTGACGCGGCCCGAGGACATCTTCGATCTCTTCTGGCACGGCGCCCTCCCCGCGCTGCTCGTGGTCCGGCTCATACGCGACGCGCGGCGGGCGCCTGCGAATTGAAGGTGGAGGATGGGCTGGGGGCTCCACGTTGCGCAGCCCGCCGCTATCTTGCCGACCCGTCTCACTCCTCTGCTGTATGTCCCCGCTCTCACCCGACCGCTCCGATGCGGTCACGGCCGCCCACTCGGCCGGCACCGTCCGCCTCGTCAACGCGGTGTTCTACGCGCACCACGGCGTGATGCAGGAGGAGCACCGCATCGGCGGGCGCTACGAGGTGGACGTGGCGATGGACCTCGACTTCCGCGCCGCCGCCGAGCACGACGACCTCGACCGGACGGTGGATTACGAGCGGGTCTACAACCTCGTCCGCGACCTCGTGACGGGCAACAAGTTCTACCTCATCGAGAAGCTGGCGTACCGCATCGCGCACAAGGTTCTCGACACGTTCGACATCGTCGAGCGTGCGGAGGTGACGGTGCGGAAGGCGAACCCGCCGGTCGGCGGGTCCGTGGACCGGGCCGAAGCGGTGTACCGAGCCGCACGAGCGTCATGAGCGGGCCGCGAGTCGAACCGGTGCGTGCGTTCGTCGGGCTCGGAGCCAACATCGGGGACCGGCTCGCGCAGCTCGCGGCGGCGCTGCAGGCGCTAGAGCGGGAGCCCCACGTCGAGGTGCTCGCCGTCTCGCCGGTCTACGAAGGCCCGGCCCACACGCTCGACGACGAGGAGCAGCCGCCGTTCCTCAACGCCGCCGCCGCGCTGCGGACGACGCTCGCGCCCGCCGCGCTCCTCGACGCGTTCCACCGCGTGGAGCGCGTCGCCGGCCGCGAGCGCGCGGGGCCGTGGGAGCCGCGCGTGATCGACCTCGACCTGCTCGTCTACGGCGACCGGGTGGTGTGGGACGACGACCTCGCCGTGCCGCACCCGCGCCTCGCCGAGCGCCGGTTCGTGCTCCAGCCCCTCGCCGACCTCGCCCCGGAGCTCTCCGTCCCCGACCACAACGCGACCGTCGCCGAGCTCCTCGCCCGGTGCCCCGACCCCAGCGAGCTCACGGCGCTGCCGGAGTCGCTCTCGGTCCCGGATCGGCGCTCGGCGTCCAGCGCCCTCGACGTCCCGGACGCGTTGCGCTACATCGTCGTGGAGGGGGTGATCGGGGCGGGGAAGACCTCGCTGGCGCGCCTCCTCGCCGAGCGGATGGGCGCCCGGCTCGTGCTCGAGGAGTTCGAGGAGAACCCGTTCCTGCCCGACTTCTACGCCGATCCGGAGCGGTGGGCGTTCCAGACCCAGCTCGCGTTCCTCGCCAGCCGCTTCCGGCAGCAGAAGGACCTCGGCGCGCGCGACCTCTTCCACCACGCCACCGTCGCCGACTACACCTTCGACAAGGACCGCATCTTCGCCCACATCACCCTCGGCGGCGACGAGCTGCGGCTCTACGAGACGCTCTACGGGCTGATGGAGCCCGCCACCCCGCAGCCCGACCTCGTCGTCTACCTCCAGAGCTCGGTGGACCGGCTGATGCATAACATCGCGCAGCGCGGGCGCTCTTACGAGCGCGACATGAGCCGCGAGTACATCGCCGAGCTCGCCGGGGCCTACGACCGCTACTTCCGGGCCTACGCGAAGGGGCCGCTCCTCATCATCGACAGCACGACGATCGACTTCGTGCAGGAGCCGGACGACTTCGAGCGCCTCCTCCGCCAGATTGCCGCGATGGCCGGGCGTGCCGGGACCGTGCGCTTCAACCCCGCCGCGAGCTCCCAACTCGACCTGCTGTAGAGACGCAGCATGCTGCGTCTCTATGGCGGTCCTCGCCGGGCGCGACGGTCCTCGCCGGGCGTGGCGTCACACCCCGACGCTCACCGTCATCGTGGTGTACGTCTCCACCGCGCGCCCCTCGTGGCGGCCCGGCCGGAAGCGCGTGCGGTTGACCGCGTCGAGCACGGC
Organism: uncultured Rhodothermales bacterium; assembly: GCA_964438105.1. Taxonomy (GTDB): domain Bacteria; phylum Bacteroidota; class Rhodothermia; order Rhodothermales; family JANQRZ01; genus JBBSMX01. The sequence goes on along the minus strand of CAYTJT010000195.1, from coordinate 1,928 downwards.
CTGCTCCACGCCGTAGCCGATCTCGTCGACGCGCTCCTCGCGGTCGCGGCCGTCGATCAAAAAGCGGTCGGTGATCTCGACCTCCTGCAGCCGGCCCCGCGCGTCGATGCGGACGCGGACGCGGACGCGCGCCCGGATGCCGCGCCGCTCGGCCTCGCGCGGGATGGCCGGCGGGGTGAACCCCATCGTCTGCGGCTTGCGGTCGGCGCGCGCGACGAACGTGGGCGGGGCCTCCGCCGGGCTGTCATTGGCCGGGCCGGGGGGGAGGTCGGGCAGGGCGAGGTCCAGGCTCGGCGCCGTCTCCAACACCTCGAACTCCAGCTCCACGTCGGGGATCGGCACGTCGTCGGGCACCTCCACCGGGGGGAGGGCGGGCGGCGGCGGCGGCGCGGCCCGCGGCTGCTGCCGTGTCGGCTCGATCAGCTCGATCGGAACGCGCTCTTTCGCTTCGACCACGGCCGGGCGCTCGACGGCGCGCTCCTCGACGGGCCACAGCCGGAAGGTGAGGATCAGCACGCCGAGGCTCACGGCGAGCGTGGCGAGGACGCGCGGCCGGTAGGCGCGGTCGTAGCGCTCGGTACGGAGTCGCTGTGGAGACGGAGGGGGCACGGAGGAAAAACGCGGGCGAAGGCGCCGAAAGTATAGAACTTTCTGCGGGACGACGCAGGGCATCACGCCGTGCCGTCCGATCTCCGCGCCGCCGGAGGGGGGCCGTGTGAAAAGCGGACGACGCGGCGCTCGGCAGCGCAGTTCGTCTTGATCACGCTGCACGCGGGCTGTAGTTTTCGCCCCGAACCTTCAGCCGCTCGCAGCCCTCATGAACTCCATCCGTGCTCTGGAACCCGCTGAGCGGTGGTTCCGTTGGCGTGCGGACTCCCCACCCGACTCCCTGCCCGTGCCCGGCGTCTTCCTCCTGCTGCCCGAGCCTCACCGGCGCCGCGTGCTCCGAGCCGTCGAGCCTTCCCGTTTCGGGGAGGCTTTTTTTGTATCGGCCGGGCAACGTCCGGTCGCGCTGACGCCCCCCGGCCCCTGGCGGAACGCCGTTTGACGGAGCGGACGGCATCGGCCGAGCCCCTGTCTATCTCCCACTAATTTCCACGATTCCATGCATTCCGAGTCTACCGTAGCCCGCCGCCCGGCCAAGCTCGCCCTCGCCGACGGCACCGTCGTCACGGGCCTCGCCGTGGGGCACCCCGGCGAGACCGCCGGCGAGCTGTGCTTCAACACGAGCATGTCCGGCTACCAAGAAATCATGACCGACCCGAGCTACGTCGGGCAGATTATGATGATGACGTACCCGCACATCGGCAACTACGGCGCGTCCGAGCAGGACCTCGAAGCCGACGGACCCCGCGTGGCCGGGCTCGTCACGCGGGCGTTCGTGGACCACTACTCGAACGAGAACGCCGACGAGAGCTTCGAGGACTGGATGCGGCGCCACGAGCTCGTCGGGATCACCGGCGTCGACACGCGCCGGCTCGTGCGGCACATCCGCGAGGGCGGCGTCCAGAACGCCGTGATCTCCTCCGTCGACCTCGACGACGCCTCGCTCGTGGCGAAAGCCAACGCCCACCCGAGCATGGCCGGGCTCGAACTCGCCAGCCGGGTCACCACGGACGAGCCCTACGACTTCACCGAGGGCCACGCGACGCCGGGCGACGGGCCGCGCATCGCCGTCTACGACTACGGGGTCAAGCGCAACATCCTCCGCTCGTTCGCGCGGCGCGGCTGCACCGTCCGCGTCTTCCCCGCGAGCACGCCGCTCGACGCCGTCCGCGCGTGGAACCCCGACGGCATCTTCTTCTCGAACGGCCCCGGCGACCCCCGCGCCATGCCCGACGCCGTCGAGACGGTGAGGGAGGCGGTCGCGGGCGACGTGCCGCTCTTCGGCATCTGCCTCGGCCACCAGCTCATGGCGCTCGCGACGG
>CAYTJT010000194.1:0-6847 GCA_964438105.1 uncultured Rhodothermales bacterium | reverse complement strand
CGGAGGCCGGGGCGCCTCCGCCGGGCGGCGCCTCGAACGAGCGCGCGCTCGGCGCCCTCCGCTCCAGCCGGCCCCCTGCGACCCCCATCGCGGCGAGCTCCGAGCGGTCCCGCCTCGCCTTGTACGCGAGGTACTCGGGCTCCGTGCGCCCCACCGCTTGCTCGAACTTCGCCGGGCTCCACACGAACACGGGCTGCCCGTCGCGGTGCCCCCCGAGCTCGCGGCGGACGGCCCGCACCCAATCGTCGAACGCGGGCCGCGCGCTCGCGGGGATCCCGCCGTCGAGCGGGCCGCCGGTGAGGGCGTCCATGGCCTCGGGCCGGGTCGACGTCGGCCCCTCCACGACGTAGAGCGCGAGGTACTGAACGTCGCGGGCGAACAGCCAGCCGGCGAGCTCGGCCTCGGCCTCGTCGACGCCCTCACCCGTCTCGTGCGCCTGCACGAACGCGCGGCGGAGCCGGGCGGCATGGGCGTTGGCTTCCGCTTTGGACCGTGCCGCCTCGCCCGCCAGTTGGATCGCATCGCCCACCTGGTCGAAGATCGAGGGGCCGTCGCCGAGGCCCTGCGCCTGCGCCACCGGCACAGGGCCGGCCCACGCCAGCAGGATCGCCAGGGCGAGGGTACTCGGGGTCATCCGTTTGCCGGTCATGTTTTCGCCAGAGGGGTCCGTGGGGAATCGTGGATGCGGCCCGAGGGCCGGGGCCTCACCGCTTCGTGAGCGTGCCGAAGACGGCGGGCGCGGCGTCCGGCGCGTTGAGGAAGTAGTAGGCCCACGCCAGCCGGTCGCCGCCCTGCGGCTCGACGCGGATCTGCCCTCGCACGAGGCACCCGCCGGCGTTCTCGGTGATGTCCTCTGTAAAGACGTACTCGGCCCCGCGCCGCCCCTCGTAGGTGGCGGTCCCCGAGCAGTTCAGCGACGGGTAGGCCATCGTGCCCGAGACCTCGCCCTCGCGGAGCGCGCCGATCTCCATCACCGCCGGGTACGTGAAGCCGGACTGGTCGACCTCGCCCTCCCACGTGCCGGCAATCGCGGAGCCCCCGCCGCCGTTGTCATCGACGGGGTCGTCTTCGCTGGAGTCGCAGCCACCGAGGACGAGGAGCAGAGCGAACAGGGTAGTCGGTAGGTACCGCATGAGGGTTGGAGTCGGAGGAGTGGGAGGGGGGTGGCGAGGGCCACCGACGTGTTCGAGTGCGCGGTGGTCGCCCGTTAGCGAGGCGTCTGGACTACAGCTCGGTCAACGCCACGTCGAACTCGCCGTCGGTGAGGGTGAGCGTTTCGCCGGTGAAGGTGCCGGTGTTCTCGTCGTACCCCTCCAGCACGAAGGCGAACGTGCCCTCTACCCGCGTCTCCGAGACGTTCGAGACCACGATCGTCCCGCTCCCCCGCCCCGATCCCCCCTCGTAGACGATCCCGTCGGCCCTCGCGGCGAACCCAGCAAACACGTTCTCCTGCTCCTGCGACGCCCCCAGCGAGTAGGTCCCCTCCACCCCCGGCGTGGTGATCCCGAGCGTGGCGCCCGGCGAGCCGGAGTAGGAGCCAATCGCGAAGAGGATAAAGAGGTCGTTCTCGACGGAAGCCGCCGACGTGAACGCGCAGAAATCCTCCCCCCCGACGCGGGCCGCGACGACGCCCGTGCCGCTCGCGTTGCATTCGATGGATCCGCCGCCGCCGTTGCCATCGCTATCGCCGTTACCGTCCGAGTCACCGGAGTCACAGGCGGGGAAAACGAGCAGGGCCGAAAGCAGGCACAGGGGATGAAGGAGACGACGACGCATGGTATCGGGGGGGTTGTGTTGACGAGCAGAACGGATCGTAGACGAGCCCGGAGCGACGCCTCCGTGCCCGGCCGGGGTCAGGGCTGCACCTGCCGGAAGCGCACGTACACGGCCTCGCCGGACGCGACGGCCTCATCCGCCGCCGTCTCGAACGCCTGGATCACGTCGGTGCCGCCTGCGGCGAGTTCGAGCTCGCTCCCACCGGCGGCGGCCGACCGAGCGGCGGCCGAGACGGCCGCGGCGCACGTCACGGTGATGTGCATCGGGCTGTAGATGCCGAAGGTGACCGCCGAGACGAGGTAGTTGACGAAGCTGAGCTGGGTCTCGACGCGGGCGACGCCGCTCGCACACTCGGACGCGGCCTCGACCGTGTCCGGCGGGATCAGCCCGTAGATCCAGCTCGAGGCGAACGGCTTGTCGATCACGACCGCGCCGGGCGTCTGCCCCGTCGTGACCTGGGCGTGGTAGCAGCCGGCGGACGGCACGGCGAGAACGAGGACGAAGAGAAGGGGGAGCGCTTTCATCGGGGTGTCGGGGTTGAATGGGGGGATACGGATGAGGTGATCGTCATCGTCAGCACACCTTCACGAGCGAGTCGGTGCGCGCGCTGCGGCTCGGTGGGACGGGAGAAGTGGATGCCACCCGGGCACGCTACCGCTCCCGCCCCCTACCTGCGCGTTTCACGACCCTACCGCAGCAGCACGAGCTTGCGAGTGGCTGAGAACGAGTTGGCCTGCAGGCGTACGAAGTACACACCTGCCGCCACGTCCCCAGCGTCCCACGTCACTCGGTGACGAGCGGCGGGGTGCGGTCCGCGTGCGAGGACGGCCACGCGCTCGCCCAGCGCTGAGTAGACGGTCACCACCACGTCTTCGGCGTGCGGCACGTCGAACGGCACCGTCACCGACCCACGGAACGGGTTCGGGTAGCTGCTGTGGAGGGTGAAGACCGTCGGGAGCCCAGGCTCCCCCTCGGCATCGACGGTGACGACGGTGGCCTCGACCTCGTTCGAGAACCCGCTCTCGTTGCCGTTGTCGTCTACGGCCGTGAGGCGGTAGTAGTAGGTGCCCGGGTCGAGGCCCTCGTCCACGTAGCTCGTTGCGGCCTCGTCAACCGTGGCGATGAGCGTCGAGGCACCGGGGTCGGCGTCTCGGTAGAGCCGGTAGCCACCGAGGTCGCCCTCTGTGTTCGCCGTCCACGACAGGCTCACCTCGCCCTCGCCCGGCGTAGCCGCGAGGTCGAGCGGTGCACCGGGGGGGTCGAGGTCTACCATTTCACCCAGCAGCACATAGAGGTACCGAACCGACTCGCCGCTGCCCGTTGCTGTGACCATGGTAGGACTGAGCAAGAACGAGCCTGGCTGCGCGTCGTCGGCGATGCTCGTGGGCATGATGATCGTCCGGCCCTGCCCCGGCGCGAGCGTGCCGACCTCCCACACAATGACCTCGTTGGGGTCGCAGTCTGCATTCCCGCAGTTGAGCCCGCTCCCGATCACGTCGCCGGTTCTGAACCGGGTGACCTGCTGCGGCAGTCGGAACTCCACGGCGACGTCCGTAAAATCGGCCGCCCCGCCATTCTCGGCCTCCATTGTGAGATCGAAGGAGTCGCCGGGGCTCCCAAACTCGATATCCGCAGTGTAGGCGACCTCGAGGTCCGTCTCTTCCCCGACGGGCGTGGCTGCGGAGGCGTGGATGACGTACTCCGTAGCAGAGCCGGTGTCGAGCTGTGCTGTCGTGTAGAGGAGCGATCCAGCTGGCAAGGTTGGATCTACATCGACCGTGACCCGCACACGGCCGACGGCTCCTACAGCTACATCTCCGGCCTGCCACGTCACAACGCCGTCCACCTCAGTCCCCCCCCCTGTGGCAGAGTTGAACGTCGTCCCTTCAGGCAGCGTCATCTGCAAAGCGAAGTCGGTTTGCTGGAAACCGATGTTGCTGAGAAGAATCGTGTACGTGAACGACTCCCCCGGGATCGCCGGGCCGGGGCCTGGGATCACCTGAATCCTCGCTACGGGTGACGGATCCACAATGAGATCACCTCCTCCTATCTGGTCCTCTAGCCCGTCAGCGGTGGCTAGGTAGAACGAGCGGAGCACTTCGCCCTGCTGCGCGTCATCGGCGATGCTCGTGGGCATGATGATCGTCCGGCCCTGCCCCGGCGCGAGCGTGCCGACCTCCCACACAATGACCTCGTTGGGGTCGCAGTCTGCATTCCCGCAGTTGAGCCCGCTCCCGATCACGTCGCCGGTTCTGAACCGGGTGACCTGCTGCGGCAGTCGGAATCGTACCGAAATACCGGTAAGGTCCTCTGTCGCACTGGTATTCGTCGCTGTGAAGGTGCGGTAGAAGAAGCCGGAGCGGCCGACCGCGTTCTGGCTGACGCCGTAATCGAAGCGCAAAGCCCCACGCGATCCGACCTCTGTGACCGCTTCCGAGCGGACGACGAGCTCAGTCGCCACGCCAGAGTCCAATGCTGCCTCTGCCTCCAAGGTCGTACCCGGTGTCAATGACTCGTCCGGGACTACGGTCATCTCGACGCGTCCTCCCGCCCCTACCCCGACCGTGCCGAGCGACCACGTCACGACACCTTCGGATTCCGTGCCCCCGCCGGTGGCACTCTGGAAACTGGCACCGTCCGGGACCGGAATCGTCAGAACTACCTCGGTGGGGCTCGTCGCACCGATGTTGCCATAGGTAAGCGTATAGGTAAAAGGTTCTCCAGGGATCGCCGGGCCGGGGCCCGGAACCAGACTCGGCCTCAAGAGAGGAGATGGGTCCACCACCACATCGTGCATCAGGATGATGTCGGAGATGTTATCGGCGGATGCGACGATGGTGGTGGTCGCATCGCCGGGGGGCGCGCTGTCGGCGATACGCGTGAAGTAGGTGAGGCGCAGGTTCGCGCCGGGGGCGAGCGTGCCGACCTCCCACACGACGAGCTCATCAGGGTCGCAGTCTGCATTCCCGCAGTTGAGCCCACTCCCGATCACGCCGCCGGTTCTGAACCGGGTTATCTGCTCTGGGAGCTGCACGTCGAGGTTGACGTTGTTCAGGGTCGCCGTACCCGTGTTAGACACCATCAATGTGTAGTCGACAGCGTCGCCACCACCTAGCACATCAGACGAGGCGGCGAGGTAGACGTTGAGTTCGCCCTGCGCCTGCGTCGGCGCGAAGCTCAAAAGGAGGAAGGCGAGAGCCATCGAGAGAAGCGAATAGCAGGGTTTCATAGCTTTAAGCGTTTAGATTATTGACGCAGAGGTACCACCCAATTAGTTGCCGCAGGAGATCTGCTCGATGGACGCGACCGGCGTCGCGCGGAAGTTGCCGTTGAGCTCGACGACGCGGCTCCGGGCGAAGAGGTCGGGCATGAGGCGCGAGCCGGCCACGGCGTCCTCCCCGATCGCGAGCGACACCGTCCCCATCACCCCGCCCGTGTCGCCGGGCTCGACGCGGAGCGTGCCCGCCGTGAGCGAGCCGAGCTGCCCGGCGTTGCCCCGCATCGGCGTCGCCCGCCCGCCGCTGACGAGGAAGACGGTGAAGGCGTCGTCGGCGAGGTAGAGGTCGGTCCTGCCCGTCACGCCCGAGAAGTCGCCCTGGAAGACGACGCCGTCGAGCGCGCCCTCACCCTGGCAGAGCACGAGCGCGAGGCGGTTCGGAGCGACGTAGGCGTTGCCGGGGATCTCGGCGAAGGCCGCCGCCTCGCCCTCCACCATCCACGGCGCGGCGGTGCCGGCGAAGGCGCCCTCGGCGAGGAGGAGGAAGCCGGCCTGGTTCATCCCCTCGTCCATCGCCGTGCCTTTGGCGGCGTCCACAGCCTCTTTGGCGGTATTGCCGACGGCCTCCTTCACGCGGTCGAAGAGGCCCTGGGCGTGGGCGGGCGGCGCGCACAGGGCGGCCCCGAGAAACGCAGCGAGCAGAGCAAGTAGGGGTCGGCGGATAAACATGATGTCCTCCCGAATGAATGGAAACAGGTAATCGGAATCGGTGAGCCTCCCTCGGCTACCTCACGCCGTAGAACCGCTTCGGCGGAGGGACGAACCACGTCACGCCGAGCGCGAGCGCCCACACGGCCGCCCACTGGATCAGCAGGAGCGGCCAGTGGAGGTGCGCCTCCAGCCCCAGATCGGCGCCGGCCGGCCCGAGCGAGCGCGACCACGTCGGCCCGATCAGCACGAAGGCGTACTCGACCCCGCTCAGGCTCACGAACGGCGGGAACAGCGCCATCACGACGCTCGCGCCGACGGCGAGGCCGACGACGAACGCGGTGAACCGAGGGGGAGACGGCGAAAGCTGCATGGCGGCACGCTGGGACTTATCTACTTGCATTGCGTGGACTTGCGCGCCCGACGGTCATCGCGCCGCGATATTTTTTGAGCCCGCGATTCGGTGGACTACGTCACGGCGGACCGGCGCAGCGGTCCCGATCGGAGCCGTACCTTTCGACTCGTCCGTTCTGCTGCTTCTTCCCCCATGGAAACGCTGCTCTCCGACTGGGAGCCCCTCGCGCGCTCGGCCGCCCTCCTCGCCGCGGCCGCCGCGCTCGGGCTCGTGCTCCACTTCGTCGTCTACCGCGTGATCGGCGCCGTGGTGCGCCGCCGCGCCGCCCTGCTTGTGCTCGACGGCGTCTTGCTCCAGAAGACGCGCGGCCCGATGCGGCTCATCATCCCGCTCGTGATGGTGCAGGCGGCGCTCCCCCTCGCGAAGGCGATCCCCGAGACCTGGCGGGAGGTCGCGGCCGACGGGCTCTACGTCGCGCTCGTCCTCGCCGTGGGGTGGCTGCTCGTCCGCCTCGTGGACGTGGTGCAGCACGCGATGATGCGCGGGCTCGACCTCGACGCCGCCGACAACCTCGTCGCCCGGCAGCGCACGACCCAAGTTGGCATCCTCCGCCGGATCGCCGTCGTCGCGATCGTGCTGTTGACCCTCGCGGCCGTGCTGATGCACTTCGAGGGGTTCCGCGAGCTCGGCGCCGGGCTGCTCGCCTCGGCCGGCATCGCGGGCATCGTGCTCGGGTTCGCGGCGCAGCGCACGCTCGGCAACCTCATCGCGGGCATCCAGATCGCCATCAC
>CAYTJT010000193.1:0-6861 GCA_964438105.1 uncultured Rhodothermales bacterium | reverse complement strand
CCGCGCGACCGTGCGCCGCCCGACGCGGACGAGCACGTCCACGCCCGACATGCGGACGGTACCAGCGGCGGTGCGCAGCGTGGCCCGGCGACCCGCGCCGTCGGGGAACGGGAGCGTGCGGAGCACGCGCAACGCTTTCCGCACGCTGCGGAACGACGCGACGAGCACTTCGCCTTCCGAGCGCAGCGAGACGGGCTCGCCGTCGACGCTGATCGAGAGGTCGGCTTGGATGTCGAGCACGGCGGCTACCGGTTCGCTTCGTCGCGCGTGCGGACCTTGATGACGCCGTTCATCTTCCAGTGCGCGTGGCTCTCGGCGCCGGTGCCGCTCGGGACGTAGAGGTCGAAGTCCTCGAACTCGTACGTGATCTCGGCGCCGCGGCCGGTGAGCTTGTCGTAGAGCCCAATCGCGAGTTCGGGCCAGGTCTGCGTTTCGTTCTTGCGGTCTGTAGTCTCCATGAGGGAGCCTCCTGAGATATGCTTCGTGAAATGAGAAATGGTAAGGCTATGAATCAATGAGGCCGAATCGGTGTTCCAACAAATACTGAAAATACAGGAACGGCCTCCCTCTCCTATCTCGCCGTCCCGTCGCCTACCCCTCTCTCTGCCATGTCCCGACGCATCCTCCTGACCGGCGCCACCGGCTACATCGGCGGCCGCCTCGCCCCCCGCCTCCTCGAACGCGGCTACGCCCTCCGCTGCCTCGCCCGCGACTCCGACCGCCTCACCGGCCTCGACTGGGTCGAGCACGCCAACGTCGTCGAGGGCGACGTGCTCAAACCCGAGACGCTGCCCGCCGCGATGGAAGGCGTCGACACGGCGTACTACCTCATCCACTCGATGTCGGGCGGCAGCGGCTTCGCCGAGCGCGACCGGCAGGCGGCCGAGAACTTCGGCCGGGCGGCGCGCGATGCCGGGGTGCAGCGCGTGATTTACCTCGGCGGCATCGAGCCCGCCGGCGAGGTCTCGCACCACCTACAAAGCCGCATCGAGACGGGCGAGGTGCTGCGCGAGACCGGCCCGCCGCTGACCGAGTTCCGCGCCGCCGTGATCGTCGGGAGCGGGAGCGCGTCGTTCGAACTGATTCGCCACCTCACCGAGCGGCTCCCGGTGATGATCACGCCGAAGTGGGTGCGGACGAAGTCGCAGCCCCTCGCCATCCGCGACGTGTTGTGCTACCTCATGGACTGCCTCCAGATTCCGGAGACGGAGGGGCGCGTGATCGAGATCGGCGGGCCCGAGATCCTGACCTACGAGGACATGTTCCGGACGTACGCCGCCGTACGCGGGCTGAAGCGCCGGATCATCCACGTGCCGTTCCTGACGCCGAAGCTGTCGTCGCTGTGGGCCGGACTCGTCACACCCATCCCGTCGAACTTGGCGCGGCCCCTCATCGCCGGTCTCGGCAGCGAGGTCGTGGTGACGGACCAGAGCGGGATGGACCTCTTCAACGTAGAGCCGATCACGTACGAAGCGGCCGTCCGGCTCGCGCTCGAGCGCTTCCGGCAGGACAAGGTCGAGACGTCGTGGTCGGGCTCGCTGGCCTCCAGCCAGGGCGACCGCATCGCCCACGAGTTGAAGAACGAAGAGGGGATGATCACCGACCGCCGCCGGCTCGTCGTGGACGCCTCGCCGGAATCAGTCTTCGCCGTCACGAAGGCGATCGGCGGGGAGAACGGCTGGCTCTACGGCAACCCGCTGTGGCACATCCGCGGCTTGATGGATCAGTTCGCGGGCGGGCCGGGGCTGCAGCGCGGGCGGCGCCACCGGTCCGACGTCCGCGTCGGCGAAGCCATCGATTTCTGGCGCGTCGAGCAGATCGAAGAGGACCGGCTGCTCCGGCTCCGCGCCGAGATGAAGCTGCCGGGCCGCGCGTGGCTGGAGTTCCAGATCGAGCCGGACGCCCCCGCGCCCGACGGCACCCCGCGCTCGTGCATCACGCAGACGGCGTACTACGAACCGAAGGGGCTGCTGGGGCTGGCGTACTGGTACGCCATCCTCCCCGTCCACCCGTCGATCTTCAAGGGGATGATCCGGGAGCTCGGCCGCCGCGCCGAAAAGCGCGAGGCCGCCGCCGAGACCCTGGAGCCGGAAACGGCGTGATGCCTAGGCCGCTTCGGCAGCCGGCCGCACGTAGCGATCGCGGACGCCCTGCGCGATCAACGCTACGAAGAAGTAGTAGACCGCGAGTTCGTAGAGCGCCCAATTCTCCAGCCCGCGGATCCCGACGGCGAACGTGGCGACGGCGAAGATGACGAGCGTGACGGCGTGAAACAGATGGCGATTCATGGCAGCGTCTCCGTGGTTGGTTCGAACCTAACCTACGGCGGCCCGCCGGACCGTGTTACGCCCGCGCCTCGGCGCGAGGCCTACGCCTCGCCTTCCACCAGCCCGAAGGTCCGCGGCGACTTCAGCCGCTCGATCGCCTCCACCTCGCGGAGCGCCTCGTCGAGGGCCATCTCCTCCAGCACCTCCGCGATCAGCTCCTGAAACAGCTCGCGCTGCTCGTGCAGCACCTCGGCGAGCGCTTCCTTCATCACCTGCTTCAGGGCTTCGTTGTTCGTAACGGACGGTTCCATGGGGCCGGGGATTCGTGAGGCGCGTGGGACCGGAAGCTACGGAATCCCGCGCTCGGAAACAGCGCAGTCTCCGGTGCCCCGCCGTCCGCGCCCGCGCGCCGATCCCACGCGCCGATGGAACCCGCCTCCCGACCTCGCGTTTTCTCGCCTCCACCCACCGCCCGTTCCGATGCGCTTTCCCGACCTCCGCTGTTGCCGCTGTCGTCTCCCCCGGGGGACGCGTGCGCGCTCGGAGGACGGTTCCGTGTGATCGACCCTCCTTCGTACCTGTCGCGCCGCGCCCCCACGCACCTGCCGTGAGGGGCGTTTTTTGGTTCTATGGCCCTCGCCCTCGCTCGTCCCCCTGCCCTGCCTCCGCCGCTCGCCTCGCCCGCGGCGCGGGCGCTCCGTGCGCGCATCGGCGGCACGTCGCTCGTGCCGCTGCCCGGCCTCGTCGAGAACCCCGCCGTGTCCGTCTTCGCGAAGGCCGAGTTCGAGAACGCGAGCGGGTCGGTGAAGGACCGCGCGGCGTGGGCCATCGTCGAGGACGCGCTCACGTCGGGCGACCTCGACGGGCGCACGCTCCTCGACGCGACGAGCGGCAACACGGGCATCGCCTACGCGCTCATCGGTGCGACGCTCGGCCTCCCCGTCGCCCTCTGCCTCCCGGCCAACGCGAGCCCGGAGCGCAAAAAGATCCTCCGGGCCTACGGCGCCGAGCTGATTCTGACCGACCCCCTCGAGGGCACCGACGGCGCGCAGCACGAGGCCCGCCGCCGCGCCGACGCCGAGCCCGAGCGCTACCACTACCCTGACCAGTACAACCACCCCGCGAATCCGCGCGCCCACGAGCGTGGCACCGCCGCCGAGATCTGGGCGCAGACCGAAGGCCGCGTCACGCATTTCGTCGCCGGGCTCGGCACGACGGGGACGCTCGTCGGGACGATGCGCGGGCTGAAGGCGCGCGACCCGGACGTCGTCGGCGTGGCGATGCAGCCAGACGGGCCGCTCCACGGGCTCGAAGGGCTGAAGCACCTCCCGACGGCGAAGGTGCCGGGCATCTACGACCCGTCCGTGCCCGATCGCCACGTCGCCGTCTCGACGGAGGAGGCCTACGCCACCGCGCGGCGACTCGCGCGCGACTTCGGGCTGTTCGTCGGCGTCTCGGCCGGGGCGAACGTGGCCGCCGCCGCCCGCGTCGCGGCCGGTCTCGACGAGGGCGTCGTCGTGACCGTCCTCTGCGACGGCGGCACCCGCTACCTCTCCGACGACTTCTGGACCGCCGAATGACGATGCCGACGACCACCGCTGCCGACGCGCTCACACTCCCCGACGCCGTGCACGACCGCCTCCGCGCGCACGCCGAGGCCGCCTATCCCGAGGAATGTTGCGGCGTGCTCCTCGGCCGCGTCGAGGGCGACGGCGTCCGCGTCGCCGACCTCTTTCCCGTCGAGAACCGCGACGCGGACGCGCCCGAGCGCCGCTACCTCATCGGGGCCGGGGACTACCTCCGCGCCGAGCGCGCAGCCGAGGCCGACGGGCTCGATGTCGTCGGGTTCTACCACTCGCACCCCGACCACCCCGCACGCCCCTCCGCCACTGACCTCGCCGAGGCCACGTTCCCCGGCTTCGTCTACACGATCACCGCCGTCGAGCACGGCCGCGCCGCCGCGACGACCGCGTGGCGCCTCGCCGACGACCGCACCCGCTTCCTCTCCGTTCCCATCGCCGACTGAACCCATGCCCTCCACCGTCCGCATCCGCATCCCCACGCCGCTCCGCGGCTACGCCGGCGACCAGTCCGCCGTGACCGTCGAGGCCGACACCGCAGGCGCCGCGCTCGCCGCGCTCACCGCCGAGCACGAAGCGCTCCGCACGCAGCTCTACGCCGACGACGGCACGCTCCGTCGGTTCGTCAACGTCTACCGCAACGAGGACGACATCCGCACCCTCGACGGCCCCGACACGCCGCTCGCCGACGACGACACCCTCTCGATCGTCCCCTCGATCGCGGGCGGCTCGGAGGCCGCCGTCACCGACCCCGTCGTCGCGCTGCCGGAGCTGACGAATGACGAGCGGCAGCGGTACGCGCGGCACCTCATCCTCCCCGACGTCGGGCCGGAGGGGCAGCGGAAGCTGAAGGCGTCGTCGGTGCTGCTCGTCGGGGCGGGCGGGCTCGGGTCCCCGCTCGCGCTCTACCTCGCGGCGGCGGGCGTCGGGCGGATCGGGCTCGTCGACTTCGACGTGGTCGACGCGTCGAACCTCCAGCGGCAGCTGCTCCACGGAACCTCCGACGTCGGGCGGCCGAAGTTGGAGTCCGCGCGCGACCGCCTCCGCGACGTGAACCCGCACGTGCAGGTCGACCTCCACGAGACGCGGCTGACGAGCGAGAACGCGCTCGGCATCATCGACGGCTACGACGTCGTCGCCGATGGGACCGACAACTTCCCGACGCGCTACCTCGTCAACGACGCGTGCCTCCTCACCGGCACGCCGAACGTGTACGGCTCGATCTTCCGCTTCGAGGGGCAGGTGTCCGTGTTCTGCACGCCGGAGGGGCCGAGCTACCGCTGCCTCTACGAGGAGCCGCCGCCGCCGGGACTCGTGCCGTCGTGCGCCGAGGGCGGCGTGCTCGGCGTGCTCCCCGGCCTCGTCGGGACGATCCAGGCGACCGAGGTCATCAAGCTGCTCCTCGGGGTGGGCGAGCCGCTCGTCGGCCGGCTCCTCCTCATCGACACGCTCCAGATGGACTTCCGCACGCTCCGCGTCCGCCGCGACCCGGACTGGCCCGTCGGCGCGCCGCATCCGACCGTGACGGAGTTGGTAGATTATGAAGCCTTCTGTGGCCTCCCCTCTCCCACCTCGAATGGAGCTTCTTCGATGAGCCAGCCCGACGTCCCCGAGATCACCGTCACCGAACTCAAAGCCCGCGTCGACCGCGGCGAGCGCCCCTTCATCCTCGACGTCCGCAAGCCGAACGAGTACGAGATCGCCAACCTCGGCGGCACGCTCATCCCCGTGGACGAGTTGGAGGACCGGATCGACGAGTTGGAGGCGCACCGCGACGAGGACTTCGTGGTGCACTGCCGCTCGGGTGCGCGCTCGGCGAAGGCAGTCCAGATTCTCCGCGCGCACGGCTTCACCCGCCCCGTCAACCTCAAAGGCGGCGTCCTCGCCTGGAGCGACGAGATCGACCCCTCGATGCCGAAGTATTAACTGCGCGGCGCTCCATATCAGACAAGCACTATCAGACGAGCAAATTGCGAATGGCTGACTCGAACTCTGTCCTCATCGCGCTCGACAAGATCCAAGCGCAACGCCACGGAAGCTTTGCCATCGTAACCGCCGACGCACATAAGAACTACTACGCGCAGTTGGCCGCTGGAGGCGAGACTGGGCTTCATGGCGAGGTCGTCGGAAACGAGTACCTACAAACCGCTAACCGACTTTCTAGGGCACAGCAGGATGAGTTGCGCGAGCGCGAGTGGCGGGGAGATGGAGCGGAGAACTGGTCGAAGGAATGGTCTGATGCCTCGACGCCGGATGCACGTCAACGGATTGCGTTGGATACGCTCAGCGTATTGCATGAGGTATACGGTGCAGACGGCAACGTGCGCGTTGAGGTACACCTCGAAGGACCTGGCGCAAAAGCGGCGAGCCAATCGCTAAGCGAGAGCGGGATCACTCCGGTTTCGACACCAGGGATACCGAAAGCGCTACTAGCATTGTTGGTACTCGGCCTCGTGCTACTCTTCCTTTTTCTCCTGACCTAGCGCCGCAAGCAGTTCGGCAGGCGTGTAGACGGAGAGCGTGGCTGCCGCGAAATCCGGCGTATTCCTCGTGACGATCCCGTCGGCGCGGGCGTGTCGGGCGGCTTCGTGCAGCACGGCGTCCTCGAAGTCGCCGAAGCCGAGCGCGAGGGCGTCTTCGAGCACGGCTCGCGTTACCGGCGCCACGTTAAATAACTGGAGCAGCGTACCGACGTGCTCGCGCGCCTGTTCGTCGCCGACCGCTTTTGCAGCGAGGTAGTGGATCATCGTCAGCGTCGTCGCGCCGAGGAGGCCGTCCGCCGTGCCGCGCTCGACGTGTGCGAACAGTTGGACGGGATCAGGCGCGTGCGGCTGCCGGTCGAGGAGTATGTCGAGCACGATGTTCGTGTCGAATAGCACCCTCACCGGTGCTTCCGGTCGAGGTGCGCGCGGTAGTCCTCCTCGTCCACGTCGGCCCCGCGGAGCGCACCGGCGAGAGCGCGCGTGAGCGGTGGCAGTTCCTCGTCTTCAGGCCGGTCGCTGCGGGAGCGACTC
>CAYTJT010000192.1:0-6881 GCA_964438105.1 uncultured Rhodothermales bacterium | reverse complement strand
GCGTACCAGGACGAGGTGCTCTACGCCATCATGTTCGCCGTGACGGGCTACATCGCGTACCGCCTCGCCCGCCACGTCACGGGCTGGTAGCGCGGCCGGATCACCGGGCACGCGGGGACCGTGGAACACCCCCCCTCGATCCCCGCCGCCATGCCCGCGCTCGCCCTCCTCGCCGTGCTCCTCTTTGCCGCCGCCCCCGATCCGTCCGACGATCCCCGGCCCAGCCCGGAGCTCTCGCCCGAAGCGGTCGTCCGCCTGCAGGTCGAGGCGCTGCAGCGCAACGACGAGCCGCACCCCGACGCGGGCATCGAGGCGGCGTTCCGCTTCGCCTCGCCCGCCAACCGCCGCGCCACCGGTCCCATCGAACGGTTCGCCGCGATGGTGAAGGGGCCGGCCTACGGCGCCATGCTCGGCTTCGAGCGCGCCGAGTACGGCGAGATGCGCGTCGAGGGCGACCGGGCCGCGCAGCGCGTCACCCTCGTGCAGCCCGACGGGCGGCGGGTGAGCTACGTGTTCGGCCTCTCGAAGCAGAGCGGCGGCGAGTACGATGCGTGCTGGATGACGGACAGCGTGCTGCGCGAGACGGCGATGCCGCGCGACAACGGGGTGCGGAGGATCTGAGGCGGCGCGAGTTACGGCGGGTGTGGCGACGCGTCTATCGGGGCGTCCCCCACCAACCCCCCCGCGCCATGCTGTCCCGCGTCTGGAGTGCCGCCGTCCTCGGCGTCGATGCCCTCCCCATCGAGATCGAGACCCACATCGAACCGAACCTGCCGAAGTGGACGGTCGTGGGGTTGCCGGACGGGGCGGTGCGCGAGAGCCGCGACCGCGTGTGGGCCGCGCTAAAGAACTCCGGGCTGCCCGTGCCGCGCGGCGCCGTCACGGTCAACCTCGCCCCGGCCGACGTGCGGAAAGAGGGCGCCGCCTTCGACCTGCCGATCGCGCTCGGGCTCCTCGCGGCCACCGGCGGCTCGGTCGAGCCGTCCGCCCTCGACGACCTGTTCATCCTCGGCGAGCTCTCGCTCGACGGCTCGCTGCGGCCCGTGCGCGGCGTGCTCCCCACGGCCATCCGGGCGCGGCACGAGGGGAAGCGCGGCATCATCGTCCCGGCCGAGAACGCGGCTGAGGCCGCTGTCGTGGAGGGGCTGGAGGTCTATCCCGTTGCAACCCTGCGCGAAGCCGTCGAGTTGTTGGTAGGGACGGGAACGGCCCCGTACCGCCGCGACCTCGACCGGCTGTTCGACGAGGCCCAACACTACCCGGTCGATTTTTCCGACGTGCGTGGTCAGGAGACGGTCAAGCGCTCGCTGGAGGTGGCGGCGGCGGGCGGGCACAACGCGCTCCTCGTCGGGCCGCCCGGCGCTGGAAAGACGATGCTCGCCCGCCGGATGCCGACGATCCTCCCACCGCTGAGTGCCGACGAGGCTTTGGAGACAACATCGATCCACAGCGTCGGCGGCAAACTCAACGGTTCGGCGCGGCATGGGATCGTCGCCACGCGGCCGTTCCGGTCGCCGCACCACACGATCTCCGACGCCGGGCTCTGCGGCGGCGGCTCGAACCCGCTGCCCGGCGAGATCTCGCTCGCGCACAACGGCGTGCTCTTCCTCGACGAGCTGCCCGAGTTCCGTCGGCAGGTGCTCGAAGTGCTCCGGCAGCCGCTCGAAGAGGGGCAGATCACGATCGCGAGGGCTCGCTGCACCGTCGCGTATCCCGCGCGCTTCATGCTCATCGCGTCGATGAACCCGTGCCCCTGCGGCCACCTCAACGACCCGACGCGGGCGTGCGTCTGCGCGCCCCCCCAGGTGCAGCGCTACCTCGCCAAGATCAGCGGCCCGTTGATGGACCGGATCGACCTGCACGTCGAGGTCACGCCCGTCCCGTTCGACGAGCTCAACCGCCGGGCGCCGGGCGAGTCGTCCGAAGCCGTTCGGGCGCGCGTGATCGCTGCGCGCGGCGTGCAGGCGGCGCGTTTCGAAGACGAGCCCGGGGTGTACTGCAACGCACAGATGGGCTCGCGGCTCGTCCGCCGCCATTGCGCGCTCGACGCGGCAGGGCAGGACCTGATGAAGATGGCGCTCGCGCGGCTCGGCCTCTCGGCGCGGGCCTACGACCGCATCCTCAAAGTCGCCCGCACGATCGCCGACCTCGCCGGGGCCGACGCCGTCGCGAGCGAGCACCTCGCCGAGGCCGTGCAGTACCGCTCGCTCGATCGCGGCTGGTGGAGAGGCTAGCCCCGGAGCGCATGAGCTTGTACCGAGGCCGATACCGAGTGGAGCCCGCACGATGGCCGGAGCGGGACTACGGCGCGCCGGGATACTACTTCGTCACGATCGGTACGAAGGGCCGGTTCTTCGGCGAGATCTTCCGCGACGGGACGGCGTGGCTGTCGCCGACGGGCGTAGAGGCCGCGCGGTGCTGGGCGTCGATCCCGCACCATTTTCCCCGTGTGGTGCCCGACGCGTTCGTGGTGATGCCGGACCACATCCACGGCATCATCGCGATTGCCGCCGCGGCGGACCCGACGGCCGCGGCGGACCCGACCGTAGAGACGCAGCATGCTGCGTCTCTACGCCAGCGGCAGGGGATCGCGCCACCCCTGCGTCCGGGCTCGTTGCCCGTGATCGTTCGCGGGTTCAAATCGGCCGTCACCCGATGGGCGCGCCGGAACGGGCACGACGACTTCGCGTGGCAGGCGCGGTACCACGACCGCGTGATCCGGTCGGAGCGGGAGCTGGCGCAGGTTCGTCGGTACATCGCCGGGAATCCGGCTCGGTGGCTCGATCGGCAGCGCGCGTGAACCGGCGAAGCGGCTAGCGTAGGAGCAGCACCTTCTGCGTCGCGCGCTGCCCGTCGGCTTCGAGCACGACGAGGTAAACCCCGCTCACGAGACCAGCGCCCTCGAACGTCGCTCGGTGGTCGCCCGCTGCGGTCCAGCCCTCCGCCAGCACCGCCACGCGGCGGCCGAGCACGTCGTAGACCGCGAGCCGCACGTCAGCCGCTGCGTCGAGCCGGTAGCCCACCGTCGTCGTCGAGCGGAACGGGTTGGGGTACGCAGCATCGAGGGCGAGCGCTTGCGGCTGCGCGTCCGGTGCGTCGTCTTCCGCCGAGACCTCGAACAGCCGCTCGTTGGAGTCGAAGCGGATGGTGGTGCCGGCGGGCGGGGTGGTGCCGTCGCCTGCGAGGTCGGCGAACATGAATCCGTCGAGACCGCCGAGTGGCACCGTCACGAGATTACTACCGCCGCGGTAGCAGAAGTCGACGTAGTAGTTCTGCCGTCGGCACTCCTCGCCATCGGCGGGGTTGATGTCGACTTGGTCGTCACCGTCCTCATCGGGGATATACGTCGTGCCGGGCCCGCCGAAGCCGTTCGCGGCATCGGCGAAGAGGGCGTAGCCATCGGGCCGGTCGGGCATCATCCCGAGGATGCGCTGTGTCACGGGAAGCAAGAGGGTGTCTTCGCCCGCGACCACGTCTTGCTCCGCGGGGAACGTATCGGCCCACGCCGCCGTCGGCTCGGCATCGACGAGGGCGCGGAGGATCGGGATCATGCGGACGTCGTCGTCGGGATCGTCCTCGGCCCCGGTATTCCATAGCTCGAAGGGCACGCTCGCGATGAGGTCGCCGCCGCCGGGGATGGCCGAGGCATAGACGGCTAGGCAGGCACCCGGCGTAACGCAGGTGTCGCTGAATCGAACCTCGAAGTCATCGCCGTCGATGACGGAGGCGAATTGAAGCAAATCCTGGATGCTGTTGCTGGGATTGGTGAGGACGTAGTCGCTCGTGCTGTTAGGGCTGAGCCATACGGTGTTGCCGGGGTAGCCTTCAGCACAGCCGGGGTCGTCGCTGTCGCCGGGGCACACGTCAGCATCGGGGTAAGCCGTCTCGACGACACCCGTACCGTCGCCGAAGTAGTCGGACTCGAAGCGATAGTACTGGAAGCTGCGAGGCTCGGAGTAGGGGCTGAGCCCGCCCATCCCGTCCTCGGCCCGTACCTGCCAGTACACGTCCACGACTTCGTTGGCCGGTGGTCGTACGGCCCCTCCTTCCGTCTCGGTGGTCGAGTACGTCGTGGCGCTTTCGAACGTGGGGTTCAGCCCGACGCGCACGGTGTAGCCCTCGGCTTCGGGAACGCTCGACCATTGCAGCAACGGAAGCTGCTCGACGAAGAAGGCGCCGTCGTCGGGCGCGAGCAAGACGGGGGCAGGCAGCACGGCGCCCGGTGCGACGGGGTCGAAGAGCGAGCCGTCGTCGTACGCGTCCTGCACGAGGTCGCTCGCGGCGCGGAGTTCGGTGACGGAGTCCAGGTTATTCTCGCCCTGCGCAAAGAGCACGGCGAAGTCGAATGTCCGCGATTCGCCTGGGGCGAGCGTGAAAGGGGGGGCGTTGAGGAGGTGGCGAACGTCCGAAGACGCTATGTTTCCACCACTCCCGTCAGCGTTCACGGCACTCCAGAACTGCTCAGTGACGGGGTCGCCGGGGAACATCCAGTCCACGACTGGTCCATCGGTCATATACCCGATATCCCCTTCGGTAATTGGGAGCCCGTCGTTCCACAGGCCGCTCATCGCATTGTAGAACTGGGGGGGCGTCGAAGGCGGCCCGATCGTCGCAGATGGGTTGTTTTTGACAGGCCATCGAGAGCTGACCGAGCCACTCAAGAAATCGAGCCCGGTAGCCGGTGGGATACCGTAGGTGGCATCTTCCTCGAAGGCGTTGTAGACGAAGGCGAGGCCCCGTGTCGAGTCACTTCCGATGTAGTCGTCCGAGCCGTCGCCGAGGTCGAAGTCGGCCCATGCGGAGATGCGGGCAGCTTCGAGCGGCTGCGTGTTTCGGTTGACGAGCTCGTAGCGGTAGAACGTATGGCGTTGGAACGGCTCCTCGGCTATGGCGAATGCGGTTACTCGTGCCTCCAGCCCGATCGGCTGCGACTCAGAAAATGCGTGCTCGTTGCCGACGTCGTTCATCACCCAGAAGGCGGTCTGGCTCCCGTAGATGCGCGGGCGGTCCCCGCCTTCGAGGTTGTAGTTCCCCGCCACGCCGTCGCCGTCGATTACTTCAGCCCCCAAGTTCACGGGCCACTCGGCGAGGTCGGCCGTGGCCACGCCCGATTGTTCATACTGCAATAGATCCAGATTGCTTACGATCCAGATGCGGTCGTACTCCGAGCAGTCATTGGGCTTCGGAGGCGTAGCCCCCGGCTCCAGCGGGCCGGGCCAGAACTCGAAGTTGAAGTACGTAGAGCCTGCCACGCGGAGGTCACCGCCGACGAGGCCAGCTACCCATACGTTGGCGGCGAAGAGAGGAGAGAGGCCACTGAATTTTGGGACGATGTAGCCGTCGCCGGCGACGGTGGTGTTGCCAAAAAACAGGCTGCCGGTGTTGAACAGGCGAGCGCGGACATCGCTGATGTCGAGGTCGGCCTGGGCGGTGCCGGGGGCGCAGTTGCCGGGGGTCTGGGCGAGCGCAGGAAGCGCGGCGACGAGGAGGAGGAGCGGGACGAGGGATCGCATCGGGAGCAGGGATAGGCCGAAGGGAACAGCTACAGGGTAGCCCGCCGCTCGGCAAAACGAAAAGGGACTTCGCGTTGCCCTAACCTACGGAGGCGCCGTCGTTTACAGCTGCCGTAGGATCTCCCAGACGAGGTGCCGTAGCTCGGGCGCGATGAGCCGGTCGGCGGCGAGGCGGACGGCGTTGCGGGAGCCGGGGCAGCAGAACAGCAGCGTCTCCGCACCCTCGTCACCATAAACGCCCGCCGTCGCCCGCGAGAGCATCGCGCCCGCGCCGATCTCCTCGAACGACAGCATCCGGAACAGCTCGCCGAAGCCGGGGAGGGACTTCACGATGAGCGCCTCGGCCACCTCGACCGTCGTGTCGCGCCGGGCGATGCCGGTGCCCCCCGTCGTCACGACGACCTCGACCTCGGCGGCCCACGCTTCGAGCGTCGCACGGATCTGCGCCGCGTCGTCGGGGAGGATCGCATAGCGCGTGACGGTGTGCCCGGCGGCTTCGAGCCGTTGGCGGAGGAGGGCGCCGCTCGTATCCGTGTCCTCCATCCGTGTGTCCGACACCGTCAGCACCCCGCACGTAACGGGGGTGTCTTTGGACTTCGCGGCGTGCTCGGCGTAGCCCATCACGCGGCGTGCTCGTGATCGCACGCCGCGTCGTGGGCGACGGCATCGGCGTGGGCTTCGGCGCGCAGCGTCTCGCCGAACCAGCGTGGCGGGTCGTAACCGTGCCCGCCCCACGGGTTGCACCGCAGGATGCGCCACACCGCCAGCATCGTCCCGCGCACCGCGCCGTACTTTTGCAGCGCGAGAATCGCGTACGCCGAGCACGTCGGCTGGAAGCGGCAGGACGAGGGGAAGTGCGGCGAGATCGCGAGCTGGTAGAACCGCACGAGCCCGACGAGCGCGAGCCGGGGCAGGCGGCCGATGCGGCGGAGCGTGGTGTGGGGGGCGGAGGCCATGAGGTATGCAACGCCTCGGGCTACGCGGCGATCCGCTCCGGGGTCTCGGCGGGCGCGGCGTCCGTGGCGAAGTCGGCCGCGATCTCTGGTTTCATCACGTGCAGCAGGGCGGGCAGCAGGAAGAGGTCGGCGAGGAGCGCGAGCAGGACCGTCGTCGAGACGAGCAGGCCCATGTACGTCGTGCTCTGGAACACGCTCGTCATCAGCACGGCGAAGCCGCCGAAGAGGATGAGCGAGGTGAGCAGGACGGCCTTGCCCGTGCCGAGGACGGTCGCGGTGACGGCGGCGCGGAGCGGGGCGCCGGCCTTCATCTCCTGCCGGAGCCGCGCCAGCATGTGGATCGAGTCGTCCACGGCGATGCCGAAGGCGATCGAGAAGATCACGGCCGTCGCGGGCTTGATCTCGATGCCGA
>CAYTJT010000191.1:0-6893 GCA_964438105.1 uncultured Rhodothermales bacterium | reverse complement strand
CGAGAGCGAGAGCGTCGTGCCCGCCGGGTTGAGGGCGAAGACGAAGAGGAGGGCGAAGATGGCGACGCCCGCGATGTACTCGAACCCGCAGTTGAGGAAGCTCACCAGGAGGGAGTTGTTGACCTGGTCGGCGTCTTTGGGGAGGTAGCTCGCGTACGCCGTCATCGTGCCCAGCCCGAGCGAGAGCGAGAAGAACATCTGCGCGAACGCGCCCTGCCACACGGCCGCCTGCGTGATCCCGCTGAGGTTCGGGGTGAAGAGGTAGAGCACGCCGTCGAACCCGCCGTCGAGCGTGAGCCCGCGCACGATCAGCCCGATCATGAACAGCCACATCAGCGGGACGAACACGCGCACGGCCCGCTCGATCGTCGCCGTGCCCTTCCAGAGGATCAGCACGTTCGCGCCCCACACGCCGAGCACGGCGAGGAGCGGCCAGTACGACGCGATCACGCGGAAGAAGTAGGCCACGGCGCTCGGCGCCTCGCTCGGCTCGGCGAACGGGGCGAACGGCGCCGTCGTCCCCGGCTCCAAGAGCTGCCCGAGGGCGCCGACCATCATGCACACGGCCCAGCCGAGGATCGTGATGTAGTACATCGTGATGAAGAGCGCGCTCGCCAGGCTCCACCACCCGACGAACTCCGCCTTCGGCCCCGCCAGCCGCCGCATGGCGACGGGGAGCGAGCGGCCCGTCATCGTGCCCATCGAGAACTCCACGATCATCACCGGAATCCCGATGACGAAGAGCGCGATGAAGTACGGGACGTAGAACGCGCCGCCGCCGTACTGGTAGGCGTTCGACGCGAAGAAGACGATGTTGCCCAGCCCGATCGCTGAGCCGCTGGCCGCCAGGATGAACCCGAGTTTGGACTTCCACGCCCCGCGATCTGCGGGGGCGGAGGGCGAGGGGGAGCCGTTCGACACGTCGGGAGCGCTTGGTGGAGAGTCCGTGAACCGCGCGCAAACTACGCAAAGGCGAGGGAAGAACCGAAGGGCAATCTGCGAGCGCCGCGCCGAGCATCGCCTGCGAGCGCCGCGCCGCTAGTCCGGGTCGCCGTTCGTCTCGACCGGGCTCCGTGTCACCTCGACGAGCACCTGCTTGATGCGGTTGTTGTCGACGGCCTCCACCCTCATCGCCAGAGGCCCCAGAGCGGCCGTGTCGCCCTTTTTCGGGATCTCGCCCGTGAGGTGGAAAATCAGCCCGCCCAGCGTCTCGAAGTCGAACTCCTCGACGTCGAGCTCCAGGTTCAGGTCGTCGACGAGGTCGTCGAGGTCGATCCCGGCGTCGACGCGGAAGGTGTTCGGCCCGACGCGTTCGTAGGCGAGCGGCTCGGGGAGGTCGTGCTCGTCGCGGATCTCGCCGACGATCTCTTCGAGGATGTCTTCGAGCGCGACGACGCCCGCCGTCCCGCCGTACTCGTCCACGACGACGGCGATGTGGGTGTTAGACGACTGGAAGTCGGCGAGCATGTCGTCGAGCGCGCGGCCGAGCGGGACGAACTTGGCCGGCCGCGCGATCCGCGCCCAATCAGACGGCTGCGAGCCGAAGACGTGCGCCTCGCCCCCGACGCGCGAGACGCGGTCGTCGTCGAGGAGCGGGATGAGGTCCTTGGCGTAGAGCACGCCGAGGATGTTGTCGAGGTGCTCGCGGTAGAGCGGAAAGCGAGAGTGCCCGGTCTCGCGGATCAGGTCCAGCGCTTCGTCGAGCGTGGCCGTGTCGGAGAGCGCGTGGACATCGACGCGGCTCACCATCACCTCGCGGACGGTCGTCTCGCCGAACTCGACGATCGAGTGGATGAGCGCACGTTCCTCTTCTTCGAGCGTGCCCTCAGCCTCGCCCATATCGGCGAGCGTCTTGAGGTCCTCGTTCGAGATCACGGCGCCCGGGGAGCGGAACCGCTGCTGGATCGCATCGACGACGCGGGCGAGGAGGTCGGCGACGGGGTAGAGGGCGCGGAACAGGAAATAGAGCGGGGCCGAGAAGAACGTGGCCCACTTCATGTTCTGCTGCGTCGCCACGAGCTTCGGCGTGATCTCGCTGAAGACGAGGAGCAGGAACGTCAGCACGACGACCTGAATCACGAGCAGTATGCTCTCGCTCCACCCGAAGGCGAGGGCCGCCTGCACCGTGAGCACCGTCGCCAAGATCGCTGCGGCGACGTTGACGAGGTTGTTCAGGATGAGGATCGTGATGAGGAGGCGGCGCGGGCGCTCCAGCATCGTCAGCACGCGCCCGGCGGGGACGGTCCTGGCCCCACGCAGCGTCTCGCGGTTGGACTCCGTGAGCGAGAACAGCGCCACCTCGGAGCCCGAGAAGAACGCAGAGAGGACGAGCAGAACCACGAAGATGGTCGCCTCGGCGGCGACGGTCGCGGTCCCGGCAGCGATGGGCCAGAGCGTCGAGAGGAGCCCCACGAGGGGGCTACTAGAGTCGGGGTCCAAGATGGGTGAGGAGAGTCCTCGGATGGTGGTACGGGCGGCAGGCTCCGGACGAGGGGCGGCGCCCGGTCCGGCAAGCGGGAGAAATATACGAGATAGTGCGGCCCGCGGTCCCGACGTCTCGGGCCGCCTCGGCTCTGGGGCCGAGAGCGTTCGAAACGAAGCGAGGCGGCAGCCTGGGGCCACCGCCTCGCGTCCGTGCGTCGTCGTGCTCGACGGCCGTTAGAACGGCAGGTCGTCGTCCGGGCCGAAGGGGTCGTTGCCCCCGGCCGGCTGGGCCTGCCGCTGCGGCTGTCGCTGCTGCGGGCGCGACTGGTCGTAGTTGGTGCCGCCGCCGCGGGACTGGTCGAAACCGCCCCCGCCGTCGTAGCCACCGCCGCCGCCGCCCTTGCTGTCGAGCATCATCATCTCGCGGGCCTTGACCTCGGTGGTGTACCGCGTGTTGCCGTCGCGATCCTCCCACTGGCGGGTCTGGAGCGAGCCCTCGAAGTAGACCTGCGAGCCCTTCTTGAGGTACTCGCCGCAGATCTCCGCGAGGCGCGCCCACGCGACCACGCTGTGCCACTCGGTCTTCTCGACGAGCTCGCCGTTGGAGTCCTTGTAGCTCTCGTTCGTGGCGAGGCGCAGGTTGCAGACGGCGGTGCCGCTGCCGGTGTAGCGCAGCTCGGGGTCTTGTCCGAGGTTGCCGACGAGGATGACTTTGTTGATTCCGCGTGCCATGATTGGCCTCCTAAAAGGAATGGGTACATGAATCCGCCGGTGCTTCTCGGGGAGAGGCCTCCGGCCGTAACGGGTCCGGCCTCGCGGCCGGCGTTCTGGGGAAGGTAGACAGGGACCGGGGTCGGCTGTAACCTCCGCCCGCAGTTTAATTATCCACAGTGCCAGCGGCGTGTCATACCGGAGTCGCGCGATGCATCGGTAGTTTTCAGACC
Source organism: uncultured Rhodothermales bacterium (assembly GCA_964438105.1). Lineage (GTDB taxonomy): Bacteria > Bacteroidota > Rhodothermia > Rhodothermales > JANQRZ01 > JBBSMX01. The sequence goes on along the minus strand of CAYTJT010000191.1, from coordinate 3,525 downwards.
CACCGTCCCCCGCTTCCGCCCCCGATCCCGTGAACGACCTCGGTCTCACCGCCGCCGACCGCGCCGCCGCCGTCCCCGACCTCTACGCCGACTTCGTCGCCGTCGTCCGCCGCCTCCGCCGCGAGTGCCCGTGGGACCGCGAGCAGACGCACGAGTCGGTCAAGCACCTCCTCATCGAAGAAGCCTACGAGGCCGTCGACGCCATCGACGACGAGGATTGGGACGAGCTCAAGGGCGAACTCGGCGACCTGCTGCTGCACGTCGTCTTCCACAGCGAGATCGCGGAGACGACGACGGGGGCGTTCACGCTCGAAGACGTGATCCGCTTCGAGATGGACAAGCTCGTCCGCCGCCACCCGCACGTGTTTGGCGAGACTGAGGTCTCGGGCACGGGCGAGGTCCTGCGCAACTGGGAGCAGATCAAGCAGCAGGAGCGCGCCGACGCGGGACGAGAGCGCCGATCCGCGCTCGACGGCGTGCCGCGCCACCTCCCCGCGCTCCTCCGCGCGCAGCGGGTGCAGGAAAAGGCCTCGGGCGTCGGGTTCGACTTTCCCGAAGCGGCCGGAGCCTGGGACAAGGTGGAGGAGGAGGTGCACGAACTGCGCAGCCTCGTCGAGAGCGGGGCCTCGACCGAGGAGCGGGAGGAGGAGTTCGGCGACGTGCTGTTCGCGCTCGTCAACTACGCCCGGTTCACCGGCGTCAACCCGGAGAACGCGCTGCGACGGACGCTCGACAAATTCCAGCGCCGCTTCGCCCATGTCGAGTCGCGATTGGCCGAGCAAGCGCGGTCGTTCGACGACGCCGACCTCGCGGAAATGGACGGCTACTGGGACGAGGCAAAAGCGAGCGAGAAGGGAGGAGGCTGAAAACTCATCGGCGCGGCGAGGGTACTTTATCTGCACCTCTTCACCCTCGCCCTGTTCGCCATGTTGTTCCGCCAGATTTTCGACCCGCACCTCGCTCAATACGCCTACCTCATCGGCTGCCAGCAGACGAACGAAGCGCTCGTCATCGACCCCGAGCGCGACATCGACCGCTACGTCGAAGCGGCCCGCAGCGAAGGGCTGAAGGTCGTCGCGGTCGCCGAGACGCACATCCACGCCGACTTCCTCTCGGGCGCGCGCGAGTTCGCCGAGCACCACGGCGTGAAGGTCTACCTCTCGGCCGAGGGCGGCCCGGACTGGACGTACGGCTGGGGCGGCGACTACGACGTCGAGCTCCTGCGCGGCGGCGACACGTTCCGCATCGGCAACATCAAGATCGAGGCCGTCCACACGCCGGGGCACACCCCCGAGCACCTCAGCTATCTCGTCACCGACGAGGGCGGCGGCGCTGACTCGCCGATGGGCCTCGCCTCGGGCGACTTCGTGTTTGTCGGGGACCTCGGGCGACCCGATCTGTTGGAGACGGCCGCGGGGCAGGAAGGCGCGCAGGAGCCCGCTGCGCACGCGCTGTACGAATCGGTCGGCGCGCTGGAGGGGCTGCCGGACATCCTGCAGATCTGGCCCGGCCACGGCGCTGGCAGCGCGTGCGGCAAAGCCCTCGGCGCCGTTCCGCAGTCGACCCTCGGGTACGAGAAGAAGTACAACGCGGCGCTGCAAACGGCGAAGGAGGGCGAGGCGCCGTTCGTTCGAGCGATACTCGAAGGGCAGCCCGAGCCGCCGCTCTACTTCGCGCGGATGAAGCGGGAAAACCGCGACGGCCCGGCGATCCTCGGCGCGCTGAACGAGCCGGTCGGGCTCTCCGCCGCCGAGCTCGACACGCTCGCGGGCAACGACGCGGTCGTCATGATCGACACGCGGCCGAAAGAGGCCTTCATGCGCGGCCACCTCGAAGGCTCGATCCTCGTCCCCTTCGACGCGAACATGGCGACGACCGTTGGCTCGTACGTGATGCCTGGAAAGCCGATCCTCCTCGTCGCCGACGCCGCCGACGTGGACACGATCGTGCGTGTGCTCGCCCGGATCGGGCTCGAAGACGTGCGCGGCGTCGTCGAGACGCACACGCTGCGCGAATACGGCGCCGGCAACGACAAGCTGCGGATGCTCAAGGAGATCGACTTCGACGAGCTCGACGGCCGCCGCCACTACTCGAACGTGCTCGTGCTCGACGTGCGGCGGCAGGAGGAGTGGGACGAGAAGCACATCCCGAACGCCCGTCACATCCCGCACGTCCGCCTCCGCGAGCACCTCGGCGACCTGCCGCGCGACAAGACGCTCCTCGTGCACTGCCAGAGCGGCGTACGCAGCGCCGTCGCGAGTGCGCTCCTCGATGCTCACGGGTTCTGCGTGGCCTACGTCAACGATGCGTTCGAGAACTGGAAGGAGCGCGAGCAGCAGGAGGGCGTGACGGCGAGCGCGCACTAACGAAGACCGCGGGATGGCTTGCCGGGTTAGGACAGGGCGTGTAGCTTCGAGCAGCTACTCACGCGACTCCCGACCCCATGGAAACCGTCGTCCCCGTCAAGGCCCCAACTGGGACCACGCTCTCGTGCAAAGGGTGGCATCAGGAGGCCGCCCTGCGCATGCTCATGAACAACCTCGACCCGGCCGTCGCCGAGCGGCCCGAGGACTTGATCGTCTACGGTGGCGGGGGCAAGGCCGCGCGCGACTGGCCGAGCTACCACACCATCGTCGAGACGCTGCGACGGTTGGAAAACGACGAAACGCTTCTCGTGCAGAGTGGCAAGCCCGTCGGCGTGTTTCGGACGCACGACGAGGCACCGCGCGTGCTGATCGCGAACGCGCACCTCGTCCCGAAGTGGGCCACCGACAGCGAGTTCCGCCGCCTCGACGCGCTCGGCCTCACGATGTACGGGCAGATGACCGCGGGCTCGTGGATCTACATCGGCACGCAGGGAATTCTGCAAGGGACGTACGAGACGTTCGCCGAGTGCGCCCGGAAGCACTTCGGCGGATCGCTCGCGGGGCGGCTCGTCGTCACCGCCGGGCTCGGGGGGATGGGCGGCGCGCAGCCGCTCGCCGCGACGATGAACGGAGCCGCGTTCCTCGGCATCGAAGTCGATCCCGTTCGGATTCAGCGTCGCGTAGATACGGGGTACTGCGACCGAATGGAAGAGGACTTGGACGATGCACTTAAAGTTTTGCTCGAAGCAAAAGAGCGGGGCGAGGCGCTGTCGGTTGGGCTCGTCGGAAACGTGGCTGAGGTGGTGCCCGAACTCGTCCGCCGAGGCATTGTACCGGACGTCGTGACCGATCAGACGAGCGCGCACGACCTGCGCGTCGGCTACATCCCCGCCGGCTATTCACTCCACGAAGCCGATGTGCTCCGTGAGCGTGACCCGGTGGCCTACGACGACGCCGTGCTCGACTCGATGCAGCAGCACGTCGAAGCCCTGCTCGCGCTTCAGCGCGAAGGCGCCGTCGTGTTCGACTACGGCAACAACCTCCGCGGGCAGGTCGCCGACCGGCGGGGGATGACTGAAGCGTTCGAGATCCCCGGCTTCGTGCCCGAGTTCATCCGCCCGCTCTTCTGCAAGGGCTCCGGCCCGTTCCGCTGGGCCGC
>CAYTJT010000190.1:0-6936 GCA_964438105.1 uncultured Rhodothermales bacterium | reverse complement strand
CCGCTCGATCGCGAGCGCCGAGGGCGTCTCGCAGCAGGAGCTGGAGTCGATCGAGGGTTCGGGTACGGAAGGCCGCGTCACGAAAAAGGACATCCTCGGCTTTATCGAAGGGCGGACCTCGGCGCCACAGCAGCGCCAGGCTCCGGCGCAGCCCGCCGCGCAGCCGACGCCGGCCGCCGCGAAGCCGGCACCGGCGCAGCCGACGACCCAGCCGAGCGACCGCGTCGAGATCATCGAGATGGACCGGATGCGGCAGCTCATCTCCGAGCACATGCGCCGGTCGAAGGACACGAGCGCGCACGTCACGAGCTTCAACGAGATCGACGTGACGAACCTCGTGCAGGCGCGCGAGAACAACAAAAAGGCGTTCCAGCAGCGCGAAGGCGTCAAGCTCACGTACACGCCGTTCTTCGTCCGCGCCGCCGTCGAGGCGCTCCGCACGCACCCGACGCTCAACGCGTCGGTCGAGGGCAAGCGGATCATCGTCAAAAAGGACTACCACATCGGCATCGCCGTCGCCATCGGTACGAAGGGCCTGCTCGTCCCCGTCGTCCGCGACGCGGGGCAGAAGAACCTCACCGGGCTGACGCACGCGATCGCCGACATCGCCGAGCGCGCCCGCAACAAGCAGCTCATGCCGGACGAGCTGCAGGGCGGCACGTTCACCGTTACGAACGTCGGCAGCCTCGGCTCGCTCATGGGCACGCCGATCATCAACCAGCCGCAAGTCGCGATCCTCTCGCCCGGCGCCATCAAGAAGCGCCCGGTGGTGGTCGAGCACCCCGAGCTCGGCGACATCATCGCGATCCGGCAGATGATGTACGTCTCGCTCACCTACGACCACCGCATCATCGACGGCTCGATGGGCGCGAGCTACCTCCAGGCGTACAAAGAGGCGCTCGAAACCATCGACCCGAACGAGGCGATCTGAGCGCGCGACGGCGCGTGACGTTCCGGGGCTGGCTGCGAGCGCATCGCAGCCAGCCCTTTTTGCTGGAGTGCTTGCGGGCGTAGACGGGGCGGGCTAGATTGCGGAGTCCAATAGCCGTTATGACCCCATGCCCGCCCCCGGCCCGCCCCTCACGCTCTCCGTCGCCGAGCTCGAAAGCCGCCTCGACGGGTTCGTCACGGAGTACCTCAAGGACAAAAGCAAAGAAACCGTCGGCACGTACCGCCGCTCGCTCAACGAGTTCGAGCGCTGGCACGCGGCGCAGCGTGGACGGTTCAAATTCCGCACGGAGGACGTCGAGCGGTACAAGAAATACCTGATGGAGGAGCGCGAGCTGAGCCAGGTCTCGGTCTCGACGTACCTCACGGCGATCCGCCGGTTCTGCCAGTACCTCGTCGACATCGGGCTGCTGGAGGAGAACCCGGCGCGGCCGGTCAAGGGCAACCGCCGCCCGAGCGAGCACTCGCGCAAGGTGTTCACCGAGGACGAGGTGCGGCAGCTTCTGGAGGCGACGAAGACGAAGAGCGCGATCGAGAAGCGCGACCGGGCGGTCGTCTACCTCATGCTCTACGCCGGGCTGAGCGAGATCGAGATCGTCCGCGCCGACATGCGGGACTTGGAGCAGACGCTCCTCGGGTGGTTCCTCCGCGTGCAGGGCAAGGGGCACACCGTCAAAGACCAGCAAGTGCCGATCGACCCGCCCGTGATGGACGCGATCCGGCTGTACCTCGACGCGCGCGGTCGCGTCCGCCCCGAGGACCCGCTCTTCGTCTCGCACGGGCACCGTTCGGCGGGGGAGCGGCTCAACACGCGGAGCGTCCGCAGCCGGATCAACGGTCTGCTGAAGACAGCCGGGCTGAAGCGGCCCGGCGTCACGCCGCACTCGCTCACGCACACCGCCGCGCTGATCTGGCTCAACGATGGGATGGGCATCGAGGAGGTCCGCCAGCGGATGCGCCACGGCACGCTCGACACGACGATGATCTACTTCAAGAAGCAGGGCCTGCTCAAGCGCAGTCTGGAAGACCGGGCGTAGGCGAACCGTTCCGCTCTCGTGCGTAGAATACAGTCCTCACCAATCTCGCTACTCCTATGCAGGATACCCTGTCGGCTAAACGAGCCTCCTTGCGCTTGATCGAGCGTTTGGACGAAGACGTGACCTACGACGACATCATCTACGAGCTGTACTTCCTGCGGAAGATCGAGCGCGGGGTACGCGATGTAGAAGAAGGACGCACGGCGACGCAGGAGGAGGTGAAGGAGGAGTTCGGACGATGGCTGTCGTGAAGTGGTCGCTCGCAGCCAAGGGGGATCTGGCCGCGATCCGGGACTACTACGAAACGGTCTCCCCTGACTACACCCGGACGATCGTTGGCAAGCTATACGAGGCGGTGCTGCAGCTCGAAGCGTTTCCTCGCATGGGACGGCGAGTGCCTGAGCTGGAGATGGAGGACTTCCGGGAGCTGATCGTGGAACGCTACCGAGTCGTGTATCTGGTGTCGGGGGAGGACGTGAATGTGCTAGCGATAGCCCACAGCCGGCAGGACTTGGCGAAGAAGCTCTCCCGCCGGTAGTGCGCCACGGCACGCTCGACACGACGATGATCTACCTCAAGAAGCAGGGCCTGCTCAAGCAGCGCGTCGAGGAGCGCTAACCGCCTGTTCACCATGATCTCGACGGATTCCACCCTCCTCGTCATCGACGTGCAGCGCGGGCTCGACCACCCGAAGTACGGGCAGCGGAGCACTCCGGGTGCCGAGGCCAACATCGCTCGGCTGCTGACCGCCTGGCGCCGCGCCGGATGGCCCGTCGTCCACGTCCACCACTTCTCGACCGTGCCCGATTCTCCGTTACGGCCGGACGCGCCCGGCGTCGAGGTCAAGCCCGAGGCTGCGCCGCGAGACGGCGAGCTCGTGTTTCAGAAGCGCGTCAACAACGCGTTCGTCGGGACCGATCTGGAGTCTTTTCTCCGCGCGCAGGGTTGCACGTCGCTCGTCGTCGTGGGGCTGACGACGGACCACTGCGTCTCGACCTCGGCGCGGATGGCGGGGGACCTCGGCTTCGAGACTCTTGTCGTGGCCGACGCGACGGCGGCGTTCGAACGGGAAGGCCACGACGGTCGGTGGTTCTCGGCCGAGGACGTTCACGCGGTATCCCTCGTGACGCTCAAGGACGAGTTCGCCACGATCGTCTCGACGGAAGACGCGCTCGCAGCGCTCCACACCACGCTCGGGTAGCGCGTCTAGCTCACCGCGTCACGCGGCGCATCTCGACGGTCGCGGTCACGGGCATATCCGCGTCCTCAGCGTGCTCGGGATAGGGCTGGAGTTGGAGGAGCGCTCCGGCGAAGCGACCGACGCGCAGGAACTCGGCCGCGTCGGGCGCCATCATCTCCATCACCATGCCGGGGACTTCGAGCGTGAAGCTGATCGTCGTGTCGCCCTCGACGAGCGTGAAGTCCGCGAGCGCTTCACCGGCGCGAACGCAGTCCGCGTTTGCCGGGCAACGGCTGTCGCGCTGGACGCGGTTGAACCGGAGCTCGACGTTGGCCTCCTCGTTGGGGAAGTGCACCGTCTCACCGAGTCCGATCGTGAAAGGCTCGCCGCGCTCGACGCCCTTCATGTCGCTGCGCGGCACGTCCTCGCTCATCGTGGTGTCGTCGTCCATCGGCGCCTCGCCGTTGTTCGTCGTAGTGCAGGCGGCGAGGTAGAACAGAGCGAGCAGGAGCAGGAAGCGCATGGTGGCGGGGGAAGGTGGGAGGGGACGCCGCTGAAACTAGCACGCCGCCGCCTTTCGTGCGCCGCCGCCCGTATTCCGTTACAGCCGCGCCCGGAGCGTGAGGTGGTGCAGCCCGCCGAACGAGCTCCACGCGTTGTAGGCGTAGTCGAACCCGAAGCGGCGGAGGTTCAGCCCGAAGCCGAGCCCGAGCCCGGCGAGGTCGAGCCGCTCGCCGGTCGAGAGGTCCTCGTGGAGGCGGTGGTTGTAGCCCGCCCGCAGCGCAAAACTTTCTCCGAACTGCAGCTCGCCGCCGACGGCGAGGTGGCGCGCGATCTCGTTGAGCGCCGTGCCGTTCTCGTTCTCGAACGAGGTCAGGTCGTAGCCCGCGACGGTGATGAGGAGCGGGACGTACTGCAGCCGCTTCGAGATCGAGACGCGGAGGTCGGTCGGCAGCACGTCGCCGTCGGCGCCGAGGTCGCTCGTGACGACGCCGAGGTTGCGGAGCGACGCGCTGAGGGCGAGGCCCTGCTCGGGCAGGAGGTACGCCACGCCGAGGTCGGTGGCGAGGGCGTTCGCGCTCGCGTCGTCGATGGAGGAGAAGACGGCGTGGGCGCTCGCGCCCCACCGCAGCCGCTCGGTCTCGGCGCGGGCGTACGACAGCGTCACCACGGCGTCCGACGCGCCGAACGTCCCGTCGCGGGTGCCCTCCGCGTCGGCGCGGTCGAACTCGCCATACGACAGGAAGCGAATCGCGCCGCCGACGGTGCCGCCCAGCGGCTCCACCTCGTAGGCGTAGGCGATGAACCCGGCGTTGATGTCGGCGAGGTGGTTGAGGTAGCTCACCGCGAGGTGGCGGTGGTCGGCCGGGTCGAGGAGGGCGGGGTTCGCGAACAGCGCGTTGACGTCCTCGCCGCTGCCGACGCCGTAGGCCCCGGCGAGCGCCGCCGCCCGCGCCGAGGGCTCCATCCGGAGCAGCCCGAAGCCGGTCAGCCGGCTCGGCTGGGCGCTCGCGAGCGCGGGGGCGAGGAAGAGGACGACGGCGAGAACGGAGCGCAGCATGGGACAGATCGGCAGGTCGGGGACGGCGGGCGGGCGTAAAGAACGGGAGGAAACGCGGCGGGCGGGGGAACGCGCTAGGGCACCTCGCGTGAGATCACCGCTTGTGGGGGCGGCATCCCATTTGCAGGGCACGCCGCGTGTAGTATCCTGGGCCGATAGGCGCCGTCCTCGGTTGTAGTTTGCTGCCGGTCTGTCCGATACCGCAGAGTATAAGGTACGACCCGCCCCGGCCGGGCCGCCGGTCCAAAAATCCCGCCCCACCCCCGACTTCTATTCGCCGATTGGGCGCTCGCAGCGCCGGGCGCACGCGCCGGTCCCCCAATCCGCGATCAGCGAATCCGACCCAACCCCATGCTAAAGGTCTTCAAGAAACTGTTCGGCGAACGGAACGAGCGAGACATCTCGCAATTCCAGCCCCTCGTCGATGAGATCAACGGCTACGCCGAGCGCTTCCAGAGCCTCTCCGACGACGAGCTCAAGGGCAAGACCGCCGAGTTCAAGGCGCGCATCAAAGAGGCCGTCGCCGACCTCGACGCGGAGCGGACCGACATCCGCGCCCGCCTCCGCGCCGCCACCGAGGCCGAGGAGCCCGTCGGCGGCGACGGGCAGGCCGCCGAGCCCGACGAGGTGATGAGCCACGCCGAGCGGCAGACGCTCGTCGAGCAGCTCGAAGACCTCGAAGCCGACTGGCTCGACACGCTCGAGGAGGTGCTCGAAGAGATCCTCCCAGAGGCCTTCGCCGTAGTGAAGGAGACGTGCCGCCGCCATGTCGGCAAGACGTGGGAGGCCGGGGGCAGCGAGATCACATGGGAGATGGTGCCCTTCGACGTCCAGCTCATCGGCGGGATCGTGCTCCACCGGGGGCGCGTGGCCGAGATGAAGACGGGCGAGGGCAAGACGCTCACCTCCGTCGCGCCGGTCTACCTCAACGCCCTCGCCGAGCGCGGCGTCCACCTCGTCACCGTCAACCCCTACCTCGCCCAGCGCGACGCCGAGTGGATGGGGCCGATCTACGAGTTCCTCGGGATGAAGGTCGACTGCATCGACAAGTACCCCGCGCACTCGCCGGGCCGTCGGCAGGCCTACCGCGCCGACATCTCGTACGGCACCAACAACGAGTTCGGCTTCGACTACCTCCGCGACAACTCCTTCGTCGTCGACCCCGAGCAGCTCGTCCAGCGCCGCCACCACTACGCCATCGTGGACGAGGTGGACTCCGTGCTGATCGACGAGGCGCGGACGCCGCTGATCATCTCCGGCCCCGTCCCCGACGCCGAAGAGGACCGCTTCGAAGAACTGCGGCCGCCCGTCGACAAGCTCGTCTACTCGCAGCAGAAGCTCGTCGCCGGGTTCGTCGGCGAGGCCGAGCGGCTGCTGAAAGAGCGGGACGAAGCCGAAGCGGCGGGCGACAAGAAGAGGGTTCGCCACCTCGAAGAAGAGATCGGCCTCGCGCTCCTCCGCGCCGACCGTGGGTACCCGAAGAACAAGCGCCTCATCAAACTCAAGGGCGAGCCCGGCGTCGACCAGCTCTTGCGCAAGACCGAGTTCTTCTACCTGCAGGACAACGCCAAGCGGATGCCCGAGGTAGACGAGGCGCTCCACTTCGCCCTCGACGAGAAGCAACACTCGCTCGAGCTCACCGACCAGGGCCGCGAGTCCATCGCCGCCGCCGCCGGCGCCGACGTCTCGTTCTTCATCATCCCCGATGTGGGCGACGAGATCGCGCAGATCGAGAAGGAGTTCGAGCAGAAAGAGAAAGACCTCCGCGAGACGCTCGAGAACGACGCGTCGCTGAGCGACGAGAAGCGGCAGAACAAGCTCGAGAACGACCTCCGGCTGCTCCGCAACGAGCAGGAGACCGCCAAGCGCGACCTCTACACGAAGTTCGCCGAGCGCAGCGAGCACATCCACGCCGTCAACCAACTGCTCAAGGCGTACACCCTCTACGAAAAAGACGTCGAGTACATCGTGCAGGAGGGCAAGGTGCAGATCGTCGACCAGCACACGGGCCGCGTGCTCCCCGGCCGCCGCTACTCCGACGGGCTCCACCAGGCGATCGAGGCGAAGGAGCAGGTGCAGATCCAGAAGGCGACGCAGACCTACGCCACGATCACGCTCCAGAACTACTTCCGCCTCTACCACAAGCTCTCGGGGATGACCGGGACGGCCGAGACCGAGGCCGAGGAGTTCGGGAAGATCTACGACATGGA
>CAYTJT010000189.1:0-6942 GCA_964438105.1 uncultured Rhodothermales bacterium | reverse complement strand
AGGTCGGCGTCGGTCAGCTCGTCTTTGTTCTTCCGCTTGATCTCGACGATCCGCCGGCCCGAGCGGTGGCCCGTCGACTCGCCGCCGTCGCTGTCGCCGACGGACTTCGACTCGTCGGTGTCGAGCCACCCCTCCAGCTCTTTCGGTTGCATGTTGACGAGGTCGCGGAACTCGTCGTACGTCGCTTGCTGGTCTTCGGAAAAGTCGGCCATGACAGGGGGGATGTGTGAGGTGAAGTGTTACGTGAAGTGTTACGTGAAGTGAGACGGGCTTACGAGCCCCTCAGCCTTTGCCGCGCCGTTGCAGTTCGCGCTGCCGCATCGGCATCTGATCGATCTGACCGAACACCGACTCAATGGCGACGGGCCGTTCGCTCCGCCGCTTTTCCGTTCCGTCCTTCCCGACCAGAATCACGGTGAAGTCGCCGGGGTCGATCCCGTACCGCTCACGCAGTGCAGCCGCCGACGCCCCGTCCATCGGCCGACCGTCGGCGGCGCTCTCTCCCTCCTGCAGCACGGAGACGAAGAGGAGATCGCGGTCGCGGAATCCCTCGGCGAAGCCGGTCGCCATTTGCCGCTGGGCGAGGAGGTCCGGGTGGCCGTCGGAGGGAGCGAACGCGAGCAGCAGCCGATGCGTCCACCGGTGGTCGGATAGGTCGAAGGGCATCGGGGAAGTGGGGACCGGCTGTCCGAGAGCGACGACCGGGATGGCAAAGAGGACGATCCAGCACGCGCGACGCATCACGCGTTGACCGCCGCGAGGCGCATCGGGCGCTCGGCGGCGTCGGCCTCCCCGCGCGCGCGCCGCCCGACGAGTTCCTCGCGCCACGCTCGGTTGAGAAAGGCGTAATCCAACGCTTCGATTTCGTCGCCGAGGTCGCGCCGCGCCTGAAAGCCGAGATCGACGGGCGAGAGGCTGGCGATGGGTGCGCTGGAGAGGTCGAGGATGCGAGCGCGAAGAAGCCCCGCGCGGAAGCCGCCGTGGAGCTGGCCGAGCACACAGTGGGCGCCGTCGGCGAGTTCGAGCGTGGCCGGGTTGAGCCGGGTGTGCCACCCGTCATCGGCGCCGTCGAGGTAGGCAGCGCCCCGCCGGACCCGAGCCCGTGCGGCATCGATCGTTACGGTGCGAACCTGTCGTTGGTACCGGCGTGCACGATGGCTGGCGAGGAAGCGCTGGAGCATAGGGTCGGTTTGTTTTTCCGTGGTACGACCCCTACGCTTCCAAGTTCTTCGGGCGCATGCCTCGTGATCGCCGGACGCGATCGCTCACGGCACGAGGTACCGCTCACGGAGCAGCTGGGCGTGGTGCTGCTCGTGTCCGGCGACGATCCAGGCAGCGGCGCGGACGGTCAACCGATGACCGCTGGCGACCCCGGCTCGCCGGAGTGCCGGGGCATCCAGCCCGGCGAACAGCTTTACCGTCCCCTTCCGCACGTCAGCGAACTCTTCGGCGAGATCGGCTAGCGCGCGCCGGTCGAACCCCGCCGCCGCGACGTAGTGGTTCTGTTCGAAGCCCGGCAACGGGGTCGCGTCGCCGCGCGCGAAGCGTAGGGCTCGGTACGCGAACACCCGTTCCGTGTCGGTGACGTGCCCGACGACCTCCTTCACGCTCCACTTCCCAGGCGCGTAGCGGTAGTCCCCGTTGGCTTCGCCGAACGCACGCAGGAGGTCTAACACCTCTTCGGCCCCCTCCTCCAGCAGCCGGAGGAGATCACCGTCGGGTACGGCGTCGAGGTACCGTCCGTAGAACGGCGCGTACTCCCCGGGCTCGGGCCTGGGAATGATGAGGTGAGACATCGGCGACCTCCCTAAGTGCTGGGCGGAATCGGGGCAAGTATAGGGCTCCCGCGGCTGGTTCCGCACGTTCTGTTGGATACTTGTCAGCAAACTGTCACCGGGAGTTACAGACTCCCTAACCCCTGTGTCTATGACACCCCCACCCCCTCTCCTGCTGTATGACACCCCCCTCCCCCCCCTCCGGGCCTCCCCCTCCCGCGGGCTTTTCCGAGTTCTCAACCGACGAGCGGCGCCACCACCTGATCGAGTGGCTGAGGTCGGGGCGCAAGCTGACCACTTCGCTCGCAGCAGGCGCGCTCAGCGTGTCCCGGCGAACGATCGCGCGCGACCTCGCGCACCTGCGCGACACCCTCCTCCTCGACATCAGCTTCGACCCAGGGCAAGAGACGTACGTCCTGGCGGAGGAGCATACGGCGCTCCCCTTTCTCGCCTTCCCCAGTCTCGTCCCCGTCCTCCTCGATGGCCGAGTCGAGGGCGACGGCGAGCTACCTTCGGGGCGCGTCAGGGTCCGAATCTCGGCACGCGCCGTGCAGTCCTACGTCGCGCGTGGGGGGCGTATCTCTGGGGGCACGCCGAACGAGGACGGTTCCCTCGACGTCCACTTCGACCCGCAGAACCTCGACGAGTTCATCAGCTACGTCCTCTCGCGAGGGCACCACGCGGAGGTGCTCAGTCCCGACGACGTGCGCCGCCGCGTTCACATGGAGATCCGTCGAATGATGGCTCTATACGAGCGCCCCGCCGCTCCCGATGCTTGACAAGGGGCCGAATCCGGTCTTACTTTCTGGATTCCAGACGCGGAACTAGCTCAGCTGGTAGAGCGCAACCTTGCCAAGGTTGAGGTCGCGGGTTCGAGTCCCGTGTTCCGCTCCGCGCAAACCGCCTTCACGACGCTGTGAGGGCGGTTTTTGCGTTTCCGAGGTTTCGGCATCGTTCGGCCGAGTGCCCATCTGTGTCCGCTCACGTCCGGGAATCCTTAGCGATCCCTTAGCGCGCTCAGGAGTCGCCTCGCCGGAGGCGATGCTGAAGACGCCGCCCCACTCGCGCTGCTCCGGCACGAGGTACGCGTAGACCTCGGTGACCCGCTGCGAGCTGCGCCCCACCCACTGCGAGACGTGGACGAGCGGGCTTCGTGGTGAAGGGCGCGGACGCGCGCCCGGTGTCGATGGTGCCCCGCGGGCAAAGGGGCGGGCTACCTCCATTTCAGGAAGCCCACCCCCACATCGAAACGACCCATCCCTCCCGCGTGAGCAGGAAACGTGGTCGCTCGGATTCCGCACAAGAGAACCGTCCCCGTTACTCGGCCGCGAATAGCGTCGATCCGCTCGTCGTCGTGCCAGCCTGACTTGCGACCAGCCATCGGGCACCCGGCACCGAAGCCGGGCGTGTTACATTCTTGCACCACTGTTGCCCTAACGTTTACGCACCCGCGCACTCCCCTTTCAATGATTACAGGCGCCCTCAAACGTCAGGTCGATCAGATCTGGCAGACGTTCTGGTCGAGCGGCATCTCGAACCCGCTCACCGTCATCGAGCAGCTCTCGTACCTCCTCTTCATCCGCCGCCTCGACGACCTCCAAACGGCGAAGGAGCGGAAGGCGAACCGGCTCGGCGAGCTCCTGCTCGACCCCGTCTTCGGCCCCGACGAGCAGCACCTCCGGTGGTCCCGCTTCAAGCAGCTCCCGCCCGACGAGATGCTCCGCGTGGTGCAGCAGGAGGTGTTCCCCTTCATCAAGAAGATGGGCGGGCGCGACCCCGAGGGCTCGACCTACGCCCGACACATGGAGGGGGCCGTGTTCATGATCGCCGACCCGGCGCTGCTGGCCCGGACCGTCGAGCGGATCGACGAGATCCCGATGGAGGACCGCGACACGAAGGGCGACCTCTACGAGTACATGCTCTCGAAGCTCTCGGCCTCGGGGCAGAACGGGCAGTTCCGGACGCCGCGGCACATCATCCAGATGATGGTGGAGATGGTCGAGCCGTCGCCGACGGACACTCTCTGCGACCCGGCCTGCGGCACCGCGGGCTTCCTCGTCGCCGCGGGAGAGCACCTCCGGGAGCGCCACCCCGACCTCCTCCTCGACCGGGAGCGCCGGGAGCACTTCCACCGCGAGGCGTTCACCGGCTTCGACTTCGACGCGACGATGCTGCGGATCGGGAGCATGAACCTCATGCTCCACGGCGTCGAGGACCCGGCGATCGAGCACCGCGACGCGCTCTCCGACGAGGCCGCCGGCATCCGCGACCGCTTCTCGCTCGTGCTCGCGAACCCGCCGTTCACCGGCTCGCTCGACTACGAGCGGACGGCGAAGGACCTCCAAGCGGGGGCGAAGACGAAGAAGACCGAGCTCCTCTTCCTCCGCCTCATCCTCCGCATCCTGGAGCCCGGCGGGCGGGCGGCCGTGATCGTCCCCGACGGCGTGCTCTTCGGCTCGACGAAGGCGCACCGGGCGATCCGCGAGGAGCTCGTGGAGGAGCACCAGCTCGACGCCGTGGTGTCGATGCCCTCGGGCGTGTTCAAGCCCTACGCGGGCGTCTCGACGGCGGTCCTCGTGTTCACGAAGACGGACACGGGCGGGACCTCCGACGTGTGGTTCTACGAGATGCGCGCCGACGGCCTCTCGCTCGACGACAAGCGGCAGCCGGTGGACGAGAACGACCTCCCCGACCTGCTGGCGCGGTGGCGCGACCGCGAGCACGAAGGCGAGCGCGAGCGGACGGCGCAGAGCTTCACGGTACCGAAGGAGGAGATCGCCGCGCAGGGCTACGACCTCTCGTTCAACCGCTACCGCGAGGTGGCGTACGAGGCCGTGGCCTACGACCCGCCGGCGAAGATCCTCGCCGACCTCCGCGCGCTGGAAGACGAGATCCAGGACGACCTCGACGCGCTCGAAGCCCTCCTCGTCCCCTGACCCTTAGCTTGGACCGCATGCAGCCGACGCTCCCCGACCACCTCGCCCCCGCCGTCCGCGCCGCCCTCGATGAGGCGGCGGCGGCGCTGCGCCGGATGTACGGCGAGCGCCTCCACGCCCTCGTCCTCTTCGGCTCGCAGGCCCGCGGCACCGCCCACGACGAGAGCGACGTGGACGTGCTCGTCGTGCATCGCGAGCCGTTCGAGCTCTGCACCGAGGCCGGACGCACGGCGGACCTCGGGCTGAACCTGCTCCTCCGCCACGGCGTGCTCGCCTCGTTCGTGCACGTGCGGCGCTCGACGTACGCGAACCCTGACCACCCGCTCATGATGAACGTCAACGACGAGGGCATCTCCCTATGAAACCCGAGGTTCGCCGACGCCTGGATGCCGCGCATGAGGCACTGGACACCGCACGCCATAACCTGAGCGGCGGCTTCCTCGCAGGAGCCGTGAACCGGGCCTACTACGCTTGCTTCAACACCGCTCGGGCCGCTCTGCTGGCACGGGGCGAAGCTCCCAAGACACACAAAGGCGTGCGAGCACGGTTCGGGCAACGCTTCGTCGCACCGGGCCTCGTCGCGCCAGACGTCGCCCGCGTGCTCGGCCAATCGGCGGACGTGCGCGAGACCGCTGATTACGACGATGCCGACCTCCTCGAAGCCGGTGCGGTGGATACGCTGATTCAGGCAGCGGCGCGCTTCGTCGCCGCCGTCGAGCCGCTGCTGGCAGAAAACCCGAGCCCGTGATGCAGCCGACGCTCCCCGACCACCTCGCCCCCGCCGTCCGCGCCGCCCTCGACGAGGCGGCGGCGGCGCTGCGCCGGATGTACGGCGAGCGCCTCCACGCCCTCGTCCTCTTCGGCTCGCAGGCCCGCGGCACCGCCCACGACGAGAGCGACGTGGACGTGCTCGTCGTCCTCGACGACGGCTTCCGACTCTACGACGAGATCAAGCGCGTCGTGGACGTACAACTGGAATTGCTCGACCGGCACGGGGAGCTTCTTTCGTTCAAGCTGATGCCCGTGTCCCGCTACCGATCGGTCCACCATCCCCTCATGATGAACGTCAGGCAGGAAGGGGTAGTCTTATGAGCGTGGTGGTAGAACAGGCACGCGAGGCTCTCGCGGCGGCGCACTACAACCTGGAGGGCGGCTTCCTGACCACAGCCGTCAACCGCGCCTACTACGCGGCCTTCCACATGGCAAGGGCCGCCCTGCTCTTGAAAGGCGAAGCCCCGCGTACGCACAAGGGGGTGCACGTCCGCTTCCGACTCCACTTCGTACAGACCGGCCGGATCGGGCCGGAGGTCGCTGCCACCCTCGCCCGAGCCGCTGAGATGCGCGAGGAGGCCGACTACGACGACGGCGCGCTCATCGAGGCCGACGCGACGGAGGCGCTGATCCGAGACGTGGCGCGCTTCCTCGCTGCCGTCGAACCCCTCCTGACCGACGACCCGAATCCGTGATGCAGCCCGCGCTCCCCGACCACCTCGCCCCCGCCGTCCGCGCCGCCCTCGACGAGGCGGCGTCGGCCGTGCGCGCCCTCTACGGTGAGCGCCTCCACGCCCTCGTGCTCTTCGGCTCGCAGGCCCGCGGCACCGCCCACGATGAGAGCGACGTGGACGTGCTCGTCGTCCTCGACGACGGCTTCCGGGTCTACGACGAGATCAAGCGCGTCGGGGGCATCCAGATCGGTGCGCTCGACCGGCACGGCGTCTTGCTCTCCCTCATCCCGATGGAACGGACGCGGTACGAGGACCCCGGCCACCCGCTGATGATGAATGTCAACGACGAAGGGGTCGTGCTATGACCGAGCGCGTGGCTGGTTTTCTGCAGAAGGCGCACGCGACGCTGGACCACGCGCGGATGGCTGCGGAGGCCGGATTCATCGACGGTGCCATCAACCGGGCGTACTACGCCGCCTTCTACGCGGCGAGCGCCGCCCTGCTGGCGCGTGACGAGGCCCCTCGCACCCACGCCGGAGTGCATAACCGATTCTGGGTGACGTACGTTCAGACGGGGCAGATTCCGAGCGAGGTGGGCAGCATCCTCCCACACGCCTTCAGCACTCGGCAACGGGCCGACTACGAAGCGCTCTCCGCGTTCGATGCGCCGGCCGCCGCCGACCTCATCGCCGACGTGGCGCGCTTCCTCGCTGCCGTCGAACCCCTCCTGACCGACGACCCGACCCCGTGAGACCGACGACTCCCACCGCGCCCCCGATGACGACG
>CAYTJT010000188.1:0-6942 GCA_964438105.1 uncultured Rhodothermales bacterium | reverse complement strand
GTCCGGCGAGAGGAAGCCCGAGGCGAGCACCTTCAGCGCGGCCCCGGCGGCACCGGAGAGATCGGCCGCGAAGGTCGCCGCGACCGTCTCGCCGTCGGCGAGCGTCACGTCGAGCGTGTAGGCCGCCGGAGGCACGGGGATGTAGGCGGTGATGTCGCCGTAGGTCGCGTCATCGACGAGCGTCCCCACATCGCGGGCGATCACGTCGACGGTCGGCGCGTCGGTGGCGCCGTGGACGACGCTGAACTCGACGGAGCTGGCATCGACGGCCGCTTCCCGCGCGTCGTCGTCGACGAAGAGCGTGAAGCCGATGTCCTCGCCGTCGGGGTTGTCCTCGAACTGGCTCGGGTCGAGCACGCCGTTCGCGATGACCGTGTAGGCCGCGCCCGGGAGCAGGGTCACGGGGAACGATGCGAGGCCGTCCTCCGCGTCCTCCGAGTTGCCCGGCGCCACGGTGATCGTGAGCGGCGTATTGCTTGGCAGGTCGAGGTACGGCGTCGCGGTGCGGAACGCGAAGTCCGGAATTGCCGGCTCGTCCGTGCTCACCTCTTCGATGTATACGTCGACGACGGCGGCGGCCGGGTCGGCGGCGTTGTGGATCACCTGCACGCGGGCGTCGGTGACGTTCGGGAGGAGCGCCGTGGAGCCGTCCGCGAAGACGGCCAGCAAGCCGAAGGCCGGGCCGCCCTGGTCGTTGTCCGGCGTGAGGAAGCCCGAGGCGAGCACCTTCAGCGCGGCCCCGGCAGCCCCGGAGAGGTCGGCGACGAACGAGGCGACGACGGTGCTGCCGTCGGCCGTGGTGACGTCGAGGGTATAGGACGCGGGCGGCACGCCGAGGTAGCCCGTGATGTCCGTGTACGCCGCGTCCTCGACGAGCGTCCCCACGTCGCGGGCGATCACGTCGACGGTCGGCGCGTCGGTGGCGCCGTGGACGACGTTGAGCTGCACCTGGTCTATGTCGTCAGAGGATTCCTGGGCATTGCTATCGATGAGCAGTTCGAAGGCGATGTCGCGCCCGTCGGGGTTGTCCTCGAACTCGTCGGGCGAGAGCACACCGTTGGCGACCACGCTGTACGTCGCGCCCGATTCGAGGATGACGATCGTGGTCGAGATCCCGTCACCGGCGTCTTCGGAGTCGCCGGGCGCGATGATGAGGGTGAGCGGGGAGCCCGCCGGGAGGTCGAGGAACGGCGTGGCTTCGCGGAAGCCGAGGTCTTCGATGGCCGGCTCGTCGGTGCTGACCTCTTGGATGTAGACGTCGACGACGGCGGCGGCCGGGTCGGCGGCGTTGTGGATCACCTGCACGCGGGCCCCACCGGCCGCTTCGAGCAACTGCCCGCGGATCTCGCCGGAGGGGTTGTCCACGCTGTGGATGTTGACGTAGAGCAGCCCGGCCGCGAGGTCGTCGGCCTGCTGCTGCGTCAACGTGAACGTGTTCTCTTCAGCCTCGAACGTGCCCCCTCGGTTGTCCCCGTCGAGCGCCGGGGCGAGGGGGATGATGACCGGGCCGTTCTCGTCGGCGGCACCGGCGTGGATGTGCGCGCCGATCTCGGAATTAAAATCGCTCTCCAGCCCGTCGAAGCTGCCCGTGAGCGTGAGCGTGAGCCCGTCTAGCTCGGCCGTGACCGTGCCGGAGGCTTCGGTGTCGACGGGCGGCACTTCGTTGTCGCCGGATAGCTCGGCGGTGTAGGACTGCGCGGTCGCCGGGGCCGCCGCGACAAGGGCGAAGGCGAGCAACGCGGCGAGCCCGCGTGAGAAGGAGTAGACGTAGGACATGGTACCTCCGGAGTTGAATGTGTAGAGTCCGGAGCCGCGAGATGAAAGGGGGAGGCGTCCGGAGTGGAATCGCCCGTACTACCCGCCGCCGAATCGGCATGACTACCTGTTTTACAAAAATATAGGCGTACAAAAAAGCGACGCAGAGATACTCTCTCTGCGTCGCTCTCTATTTCTCACGCCTGTAGGCGGCGATGAGAAGCCAAGCCCGTACGCTACGGCAGCAGCACGGCGTCGATCGCGTGGATCACGCCGTTCGAGGCGTCCACGTTCGGGATCACCACGTTGACCGTGTTGTTGGCGCCGACGAGCGAGACCGTGCCGTCCTCGATCTGCACGGTGAGCGTGCCGCCCTGCAGCGTGGTCAGCTCCTGCCCGTCGGAGAGGTCGGCCGCGAAGGCTTCCCCGCTCACGACGTGGTAGGTCAGAATGTCGCCGAGGTCCTCACGCGCGAGCAGCTCCGCGGCCGTCACGTCGAGCTCTTCGAGGAGGTCGGCGAAGGCGTCTTCGGTGGGCGCGAAGACGGTGAACGGCCCGTCCCCCTGCAGATCGTCGACGAGCCCGGCGGCGCCGAGGGCCGCGACGAGCGTGTCGAAGCCCCGCACGCGCGCGACGTCCGTGACGTCGAGGTTCTGCGTGAGCACGCCGCCGATGAGGTGCACGACGCCGTTCGTCGCCTCGATGTTGGTCTGCGTGATCGCGACGCCGTTGACGGTGGCGCCGCCGTCGAGGTCGATGGTCAGCGTGCTACCCTCGACGGTCGTGACGGTCTGGCCGTCGACGAGGTCTCCGGCGAGGATCCGGCCGGAGACGACGTGGTAGGTCAGCACCTTCGCGAGGATGTCCTCGTTGTCCTCTTCGAGGAGGGCGTCGAGCACGCCGTCCGGGAGGTCGGCGAACGCGTCGTTGACGGGCGCGAAGACCGTGAACGGCCCGGGGCCCTGCAGCGTCGAGACGAGGTCGGCTTCGGTGAGCGCCGTGACGAGCGTGTTCAGGTCGGGCGTCGCGGCGGCGATCTCCACGATGTCCTGGGTGGGGGGCGCGCCGGGCAGCAGCACGCCGTCGATGACGTGGACGACCCCGTTGCTGGCATCGATGTTGGCCGCCGTAACGGTGACGGTGTTCGTCTCGCCGATGAGCGAGATCGTGTCGCCGTCGATGCTCACCTCGAGCGGGCTGCCCTCGACCGTCGTGAGGGCCTGCCCGTCGGACAGATCCGTCGAGAAGGCCTCGGTGGCTACGACGTGGTAGAGCAGGATGTCACTCAGGTCGTCGCGAGCGAGCAGTTCTTCGGCCGTCACGTCGAGCTCCGCGAGGAGCGCGGCGAACGCGTCGTCGTCGGGGGCGAAGACGGTGAACGGTCCGTCCCCGTCGAGCGTGGAGACGAGGTCGGCTTCGACGAGCGCGGCGACGAGCGTGCTCAGCTCCGGGGTGTCCTGGGCGATCTGCGCGATCGTGTCGCCGATGGGTTCGGGGTCGGGATCGTCGCTGTCGCAAGCGACGAAGCTGACGGCGAACAGAGGCAACAGGAGAAGGGTCAAGATGTGGTGGATAGAGGTCTTCATGGGGACGTTCGGATGGGTTTGGGGATCGAAAAGCGCCCTTTCTACCCGGCAGTCTGGGACGATGACTACGGGCGCCGGATAAGTTTTTTGACGATCAGAACCCCACCCGTAGCGTCAGCACGGGCTGAACGCCGAGCCCGGTGCGGGCGACGGCCTCGTGCCGCTCCGAGCGGGCTATGCGGCGCAGGCTGTAGTCGAGCACGTTCCGCCGGTCGAGCACGTTGAGCACGTCGAGCGTGAGGGCGACGTCCGCGCCGGCCACCTGGCGCGTGTACCCGAGACCGAGGTCGAGTTCGTAGTGCGCGGGCAGCGCGTCGTCCTCGGGCAGCCCGACGGAGGCCCCGGTGCCGTGGACGGCGAGGAAGTCGTAGTAGGGTTGGCGGAAGGCCCACGTCCGCCCCCACACGCCCCGACCGCGCAGGCGCGCGACGAAGCCCCGGCCCATCTCCACGTCGGCGCTGGCTTGAAGCCGGTGCGGCTGATTCCACGGGGCCGGCTGCGTCTGCCCGTCGAAGCGAGACGGGAAGGTCCGTTGCGACTCCGAATAGTCGTAGCCGAGGCCGAGGCGGAGCCGCGCCGTCTCGCGCTCCACCCGCGCGCCGGCGCCGTATGCGAAGCCGCGCGAAGCGCCGATAAAGCTCGCCTGCGTCGCGTCGGCCTCGAAGGACCTGCTGTGGTCGAGCAACGCGCCGTAGTCGAGCGCGAGGAGGTGCGGGAGGTGCTTGTAGTACGCCTCGGCGCGGAGCGTCCACCCGCGCGCGGGCGTCACGAACCCCTCGGCGGCGACGTGGACCGCGCGCGGCGGCACGAGGCTCGCGTCGACCGGCAGCCAGAACCGCACGACCGGCACGAGCGCGCTCGGTCCCACGTTCGTGACGTCGAACTGGTTGACGAACTGGCGGTAGAGCCCGGTGGCGAGGCGGACGGCGTAGGGCGCCCCGCCTCCGAGCTCGCCGTCGAACCGGACGGCGAGGCGCGGCTCGGCGTAGACGGCGGAGCGGTCCGGCACCCACGTCAGCCGGAGCCCCCCGTCGAGCGTCGTGCTCGGCGCGACCTGCCATCGGTTCGAGACGAAGGCGGCCAGGCGACCCATCGTGCTGGCGCTGCGGAGCGGTCGGAGGTAGGGGTTGTCGAGGTGGAAGGCGTGGTCCACGAGCGCGCCCTCCACGCCGAGTTCGATGAGATAGGTCGACGCGAGGCTGTAGTCGAGCCCGGCCTCGGCGACGTACTCGGTAAAGCGGTTGCCGTCGTCGGGCAACGGCTCGGCGTCGAGCGCGCCGCGGAGCGCGGCCTCGAACGTGGCGACGGTGCCCGCGTCGGGCGCGTAGCCGACGTCGGCGGCGTCGAGCGTCTGGTAGCCGTGCGCGAGGGTGTGGCGACTCGCGCGGATGCTCGCGTAGCCGAACGCGCGCGCGCCGAGGAGCGACTCGTAGCGGAGCCGCCCCATCGTGTTCGTCCAGCGGTAGCGGTCGCGGCTGATCGTGAGGCGGTCCGGCGCCGCGGCGTCCGCCCCGATTCCGGCGGAGAAGAGCTCGGTCTCGACGGTGTTGGTGCCGCGGTACGCCGAGGCGCGGAGGGTCTGAAACGGGCCGAGGGCGACCCGGGCCGCCGCGTGCACGTCGGTGAAGGCCACGTCCGAGCCGTGGCGATGGGGCTGGAAGTCGAGCGCGTCCGTGGGCACCCCGGCCGTAGCGCCGGGGGTCAGCGCGGCGGTCAGCAAGGGGTCCACGTCGTTCCAGCGCCGGAGTGCGCCGTCGAGCGCGCCGGGGCGGTGGAGGCTCCACAGGCTCGTCCGCGCCGCCGCCATCGCCGCCACCGTCGGCCCGCCGGCCCCGACGAACGCGTTCGCGCTGTAGGGATCGACCTGCACCGTGGCCGTGCGGCCGGCTCGCGGGAGCGCCTGCTCCATCCCCACGACCCCCGCGGTGTAGCTGCCGTGGGCCGCGCCGAAGCCCGCTTTCTGCACGCTCAGCCGCTCGACCGCGAGCGGGCTGAACGCGCTGAGCACGCGCCCGAGGGCGACGGGGTCGAAGACGGGCGCGCCGTCGAGCGTGGTGACGTGCTCCCCCGTCTCGCCCCCCTGGATGTGCAAGTCGGCCCAGCGAGGCCGATCGCCGACGCCGAGCAGCATCCGAGCGCTGCGCGTCGTGCTGGGCAGGCCGAGCGCGGCCGAGTGAAGCTCCCTCCCGCGCAGCTCGGACTGCCCGACGAGCGGGGCGCGCCGCTGCAACCCGTTCACCACGACGGGCGACGCCGCGAACGGCTTCGGCCGGAGCGCGATCTGCCGCCGGGCCCGCCCGTCGGCGGGCACCCACACGCTGTCGACCACCGGCTCGTAGCCGACGAAGGACGCCGTGACGAGGTACGGGCCGGGTTCGAGCGCGGAGAAGGCGAACATCCCGGCGGCGTTCGAGGCCGTGCCCACGGAGGCGTCGGCGAGGAGCACGCTCGCGCCCGGGAGCGGCTCGCCCGTCTCGCCGTCCACGACTACGCCCGCGATGCTACCGTAGCGCGGGGCCTGCTCGGCCCGCTCGATCACGACGTACGTGCCCGACGAGAGCCGGTAGAAGTCGAGCCCCGCGCTCTCGACGATGCAGCGCAGGAGCACCTCCGCGGGGGCGTCCGTCCGGCGGCAGTACACCTGCGCCCCGCCGATCTCGTCACCGTAGACCAGGTCGATGCGGGTGAGCGCGGTCAGCTCTTCGAGCGCCTGCGCCAGCGGCACGTCGCGGAGCGCGAGCGAATAGCGCGCCTCCTGCGCCTCGGCCGGAAACGCGAGGGCGATCAGCAGAAAGACGACGCTGAGGCGGGGGTGCATCGGACGAAGAAAGCGCGGCGGTGGGCGGGCGAGAGGCGGCTCAGTATACCTCGAAGCCCCGGCTGGTTCGGCGATAGTTGAGATCCCGAGCGGTGCAGATGTCGCGGAGGATCGCCTCGGCGTCGGTGGGCTGCGAGAAGTAGAGGGTGAGGGTGTCGTCGGCCGCGCCCGACGCGGTGAGGGTGACGTCCACGGCGTAGCGTCGCTCCAGCTCGGCGAAGATGGCGGCGAGGGGTTGCTCCTGCGCCGCGAAGCCGCGCTCGCGCCACGCCAGCGCCCGCGCCGTGCCCGAGGCTTCGGGCACCGGAACGCCGTCGGCCACGCGGGCCCGCTCGCCCGCCCCGAGCACGACGGCCTCGTCGGTGCCCTCGACGCGAACGCGCCCTTCCGTCACGGTGACGACGGTCGCGGCGTCGCGGGCGCGGACGTTGAACGAAGTCCCGAGTACACGGACCCGCGCCTCGGCCGTCTCGACGACGAACGGCCGCTCGCCGCGCTCGACGTCGAAATACGCCTCGCCGACGAGCCGCACGGTCCGCTCCTCGGCCTCGACGAACGGGAGCCGCCAGAACCGCCGGTCGTGCTCGAGCACGGAGCCGCTGTTGAGCTCGGCCGTCGAACCGTCGGGCAGCGAGACCGTCGCGAACGAGCCGGCCGGAGCCGTGACCGTGACAGGGGTGGTGAGGTAGAGCCCGCCCGCGAGCGCGAGCGCCGCCGCCAGCGCCGGCACGAGCCATCGGGCGCGCGAGCGCCGCACTCGACGCGTGGGCGGACGGTCGGCCG
>CAYTJT010000187.1:0-6962 GCA_964438105.1 uncultured Rhodothermales bacterium | reverse complement strand
GGTGGGAGTACCGGCCGGGCTCGGCGCTGTTCTTCGTGTGGCAGCAGGAGCGCTACGGCTTCGAGCCCGTCGGCGACTTCGACCTCGGGCGCGGGCTCGACGGGATCGTGGACGGCGACGTCTACAACGTCTTCCTCGTCAAAGCGACGTTCTGGCTCGGGCTGTGACGGACCCCCCCGTCCGTTTCGCGATCGCTGCGCTCCCGGAGCGATGGGCGCAAGAGCGGGGGGAGGTCCGGCCTGGTATTTGCAAAGGTTGCGTGAAGGTATGTAGACTTGTGCCCGTTCACGCAACCGTATGCCTCATGCCCGCCCTCGACCTCGCAGTTTTTACCGGCGCTCGTGACGAAGAGGCCAGCCGCTACCACGTGCTCCACGGCTTGCAACAGGTGCGCCGCGCGTTCGCCCACAACCACGTCTATCCGCACCTCGCCGACCTGATCCACCTGCGGACGGCGCTCCGCGAGATCAGCGAAGGCTCGGCGTCGCTGCGGGAGCGCGGGCCGCTCACGGAGATCGACCTCGACGAAGGCGTGCTACGCTACGAAGAGGCCGGGCCACCGATGCCGTTCGAGGCGCTGATCGCGTGGGCGCTGCCGCTCGTCGAAGCGGCGATTGAGGAGGGTCGAGCGATCTACGACTTCGTGGACGAGCACACCGACGTCGAGGCCGTGGGGATCGTGCCGGCGTATCAGGACGAGGGCTACCTGCTCGTGCCCGACGCCGCCATCCTCCGCGTCGTGCGCTACGCCGTGTCCATCTTCACGCGGCACGACGAGCGGTACCGCAGCCTCCGCACGGCAGTCGTAGACGAGGTAGCAGAGCACGAGCCGCCGCACACACTCAAGCGCTTTCTCGTCGATCGCTACCCAGACCTCCCGAACCCCGCGACGTACCGCGTGGCGTCGGAGCTGCACTTCCCCGTCGAGGAGACGATGCTGCCCGTGGCGAAGCGCAAGCTGCTCCACTACCTCACCCTCGGCGGCGCGACCGGACGGGCGTAATCACGACCGCACGGCGAGCAACCGGTCGGCCGCGTCGAGCCCGGCTTCGAGCGCGTCGCCGACGGAGATCCCGCGCCGCACGTTCCCCGCGATCGCGAGGCCGGGGTGCCGCGCCTCCATCGCCTCCATCGCCTCGACCACGCGCCCGTAGCCGACGTGGTACTGCGGGATCGCCCGCCGCCAGAGCTTCCGGTGGACGAACGTGGGCTCGCCTCGCACGCCGAGGAGCGGGCGCAGGTCGGCGAGCGCGAGCGCGACGAGGTCGTCGGTCGGCCGGTCGGCGAGGTCGGGGCGGCGCATCCCGCCGACGAAGCAGGTGAGCAGCACGTGGCCGGCGGGCGCGCGGCCGGGGAAGAGGGTGGAGGAGAAGAGCGCGCCGAGCACGCCGAGGCCTTCGCGCTCCGGCACGAGCACGCCGAAGCCGTCGAGCGGGTGCTCCACGTCGGTTCGGCGGAAGCCGAGGGCGAGCACGGAGAGCGGGGGATACGTGACGTCGGCGAACGGGCCGAGATCGACGTCGGACTCGAACACGATCTCCGACAGCCGGTGGAGCGGGACGGTCGAAACGACCCCGCCGAAGCGCTCGTCGCCGCGATCGGTGGTGACGGTCCAGCCGTCGGCGTCGTGGCGGAGCGCGGTGACGGGCGTGCCGAGGCGGATCGCGTCGGCGCCGACGGCGCGGGCGAAGGCGTCGGGAAGCGCTTGCGCCCCATCGCGGAACGAGAACGGGTGCGCCGACGGCTTGGCGGGGCCGTCGCCACGGTTGCGCGCGCGGTGGATCATGCCGCGGACGAGCGAGCCGTGCTCGCGCTCCAGCGTGTGCAGCAGCGGGAACGCATAGCGCGTCGAGAGGCGCCGAGGGTCGCCCGCGTAGACGCCCGCGACGAACGGGTTAACGGCGTAGTCCAGCACCTCCGGCCCGAGCCGCCGCCGCACGAACGAGGCGAGCGGTTCGTCCTCGTCCGCGCCCGCCCGCACGAACGGTTCGCGCAGCAGGCGGAGCTTCGCACGAGCGGAGAGGAGGGGCGTCGAGAGCAGGCCGGGCGGTGAGGTCGGGACCGCGACGAGGGCGCCGTCGCGGACCACGTAGCGCGATTTCGCCGCCTCGGAGGCCGGGACCCGCTCGATCCCCAGCGCGTCGATCGTCTCGGTGACCGTGGACGAGCGTGCGACGAGCGTGTTCGGGCCCTCGTCGATTTGAAACCCGTCGCGCTGCACCGTGCGAATCACCCCGCCGGTCCGGTCGCTCGCCTCGAACAGCGTAATCGGGGCGCCCCGCTGCCGGAGTCGCCACGCCGCCGCGAGGCCGCTGATGCCGCCGCCGATGACGGCGACAGGGGGGGAGACGTCGGACACGGTGAGGAGCGGTAGGTGAGCGGCAACGAACAAGGAGGTATGAAACGCAGGGGTATAAGTTGTAGAAGTTGACGTGGAAACGAGCGGCCGCCCCGATCGACCCTCAGCCGGATACTTGCTATGGGGGGAACCCCGTTGTACTTTTTACGAGCCCGTGGGAAATCAACGACAACTCCCAACGGCGCGACGTAAGCGGTATGTACCACCAATCAGGGAGAGACGCATGGGCAAGCAGCGCATGGAGCAAAACTGGACCCGCGTGAAGGCGCAGATCAACGCGGTGTGGGGCGAGATCGACGAGAAAGAGCTCAAGAAGGCGCGGGGCAACCTGCAGAAAATGGTCAACCTCATCCACGAGAAGACCGGCGAGGACCGCAGCCTCATCATGCAAAAGATGAGCGCGGTTATCTGACCTGCCCGGCTGACTCTACCGCGACGCCCGGTGCTTTCGAGCGCCGGGCGTCGCGCGTGTACCGAGGCTCCGGTCATAGCGGAGGGGGCGGGGCTTCAGGGAAAGTCGGAACCCCATCAGGGTTTCCCTTATATAACATCTACTGTAAACACATTGTACAAACACACGCACGAGGCAGCATGGCGACGAAGCGGATGAACGAGACGTGGTACCGGATTCGCGACCGCATCAAAGAAGCATGGAGCGACGCGGAGTTCTCGGACAAGGAGATGAAGAAGACGCGGGGCAACCTGCAGAAGATGGTTAACCTCATCCACGCGAAGACCGGGGACCCGCGCCCCGAGATTCGTCAGAAGGTCGTCGGCCTGATTTAGCACCGCCTTTTTGGCGCGTACCGAGGTCCGCTCCGTTTCGGGGCGGACCTTTCTTTTTGAGCGCTCCGTGGCTACTTTCGGCCCGCATCCTCCCGCTCCCCCTTCCCCGTCCCGATGGCAGAAGTCGCCTCCCCTTCACTCGGCAGCCCCGCCCCCGCGAACGCGTCGTCCGAGTCCCGCGCCGACCACTACCGCTCCCTGCTCGACGAGCTCAACCAGCGCGCCGAGGGCGTCCGTCTCGGCGGCGGGCCGAAGCGCATCGAACGCGAGCACAGCCGCGGCAAGCTCACCGCGAGGGAACGGATCGCCGCGCTCGTGGACGAGGGCACCGACTTCATGGAGCTCGGCCTGTTCACCGGGTGGAAGATGTACGAGGACGAGGGCGGGTGCCCGAGCGGCGGCACCGTGATGGGGCTCGGCCGCATCCACGACCGCCTCTGCGTGATCGTCGCGAACGACGCCACCGTCAAGGCGGGCGCGTGGTTTCCGATCACGGCGAAGAAGAACCTCCGCGCCCAGGAGATCGCGATGGAGAACCACCTCCCGATCGTCTACCTCGTGGACTCGGCGGGGGTGTACCTCCCGATGCAGGACCAGATCTTCCCCGACAAGGAGCACTTCGGGCGGATCTTCCGCAACAACGCGCGGATGTCGTCGATGGGGATTCCGCAGATCGCGGCGATCATGGGGAGCTGCGTGGCGGGCGGCGCCTACCTCCCGATCATGTCCGACGAGGCGCTGATCGTCGACGGCACGGGCTCGGTCTTCCTCGCCGGGCCGTTTCTCGTCAAAGCCGCCATCGGCGAGAGCACCGACAACGAGACGCTCGGCGGCGCGACGACGCACTCCGAGATCTCCGGCGTCACCGACTACAAGATGCCCGACGACGAGACGTGCCTCGCCACGATCCGCGACCTCGTCTCGCACCTCGGCGCGCGCGACCGCGCCGGCTTCGACCGCGCCGATGCCGTTGCGCCAGCCTTCGACGCAGAAGAGATTTACGGGCTCATGCCCGAGAGCCGGCAGCAGCCGTACGACGTGCGCGAGGTCCTCGCCCGCATCGTCGACGCCGACAGTTGGACGGAATATAAAGAGCACTACGGCCAGACGCTGCTGTGCGGCTACGCCCGTATCGACGGGTGGAGTGTCGGGGTCGTCGCCAGCCAGCGGCTCGTGGTGATGGCGAAGCAGGGGAAGAAGTCCCGCGCGAACGAGATGCAGGCCGGGGGCGTGATCTATTCCGACAGCGCCGACAAGGCCGCGCGGTTCATCATGAACTGCAACCAGAAGAAGATCCCCCTCGTGTTCATCCAAGACGTCACCGGTTTCATGGTCGGCACGCGGAGCGAGCACGGCGGCATCATCAAAGACGGCGCGAAGATGGTCAACGCCGTCGCCAACTCCGTCGTCCCGAAGTTCACGATCGTGATCGGCAACTCGTACGGCGCGGGCAACTACGCCCTCTGCGGCAAGGCGTACGACCCGCGCCTCATCCTCGCGTGGCCCACCGCGCGCATCGCGGTGATGGGCGGGGCGCAGGCGGCGAAGACGCTGTTGCAGATCGAACTCGGGACGCGGAAGCGGAGGGGGGAGGAGGTGCCCGAAGCGGAGCAGGAAGCGCTCTTGGCTGAGATGACGGCGCGCTACGAGATGCAGACCTCGCCGTACTACGCCGCCGCCCGGCTGTGGGTGGACGAGATCATCGACCCCGTGAAAACGCGGCGGTGGCTTTCGACGGGCATCGAGATGGCCGATCACAACCCCGACGTCCCGCGGTTCAACCCCGGCGTGATCCAAACCTGACCCCCGTGCGCCGCCGCTCCCCCCGCCTCATTTCGAGGGGGACAGCTATTCGATCCCTGAGCGCTGGGACTCGTCCCGGAGGGTCGAGGCCCGGAGCGATGGATTGGATAGCGGGGGGAGCGGTGGGGGAACACGATCCGGCTCGCCGGGGCCGTTGGTATATTCCCGCTTCACCAGCAACGGCACCCCCGATCCTATGGCACGCACCCCCGACTCGGCCGCCGCGCCCGGCCCTCGCCTCAACCTCCCGATCTTCATCCTCGCGCTCGTCGGCGTGCTCGTCGTCGTGCACCTGTGGGTGCAGGCGCAGGCGGGCTTCGCGTTCGGCTGCACGGGCGCCGGCGACGCCGCCTCCGGCGCCGGCTGCGCCGAGGTCACGACGAGCATCTACAGCGACTTCCTCGGCGTGAGCCTGCTCGTCTGGGGCGGGGCGTTCTACCTCCTCCTCGCCGCCCTCCGCGTCGGCGTGGCAGCCCTCGAGCCGCCGACGAGCGACACGCTGCGAACGGCGAGCCTCGCGCTCGTCAGCGTCGGGTTCCTCTTCGTGCTCTACCTCCTCGGCGTGCAGGCGTTCGTGCTCGGGCAGTTCTGCACGCTCTGCCTGCTCTCGTCGGCCACGACGACGGTGCTCTTCGCCCTCCACCTCGTCGAGCGCGCGAAGGGCCCCGGTCCGGCCGTCGCGGCGAGCGTCGCGCTGCGGCCCTATGCGATCGCCGCCGTCGCGCTCATCGTCCTCGCCGGCGCCGACGTGCTGCTGGCCGACACCAGCCCCGCGCCCGCGCCGGTCGCGCAGGGGCAGAACGCCGACGGCTCGGTGCAGGCCGCGCTCACCGCCGGCGGCGTCTCGGCCGGGTGCCGCTACGACGTCGAGGTGGCGCGCTTCCGCGACTTCGACCGCCTCCTCACGATGGAGACGCCGTACCACGGCAGCGCCGACGCCCCCGTCAACGTGATGAAGATCTTCGACCCGAACTGCCCGCACTGCAACACGCTGCATCAGATCCTCGAACCCGCCATCGCGCAGCTCGGCGACGAAGCGCGGTTCTACTACAAGCCGTACCCGATCTGGGACTACTCGGTCCCCCAGGTGCAGGCGCTCTACCTCGCCGGGGAGGAGGGCAAGTTCTTCGAGATGCTCGAGCTCCAGTTCGCCAACCAGCAGCGCGGCGGGCTCTCGCTCGACCAGATCGTCGCCCTCGCCGAGCGCATCGGGATGGACGGCGAGCGGGTCCGCCGTGAGATCGAGAACCGGAAGTACGTCGGGCTCATCCGCCAGCAGAACGAGCTCATTCAGGAGACCGGCCTCCGCAGCGTGCCTAAAGTCGCCATCGAAGGCCGCGTGATCGTCAGCACCGACGAGGCGTTCACGACCGACTGCCTCGGCGCGCTGATCGACCTCGCCGCCCGCGAGAAAGGGGCGGTCGAGGAGAGCCCGAGTGCGGCGGATGTTGCGCAGCCCACGTCCGACTCTTGACTGTCACGGCTCGCTAGTTCAAGCTACGTGCTTCAGCACGAGACTTCCAGTGGTAGGTTTCGGGCATGAAGCAGCGCCGAGGCTCGCATAGCGTCTATCAACTCCAGGTCCACTTGGTCTTCTGCACGAAATACCGCTACCGCGTCCTCCGAGGCGAGCCGCAGGAGCGGTGTCGCGACCTGATTCGCCAAGTGTGCGACGGGCTCGACGTGCGCATCATCAAGGGCGTCGTCAGCGCCGACCACGTCCATCTCCACCTCTCGTATCCTGCGAAGCGATCGGTCAGCGAGATCGTCCGTCGGATCAAGGGCCGCTCAGCGCGGAAGCTCTTGCAGGAGTACCCGAGTCTGAAGAAGCGCTACTGGGGTGGGCACTTCTGGGGGATCGGCTACGGGGCGTGGAGCACGGGCGAGATCACCGAAGAGATCGTCAACGAGTACCTCGAGCACCACCGTCACGCAGAGCGTCCGAACGGGCCGGAGAATTTCATTTCCATATTGGCTGGTCCGAAACCTTCGCCTTTAGGCGAACAGCTTTAGC
>CAYTJT010000186.1:0-6976 GCA_964438105.1 uncultured Rhodothermales bacterium | reverse complement strand
GGACGCCGTCGGCGTAGAGGTCGTCGTAGTCGAAGAGGTGGGCGAGCTCGTGGAGGACGACGTTCGAGCCGTCGGCGCGGGACCAGCTCTCGGCGATCGCGGGGGCGGAGAGGATCACCGGCCCCTGCGGGTGGACCATCCCGTCGTACTCCGGTTCGAGGTCGGAGTAGTCGTCGCCGAAGTGGCCGGGGTAAAACAGGAAGGTGCGGTCGAGCTGGAGCTCCCACTCGGGGCGACCGTGCAGGAGGAGCGCCACGCCCGCCGCCACGCTGATCCGAAGCTCGTCCGTCACCTCGACCCCGCCCACGCCCTCGAACCGTGCCTCGGCGAGCACGATCTGCACATCGCGCTCGAAGCGCGACCGGACGGGCTCATCCATCTGCCGGTAGAGCGGGACGTGGCGTCGAAGCCAGTCGCGGAAGACATCGGGGAAGGGCTCGTGCACGGCGCGCCACCGCCGGAGCGGGCGACGCAGTCCGACGTACGGCACGACGAGCAGCGGAACCACCCCCAGCGCCGCGGCCCACCCGCCGAGCGCCTGCGCCCCGATCACGGCCACGCCGCCCCCGAGCAAGAGGGCGAGGACGACGAAGAAGCCGAGGTTGGACGGACGGGCGATACGCATGACGACCGGGTTCGTGAGCACGTGAACATATCGAAAGATCCGGACGGCGCCGCGTTCCGCGTGAACCTCGCGTGCGGCCCCACGTTTTTCTGTTCCCTCTCTCGACCGACCGCCCTTCCCCACATCGACATGGCCGACTCCCCGACTCCCGCCCCCGACACCGTCCGCCTCCAGGTCGCCGGCGCCCAGAACCCCGACGTGGGGAAGGGCGCCGCCCGCATCAGCCAGGACGCCCTCAACGAGCTCGGGCTCGGGCAGGGCGGCATCATCGAGATCCTCGGCAAGCGGACGACCGCCGCCGTCGCGCTCCCGCCGTACCCGCAGGACGAGGGCCTCGGCATCATCCGGCTCGACGGGCTCCAGCGGATGAACGTGCAGGTCGGGCTCGGCGACCACGTCGAGGTCCGCAAGGCCGAGATCAAACCGGCCACGAAAGTGACCGTCGCGCCCGCGCAGAAGAACATCCAGCTCACCGGCCCGGGCGGCGCGCTGATGCGCACGCTCCTCGGCCGCCCGCTCACCGCCGGCGACGTGATCTCGACGAGCGTCTACCGGCGGCAGCCGGGGATGGACGGCGGGCAGTTCCCCGAGGAGGTCATGCGCGCGTTCTTCCAGCAGCGCGCCTTCGGCCTGCAGGAGATCCGCCTCAACGTCGTCTCGACGGCGCCGCGCGGGATCGTCCAGGTGACGCAGGAGACCGAGATCGAGCTGTTGCCGCAATACACCGAGCCCCAAGAAGCCACCGAGCTCGGCGTGACGTACGACGACGTCGGCGGGCTCGGCAACACCATCGAGCAGGTGCGCGAGATGGTCGAGCTCCCGCTCAAGCACCCCGAACTGTTCTCCCGTCTCGGCATCGACCCGCCCAAAGGCGTGCTGCTCTACGGCCCGCCTGGCACCGGCAAAACGCTCCTCGCCCGCGCCGTCGCGAACGAGTCCGACGCGCACTTCTTCCACATCGCCGGGCCCGAGATCATGGGCAAGTACTACGGCGAGAGCGAGGGCCGGCTGCGGGAGCTCTTCGAGGAGGCGCAGCAGAACGCGCCGTCGATCATCTTCATCGACGAGGTCGACTCGATCGCGCCGAGCCGGGGCGAGACGGGCGAGGCCGAGCGCCGCGTCGTGGCACAACTGCTCACGCTGATGGACGGGCTCGAGCCGCGCACGAACGTCGTCGTGATCGCCGCGACGAACCGCGTCGATGCGATCGACGAAGCGCTCCGCCGACCGGGCCGGTTCGACCGCGAGATCGTGATCGGCGTGCCGGACCTGACGGGCCGCCGCGAGATCCTCAACATCCACACGCGCGGGATGCCGCTCGCCGAGGACGTCAAGCTCGACGAGATCGCCCGCACGGCCTACGGCTTCGTCGGGGCCGACCTCGGCGCGCTCGCCCGCGAGGCCGCGATCGAAGCACTCCGGCGCCACCTCCCCGAGATCGACCTCGAACAGCACGAGATCCCGCCCGAAGTCCTCGACAAGCTGATCGTCACGCGGCACGACTTCATGGAGGCGGTCAAGAACGTCCAGCCCTCCGCCCTCCGCGAGATCATGATCCAGGCCCCGAGCGTCGGCTGGGACGACATCGGCGGGCTCGACGAGACGAAAGAGGCGCTGCGCGAGGGCATCGAGCTCCCGCTCAAAAACCCCGACGCGTTCCGCCGCATCGGCATCCGCCCGGCGAAGGGCTTCCTGCTCTTCGGCCCGCCCGGGACGGGCAAGACCCTGCTTGCGAAAGCCGTCGCCCGCGAGTCCGAAGCCAACTTCATCGCGACGAAATCGAGCGACCTGCTGTCGAAGTGGTACGGCGAGAGCGAGAAGCAGGTGAGCCGGCTGTTCGCGCGGGCGCGGCAGGTAGCCCCGACGGTCATCTTCATCGACGAGATCGACGCGCTCGCGCCGCAGCGCGGCGGTGGGCTCGGTGAGCCGGCCGCGACGGAGCGCGTCGTCAACACGATGCTGGCCGAGATGGACGGGCTCGAAGAGATGCAGGGCGTGGTCGTCGTCGGCGCGACGAACCGACCCACCCTCCTCGACCCGGCGCTCCTGCGGCCCGGCCGCTTCGACGAGTTGATCTACGTCCCCGTGCCCGGGACCGACGGCCGCCGCACGATCCTCGGCATCCACACCGAAGACATGCCGCTCGCCGACGACGTGGACCTCGGCGCGCTCGCCGAGCGGACGGACGGCTACACCGGCGCCGACCTCGAGAACCTCGTCCGCCGCGCCGGCCTCCTCACCCTCCGTGCGTCGCTCCAGCGCGGCGACGACCTCGGCGACGGCACGACGGTCACCGACGCGCAGTTCGAGCAGGCGTTGGAAGAGACGCGCGCGTCGGTGACGCCGGAGATGGAGAAGCAGTACCGCCAGCTCGCCGAGAAGCTGAAGCAGGAGAGCCCGCGCGGCGAGCGCATCGGCTTCGCGATCGGCAACGGCATGGAGTGACGCGTGCCCCCCCTCAGCGAGCAGGGCCGTTTAGTTCTGCCCTGATCTTCTTCCTCCCCCCGCTTTTCGTGCGGTCGCTTTGCTCCCGAACACGAAAAGCTGTCCTCCTCGGCGAGGGAGACAGCCACGCGCTGCTGGGAGTGAGCGGAGGGACGTGTCCCGGAGCGAACGACCGCGAGCGTGGCGGGGGGAGCGCGACCGCGCGCCTACGCCGAGGCGCCGGCTAGGGGGAGGTGGGACCTCTCTTCACAGAGGCTCCCTGTTGCTTTCCGCATCCGAGCGGCGGCCTGTCCCGTAGCTCCTGCTCACGCTCACTCACCCCGCGCACCAACACCCCCCGGCCATGCGCCTCTCGCTTCGCTTCGCTTTGCTTTCGCTTCTCCTCGCCCTCCTCTCCATCGCTCCCGCCCGAGCGCAGGTAGGCAACGGGAGCCTCACCGCCGTGCTCGCCGTCCCGCAGGGCGAGTTCGCCGACCGGGTCGACGGGGTCGGCTTCGGGCTCGCCGGCGACTTCGTCGTGCAGATCCCGAACACCCCGGTCGGCCTCGGGCTCTCGGGCACGTTCCTCACGTATGGCCGCGAGACGATCCGCGAGCGCTTCGGCAGCGGGGCGCTCAGCCGCGTCGAGGTCGATGTCACGACGTCGAACAACATCGCACTCGGGCACCTGCTCCTCCGCCTCCAGCCGCCGAGCGGCGCGTTTCGCCCCTACGCCGATGCGCTCGTTGGCGTGGGCTACCTCTTCACCGAGAGCCGGATCGAAGACGTGGACTTCGACGGCGACCAGGACATCGCCTCGTCCACCAACTTCGACGACGCCACGTTCTCGTACGGCATCGGCGGCGGCGTGACGGCGCAGGTCTACAGCGGCCGGTCCAACGACTCGGGCCGCCCCTTCGCCGTCTCCATCGACGCGCGCGTGCGCTACCTCTTCGGCGGCGAGGCCGACTACCTCCGCGAAGGCGGCATCAGCAGCGACCGCGACGGCAACCTGCTCCTCGACGTGACGCGGTCGAGCACGGACCTGCTGCTGCCCCAGCTCGGCGTCTCCATCCTGTTCTGAGCCCGGCCCGACCCGGTGACGAGCATCGACCGTGCCAGCGCGGCTGGAGATTGCGCGCAACGACGGATGGAAGAATGGCCCGGCGCGGGGGCGGGGTCTGGCGCATAAAGGCCTGCCGGGCCGGAAGATAGCAACCCGAGCGGCGAGGGGGCGTTTCTCATCGCCCCTTCCATCTTCCGTCTCGATGCCATGAACCGCCTCTCTCGCTTTCTCGCCGCGGCCCTCTTCGCCGCCGCGCTCGCCGCTCCCGCCCCGGCCCAGACCTACCTCGGACTCTCGCTCGAAGGCGGCATCCCCTACGACGCCTTCGAGGACGCGCTCGGCGACGTGGCCGTCGGCGCGTCGGCGCAGCTGCTGGTGCAGGCCGGCGCCCTCCCCGTCGCGCTCGGGCTCGACGGCGGGCTGCTCACGTACGGGCAGGAAGCCCGCCCGCTCGCCGCGCAGATCGACGGCTCGAGCGCGTTCCTCGGCGACGTGGAGACGACGAACAACGTCGCCCACCTCCACGCCGTGCTCCGCCTCGTGCCCAGCAGCGGCGCCGTCCGCCCCTACGCCGACGGGCTCGTGGGCTTCAACTACCTCTACACCCGCTCGCGCTTCGAGCAGGAGGTCTACCTCGTCGACGGCGACTCGTTCTTCGACCCCGGCACCGACGCCGTCGTCGGCCGCAACGTGACGAGCTCCACCGTGCTCGACGACTTCGCGCTGAGCTACGGCGCGGGCGCCGGCCTCCTCGTCCGCGTCGCCCAGGGCGACGACGACGGGACGCCGTTCGAGGCGTTCTTCGAGGTCGGCGCGCGCTACCTCATCGGGGAGGAGGCGCGCTACCTCGTCGAGGGCACGCCCGTGGACGGCGACACGCCGACCGTGCTCGTCCGCGAGTCCGAGACGAACCTGATCCGCCCGCAGCTCGGCCTCGTCATCCAGTTCGGCGGCTGACCCCGCCGCCGAGGGCAGCGCGGAGGCTCAGCACGCCACGCGCACCTCGCCGTTCGTCCGTTCCGCCCCGTCGTCCCGGTGCCCGCTGAGCGCCTCGACGATGGGGCGGACCCGTCGGTACTCGTGCTCGATCTCGCTCAGGTGCGTCGCCGCCGCGTCGACCCGCTCCGCCCGGACGTCGGCTTCGAGCATCGCGCAGAGGTCGGCGACGGTGTCGAAGCCGAACAGGGCGCTGCTGGACTTCAGCGTGTGCGAGGCGTCGCGCGCCTTTTCCGCCTCGCCGTCGGCGAGGCCGGTGCGGGCGCTCGCCAGGAGGTCGTCGGCGGTGTCGAGGTAGCTGGCGGCGAGCTCGCGGGCGAACTCCGGGTCGTCTTCGCCGATGTGGCTCGCGAGGGAGGACCGCGCCGCGCGCAGGCCGTCCTCGAACGGCGCCGCCGCCGAGCGCTCCGCGGCCGCACGCGCGTCGTCCCGGGCGCCGCGCTTCGTCTCGTAGCGGCGCAGCGCCTCGTCGAGCGCCTTCATGTCGATAGGCTTGGCGAGGTAGTCGTCCAGCCCCGCGGCGAGGTAGCGCTCGCGGTCGCCCTCCATCGCGTTCGCCGTGAGGGCGATGAGGTGCGGCTGGGCGTCGGGGGCGAGCGTCGTCCGAATCGCGCGCGTGGCTTCGAGCCCGTCCATCTCCGGCATGTGGATGTCCATCAGCACGACATCGTAGGCCTCGCGCCGCACCGAGGCGAGGGCTTCGGCGCCGTCGGCGGCGACATCGGCGCGGTGACCGAGCCGCCCGAGCATGCGGAGGGCGACCTTCTGGTTGACGACGTTGTCCTCGGCGAGGAGCACGCGGAGGCTGGGGGAGGGCGGGGCGTGCATGGTCTTCGGGTCTCTCTCTGAGCGGGTCTCTCTTGCTGAGCGGGTCGCGCCATCTGGAGCGTGTGCGCCCTCGGAGGCGGCGAGCGTGTCGTGCAGCGTGTCGTACAGCTTGGCCGGCTTGAGCGGCTTGTGGAGCGTCGCGGCGACGCCGAGAGCGGGCGCTTCTTTTCGGAGCCGTCCCTCCCGGTCGATGGACGTCAGCACGACGACGGCGGGCGGGCGCTCGGCCCGGTCCCGGGCATCCTCGGCGAGGGCAGCGGCCACATCGAACCCGTCCATCCCCGGCCTCTGCGTGTCGAGGAGGGCGAGGTCGAACGGGGCCTCGGCCGCAGCGGCGAGGACCTCGGCCTCCGAGGCGGCCACCGTCACCCGCATCCCCCACCGCTCGGCGTAGTGGCGGAGGACCCGCTCGTTCGCCCCGCGCGCGGAGACCAGGGCGCGGCGGCCGGCGAGCACGGGGGCGTTCGGCTGGAGGAACGGGCGCCGCGGGCTCGGCGCTGCGTTCACGCCCAAGCTGAACGAGAACGTAGAGCCGACCCCAGGCTCGCTCTCGACCCCGATGGTTCCGCCCATGAGCGCGGCGAGGCGCTGCGAGATCGCGAGCCCGAGCCCGGTGCCGCCGTGCCGCCGTGTCGGCGAGGCGTCGGCCTGGGAGAACGACTCGAAGACCGTGTCGAGCTTGTCGGCGGCGATCCCTACCCCCGTGTCCTCCACGGCGAAGAGGAGCTCGGTCCGCCCGCCCGTCGCCACGTCCGGCGGGGCGGCGTCGACGCGGACGAACACGCTGCCCGCGTCGGTGAACTTCACCGCGTTGCCGAGGAGGTTCACGAGCACCTGCCGCACGCGCACGGCGTCGCCGACGATCATGGGGGGCGTTCCCCCCTCGATGAAGTACCCGAGCTCGACCCCCTTCTCGGCCGCGCGCGGAGCGACGAGGTCGAGCGCCTCCTCGACGCAGACGTGGACCTCGAAGGGGCGGAGGTCGAGGTCGAGCCGGCCCGCCTCGATCTTCGAGAAGTCGAGGATGTCGTTGATGA
>CAYTJT010000185.1:0-7129 GCA_964438105.1 uncultured Rhodothermales bacterium | reverse complement strand
CGATCCGCTTCTTGGCGTTGTCCCACGCGCCGCCCGCGTTCGACTGGAAGATCGCCATGAGCACGCCCGAGACCGTCACGCCGACGAGCAGCCCGCCGAGCATGTTCTTGTCGATGAACCCGATGATGACGGGGACGGAGACGGCCAGCAAGCCGGGGAGGATCATCTCGCGGATCGCCGCCTTCGTCGAGATGTCGACGCAGCGCGTGTGGTCGGCCTTGGCGGTGCCCTCGCGGAGGCCGGGGATCTCGGCGAACTGCCGGCCGACCTCCTTGATCATGTCGCCCGCGGCGCGGCCGACGGCGCCCATCGCCATCGCTGAGAACACGAACGGCAACATCGCGCCGAGGAGCACGCCGGCGAGGATGATCGGATTAGCGACGTTGATCGTGTCGATCTGCGCCTGCTGCATGAACGCGGCGAAGAGCGCCAGCGCTGTGAGCGCGGCGGAGCCGATGGCGAAGCCCTTGCCAATCGCGGCGGTCGTGTTGCCGACGGCGTCGAGGGTGTCGGTGCGCTCGCGGACTTCCGGCGGGAGCTCGGCCATCTCGGCGATGCCGCCCGCGTTGTCCGAGATCGGGCCGTAGGCGTCGACGGCGAGCTGGATGCCCGTCACCGACAGCATCCCGAGCGCGGCGATCGCGATGCCGTAGAGGCCGGCGGCCGTGAACGAGCCGATGATCGCGAAGACGAGCACGAGCGTGGGGCCGCCCGTCGAGTACATCCCGACGCCCAGCCCGGCGATGATGTTCGTCGCCGAGCCGGTCACGCTCTGCCGCGCGATGCCCGTCACCGGGCTCTGGTGCGTCGCCGTGTAGTGCTCGGTGATGAGCCCGATCGCGGTGCCGGCCGCGAGGCCGATCACGACGGCGAAGAAGATGTTCAGCGAGGTGTAGGTGAACTCCCCGACGATCGGGGTGATGGCCGTGAACTCGGCCGGGAGCATCCACGCGATGATGAAGAACGACAGCACGGCCATGATCCCCGCCGCGCCGAACTCGCCGATGTTCAACCCGCGCTGCGGGTTGCCGCCCTCCTTCACCTTGACGAAGAACGAGCCGATGATCGACACGATGATGCCGACGGCCGCGAGGATGAGCGGGAGGAGGACGGCGCCGAGCGGGAGGCCGCCCGCCACGACGAGCGACGGGATGAACGCCGCGCCGAGCACCATCGTACCGATGATCGAGCCGACG
Source organism: uncultured Rhodothermales bacterium (assembly GCA_964438105.1). GTDB lineage: Bacteria > Bacteroidota > Rhodothermia > Rhodothermales > JANQRZ01 > JBBSMX01. The sequence continues at coordinate 5,933 of CAYTJT010000185.1, read as the reverse complement.
TAGGACTCGAAGAGGTCGGCGCCCATGCCGGCCACGTCGCCCACGTTGTCGCCCACGTTGTCGGCGATCGTCGCCGGGTTGCGCGGGTCGTCCTCGGGGATGCCCTCGTAGACCTTGCCGGCGAGGTCGGCGCCGACGTCGGCCGCCTTCGTGTAGATCCCGCCGCCGACGCGCGCGAAGAGCGCGATCGAACTCGCACCGAGCGAGAACCCGGCGAGCACGTTGATCACTGTCGCGATGGCAGGCGCGCCCGTCGCGTCGAGGAAGATGTTCTGGTAGACGATGAAGAGCACGCTCAGCCCGAGCACACCGAGGCCGACGACGGAGAGCCCCATCACGAGGCCGCCGGAGAACGCGACGTTGAGCGCCGGACCCAGCCCGGTCCGCGCGGCGTTCGTGGTGCGGACGTTCGCCTTCGTGGCGACGCGCATCCCGATGAACCCGGCGAGCGCCGAGCAGAACGCGCCGACGACGAACGAGAGCGCGATCAGCGGCGAGGAGTCCGCGCGGCCGAGGTTGGCGAAGGCGAGGAGCACGGCCACGGCGGCGACGAAGACCACGAGCACGCGGTACTCGCGGCGGAGGAACGCCTTCGCGCCCTCCGCGATGTCGCCGGCGATCTCAGCCATGCGGTCGGTCCCGACCGGCTGCTTGTTGATCCACTGCGTGCGGAGGAAGGCGTACCCGAGCGCGATCAAGCCGGAAAGCGGTACGAGGTAGAGGAGAAGCGTTTCGTCCATGAGAAACGGGGTGTTGGGTTGGGGTGTCGAGGGTGATGGAGTCGAGGCGTAAAACGCGATGCGTGAGGGTGCCAGCCGCAGCGCCTGCCAGCGGCACCCTCACGCATCACGTTCCACGGGTCACTTTCGGTTGTAGCGGTTCATCGCGGGGACGAGGCCCTCGCGCACGAACGTCAGCGCCGCCTCCGCAGCCGTATCGACGGCCTCTTCGATCACGGGGTGCTCGGCGGCGTCGAACGGCGCGAGCACGAAGTCGACCTGGCCGCCGGGGGGGAAGCTAGCCCCGATGCCGACGCGAAGCCGGGGAAAATTCGCCGAATTGACGGCGTCGATCACGTCCTGCACGCCGTTGTGCCCGCCCGCGGAGCCGCCGGGGCGCAGCCGGATCTGCCCGAGGCCGAGCGCGAGGTCGTCGTAGACCACGAGGATGTCGTCGAGTTCGAGGCGGGCGAGGCTGACGAGCTGCCGCACGGCGGCGCCGCTCCGGTTCATGAACGCGATCGGCTTGGCGACGCCGAGCGGCGTGCCGCGGACCGAGCCCCACGCGCTGACGAACGCCCCGTCGCGGCCCTCGAAGGCCAGCCCGGCGCGGGCTGCTACGGCATCGGCCACCATGAATCCGGCGTTGTGGCGGGTGCCTTCGTAGTCCGGACCGGGATTGCCCAGCCCGATGATGAGGCGCTTGGCGCGAGGCATTCGATTCTGGATTTCTGATTCTGGATTGCGGATTGGGTGGTGTGACTACACCCAATCCGCAATCCGCATTCTAGAATCCAAAATCGGATCAGCTTTCGTCCTCGTCCTCGCTCTCTTCGGCGCCCTCGCCCTCGGGCAGCTCCTCGCCCTCGGGGAGCTCGCCTTCGAGCAGGAGCCCCTCCTCCTCTTCCGGCTCGGGCTCGAGCGACGGGACCGTGACGGTGACGACCGTCCGCGAGGGGTCGGTGAGGATCTCGACGTTCTCGACCGTGAGGTCCGAGACGTGGACGGAGTCGCCGATCTCGAGCTCGCCGATCTCGACCTCGATGTGGCCGGGGATGTCCTTCGGCAGGCACCGGACTTCGAGCTCGTTGAGCGGCTGCGAGAGCAGCCCGCCCGCCTTCACGCCCGGCGACGTGCCGCGCGTCACGACGGGGATCGTGAGGTCGAGCGTCTCGCCCGCCGTGAGGGCGAGGAAGTCGGCGTGGATCGGGATGTCCGTGACGGGGTGGTAGTCGATGCGCTTGACGATGCAGTCGTACGCCTCGCCGTCGAGCGCGAGCTCGACGCGGTGCGTCTCGGCCGTGTAGATGAGCGGGCGGAGGTCGAGGACCGGCACGCGGAAGTGGACCGGGTCGGTGTGGTGCCCGTAGAGCACGCAGGGGACCTCTTCGGCGCGGCGGATGGCTTTGGCGGCGCGCTTGCCGGTCTCACGCGGCATGACGTCGAGCTTGATGGCGTCCATGAGTTTGCTTGGTTCAGTCGGGTTCGGTGAGTCGAGCGGTATGCTCCGGCCAGCGTGGGTAGCGCGCGGTGCGTAGAGCGGGGTGCGTGGAGCGGGGTGCGTGATCGCGGCCTCGGCCGTGTCCAACGGCGCCCTCACGCAGTGGGCCCCACGCATCACGGAATGAAAAGGGTCGAGACGGACTCGTCGGCGTAGATCCGGTGGATGGCGTCGGCGAAGTGGTCGGCGACGGTGACGACGTGGATCTTGTCGGAGGGCCGCTGCAGCGGGACGGTGTCGGTGACGAGCAGGCGGCTGATCACCGAGCCCTCGATCCGCTCGTACGCGGGGCCGGAGAGGAGGGCGTGCGTGGCCGCGGCCTGGATGTCGAGCGCGCCGGCCTCGCGGAGCGCGGCGGCGGCCGAGACGAGCGTGCCCGCCGTGTCCACCATGTCGTCGAGGAGGAGGACGTTGCGGCCGTCCACGTCGCCGATGATGTTCATCACCTCGGCCACGTTCTGCATCGGCCGCCGCTTGTCGATGAGGGCGAGGTCGGCGTTGAGCCGCTTGGCGTAGGCGCGGGCCATCTTCAGCGAGCCGACGTCGGGCGCGACGACGACGAGGTCGTCGGCGGCGTCGTTGCGGAGGTGCTCGATGAGCACGGCCGAGCCGTAGAGGTGGTCGACGGGGATGTCGAAGAACCCCTGGAGCTGCGCGGCGTGGAGGTCCATCGTCAAGACGCGGTCGACGCCCGTGGCCGTGAGGATGTTGGCGAGGGCCTTCGACGCGATCGAGACGCGGGGCTGGTCCTTCCGGTCCTGCCGGGCGTAGCCGAAGTACGGCATCACCGCCGTGATCCGCGCCGCGCTCGCGCGCCGCGCCGCGTCGATGAGGAAGATCAGCTCCATCCAGTTGTCGGCCGGGGGCGGCGTGGACTGGATGATGAAGAGGTCCGACCCGCGGATCGACTCGCCGTAGCGGACGTAGATCTCGCCGTCGGAGAAGTTCTTGATGGCGACGTGCCCGAGCTCCTGTCCGTAAGCGTGCGCGATGGCCTGCGCGAGCGCCGGGTTAGCGCGGCCGGCGAACAGCGAGATCGGGTTGTCGTTGGGGAGCACCATCGGGGGCTCAGCGGGTCGGGGAAAGAAAAACGCCTGCTCGCGGGGGCCCGCGGCGGGCGGTACGGCTCACCGGTGAGCGGCAGGGTTGCCCGGGGAGGATTCGAACCTCCACAAGCACTTCCAAAGAGTGCTGTGCTGCCATTACACCACCGGGCAAAGAGAACGGAAAAATAGCGGCCCGCGCCCGGCGCTGTCAACGACCCCGCCGGCCCCGAGGAACGCGCGCGGTGGCGAAGCCGTGGTAGAACGCTGCCGATCCCTACCTTCAGGGGCTCAGGCCGTTCCGCTCCGCCTCTGGCAGCCGCGCCGCGCGCTATCTTTTCGCGTGGCTTTCACGCGTCGGACGGCTTTTCTCCTCTCCCACGGCCCCTCCACCCAACGCCTCTCCCCCCTCGATGGACGAACGCAACGCCATCGGCGTCGTCGGCGGGCTCGGCCCGTATGCCGGCCTCGACCTCGTCAAGAAGATCTTCGACAACACCGTCGCCTCGACCGACCAAGAGCACCTCCCGGTCGCGATGATCTCGTACCCCGGCCACGTCCCCGACCGCTCCACCTACATCGCCGACCCGTCGAAGCCGAACCCGGTCCCGGCGCTCGCCGAGGTGCTGCGGCGGCTCGACGCGGCGGGGTGCTCGGTGGCGGGGATGCCGTGCAACACGGCCCACGCCCCGGTCATCTTCGACGTCCTCCAGGAGACGATGGAGCGCGAGGGCCGTGCGATCCGGCTGCTCAACATGATCGAGGCGTGCGCCGCGATGGCGCCGCGGCGAGGCGCGCACATCCGCCGCGTCGGCGTGCTCGCGACGAACTCGTCGCTCCAGAGCCGGCTCCACTCGGACGCGCTCGAGGCCGTCGGGCTCGAGGGGGTCCGGCCGGACTGGGGCTTCCAGAACGAGGTCATCAACCCCGTCATCTTCGACGAGACGTGGGGGCTGAAGGCGCAGAGCGACCCGCCGACCGAGCGGGCGCGGACCCACCTCATCGCCGGCATCCGCCACCTCCGCGAGCGCGGGGCCGACGCCGTGGTCCTCGGCTGCACGGAGCTCCCGCTCGCCATCCCCGAGCCCGAGTTCGAGGGCGTCCCCCTCATCGACTCGACGGAGACGCTCGCGCGGGCGCTCATCCGCGCGACGCACCCGGACAAGCTGCTCCCCCTCGCCGACGCCGTCGAGGAAAAGGCGGAGACGGCCGCGCGGATCATCCCGCAGCGATAGCCCTCCGTCCTCGGTGCCCGGAGTGCCGACGACTATCCACGCAGGGCGAGCGCATGCTAAACCGAGAGGCGATGCCGGCCCGCGCTCCCCCCGCTTCTCAGCCGGTCGCAGGGCCTACGCCTCCGCTCCCAGGCCAAGAAGCTGTCCCCCTCGGGTCGAGGGGGACAGTCTGAGCGTCCTTGAGCGAAGCGATGGGCGCTCGGACGGGGGGAGCGAGGTACCATGCGCTCGCCCGGACTATCCACGCGTTTCAGTCGCGCGGGGCCGTGCGGCTGTATATTCCGCCCGGTTTCCGTCCTCCCGCATTCCCGCCCTATGCTTAAAGAGCGTAGCCGCCTGCTCCAGCGTCTCCTGTTCGTCGCCGACCTCGCCCTGATCGCCGTGGCGTGGACCCTCGCCTGGGTGATCCGGTTCGAGTGGCTGACGCCGCCGGCCTACAGGCCCCTCACGGAATACCTCACGTTTCTCCCCGGCATCCTCCTCCTCTGGGGCGCCGTGTTCCTCTTCTCCGGGCTCTACCGGACGCGCCGCGCGCAGCGGCTCCCGCTCGTCGTGTTCGCCGTGGCGCGGGCCGTGTTCTTCGGGCTGATCGCGAGCGTGGCGGCGGTGTTCTTCTACCGCGAGTTCTCGTTCTCGCGGCTCCACATGCTCCTCTTCGGGGTGCTCTCGTCGGCGCTCCTCGTCCTCCTCCGGCTCTCGATCTACGCCGTGCTCCACCGGGCGCGGCAGCGGGGCAAGAACCTCCGCCGCGTGCTCGTCGTCGGGGCCGGGCGGGCCGGGCAGCGCCTCGCGAACGCGTTCCGGCAGTACCCGTGGATGGGCTTCGAGGTCGTCGGCTTCCTCGACGACCGGGCCGACGGGCCCGACGTGCTCGGCCGGCTCGACGACCTCGTCCCCGTCATGGACCGCCTCGCGGCCGAGGGGCGGGCCGTGGACCTCGTCTACCTCTGCCTCCCGTCGTGGGCCGGGATCAAGATCGAGGCCCTCATCGACGCCGCCGCGACGCGGCTGGCGCACGTCTGCCTCGTCCCGGACCTCTTCCAGTTCGAGATGATCCTCAACAGCCGCGTCTCCGACATCGACGGGCTCCCGGTGATCCACCTCATCGACGAGACGCCGTTCGACTTCCGGCGGATCGTGAAGCGCAGCGCGGACATCGCGTTCTCGCTCGTCGTGCTCCTGCTCCTGAGCCCCGCGTTTATCGCGATCGCCGTAGCCGTCAAGCTCTCGTCGCCGGGGCCGGTGTTCTACCGGCAGGAGCGGATGGGGCTCAACGGGCGGACGTTCCACATGCTGAAGTTCCGCTCGATGCCCGTCGACGCCGAGTCGAATACGGGCGCGGTGTGGGCCAGGCCGGGCGAGACCCGCGCGACCGCGGTGGGCGCCTTCCTCCGGCGGACGAGCCTCGACGAGCTCCCGCAGTTCCTCAACGTGC
>CAYTJT010000184.1:0-7151 GCA_964438105.1 uncultured Rhodothermales bacterium | reverse complement strand
CCGCAAGCAGTTCGCGACGTCGATGGGCGAGAACGCCGTCCACGGCTCGGACTCCACCGAGAACGGGAAGCTGGAGAGCAACTACTTCTTCCCCGAGCACGTGATCTTCGCCAACTCCTGAGCGGCGAAGTAGCTTGATTCTGAGCGGGGCGGCCGGTCGGTCGCCCCGCTCTTTTTCTATCCGCTGTCATTGCGAGAAGCGCAGCGACGAAGCAATCTCCCTGAGCAAGCGAAACGTCACACAAGACCCTAGCTTCATCCCTGAGGAGATTGCCGCGTCGGCCTCCGGCCTCCTCGCAATGACAGCGTGGTCACACCTCCACCGGTTGCCCGAACGCGTCGAGCAGGTTGCGGCAGGCCTCCTCCAGCACGGGGTACTGCTTGGCGTAGCAGAAGCGGAGGAAATAGCGCCCGTCGTCGGGGTCGGCGAAGAACGAGTTGCCGGGCACGGCGGCGACGCCCGCCTCGCGGATGAGCGTGTCGCACGCGGCCTGGTCGTCCTCGAACCCGTCGCGCGTTTTCGCGAGCTGCTCGAAGTTCGCGAGCACGTAGTACGACCCCTCGGGCCACGCGAACTCGAACCCGCAGCGCTCCAGCGTCTCGCACATCAGCGTGCGCTTCCGCGTGTACGCCGCGAGGAGGTCGTCGAAGTAGCGGTCGTCCATCTCGAACGCCTCGGCGACGCCGTGCTGCAGCGGCGAGGGCGCGCAGATGTAGACGAGGTCGTTGATGAGCCCCATCCGCCCGATGATCGATTCCGGCCCGACGGCGTAGCCCAGCCGCCAGCCCGTCATGTTGTACGTCTTCGAGAAGCCCGAGAGCGTGACGGTCCGCTCGTACGCGCCGGGGAGCGACGCCAGCGAAACGTGCTCGCGGCCGTCGTAGGTCATGTACTCGTAGATCTCGTCGGTGATGGCGTAGAGGTCGTGCCGCTCCATGATCTCCAGCATCCGTTCGAGCTCGGCGCGGCTCCAGACCTTGCCGCACGGGTTCGCGGGCGTGCAGACGAGCACGGCCTTCGTCCGCTCCGTGATCGCCGCCTCGACCGCGTCGAAGTCGATGTCCCAGTCCGGCGACTTCAGCGTCACGGTTTTCCGCACGACGCCGAAGAGGTCGAGCAGGCCGGTGTGGTAGCCGTAGAACGGCTCGAACACGACGATCTCGTCGCCGGGCTCGAAAAGCGCGAGGCACGTCGCCACGAACGCGCCCGTCGCGCCGACCGACACCATCACCTCGTCGTCGCTCCCGACCGGTAGCCCGTTGAAGCTCCGCTCCTTCTCGGCGATCCCCGCGCGCAGCTTTTTGATCCCCGCGAACGACGTGTAGATCGACTTGTCGCCGTCGATCGCATCCTTCGCCCCTTCCTTGATCGGGTCGGGGGTGGGGAGGTCACAGATGCCCTGCCCGAGGTTGATGCCGTCGACGGCGTTGACGGCGAACGTGACGGCGCGGATGTCGCTCTGGCGGAGGGCGTCGGTGCGGGAGGCGAGGGGCTTCATCGGGTGGCTAGACGGGTGAAAGGGCAAAATAGCGTGCCGCCGTCTGGGGCGGCATCGGACCGTTTGGCGAGGTGAACGGGCGGTAGAGACGAGAACCGCGCGCCGGTTCGTTCCGGCCCGGTACTTTCCCGCGTCCCGCTCACCAGCCTCTCCTGCTATGCGCCACGTCCTGCTCTGTTCGCTCGCCACCGTCGGGCTCGCCCTGCTCATCGCCGCGCCCCTCACCGCCCAGCCGCTCGCGACCTCGACGGCCGAGAGCCGCGACGACGTCTCGCTCACGGTCTACAACCAGAACTTCGCCGTCGTCCGCGAGGTGCGGCCCCTCGCGCTCCAGCGGGGCACGAACCGCGTCCGCTTCGAGGACGTGCCCGCGCAGATCGACCCGACCTCGCTCGCGCTGAAGGCACTCTCCGACCCCGACGCCGTGCTCGTGCAGGAGCAGAACTACCAGTACGACCTCATCAGCCGGGCGACGCTGCTCGACAAGTCCGTCGGCGACCGCATCCGCCTCGTACGCACGCGCTACGAGGACGGCACCCAGGTTCCGGACATCGTGGAGGGCGTGCTCCTCAGCCAGCCCAGCCAGGGCACGGTCGTGCAGCTCGACGACGGGCGCGTGCTCGTCAACCCGAGCGGCAGCATCGAGCTCGCCTCGCTCCCCGAGGGGCTCGTCTCGCGGCCGTCGCTGCTGTGGCGGCTCGACGCCGCGCGCAGCGGGACGTACCCGACCGAGGTGTCGTACCTCACGAACGGCATCAACTGGACGGCCGACTACGTTACGATCATCAACGAGGCCGAGGACGCCGTCGACCTCACCGGCTGGGTCACGCTCACGAACCAGAGCGGCGCAACGTATCGCGACGCCGAGCTGCAGCTCATGGCCGGCGACGTCCGCCGCGTGCAACAGATCGAGAACCTCGTGAGCTACGAGCGACCCATCGTGCAGCGCGACGCCATCGGCGCGCCCCGTCCGGCGTTCGGGCAGGAGGCGTTTTTCGAGTACCACCTCTACACCCTCGACGGGCGCACGACGATCGCCCAGAACGAGACGAAGCAGATGACGCTCCTCGCCGCCGCCGACGTGGGCGTGCGCCGCCGCCTCGTCTTCGACCCGCAACGGGCGCGGCGCTACGGCGGGTACGCCGGGAACCCCGGCGCGGGCGGCGCGACGCGGGAGGCCAAGCTGAACGTCATGCTGGAGTTCGAGAACACGGAGGAAAACCGGATTGGGATGCCGCTGCCGAAAGGAAAGGTTAGACTGTACAAGTCCGACGCGCGCGGCAACCTCCAATTCCTCGGCGAGGACCTGATCGACCACACGCCGCGCGGCGAGGACGTCCGCCTCTACGTCGGCGACGCCTTCGACGTGGTGGGAACCCAGGTCGTCAAAACCGAGCGGCGGCTCGGCTCCGACACGATCGAGCAAGACATCGAGGTCTCGATCCGCAACCGGAAGGAGACCTCGACCGAGGTCGTCGTGATCGCGCGGGGCTACGCGGACTGGTCGATCCTCGCCCCGAGCCACGCGTTCACCCGGCTCGACGCCCACACCGCGGAGTTCCCGCTCACGCTCGCCCCCGACGAGGAGGTCACGCTCACCTACACGACGCGAAGCACATGGTAGCCCTCGTCCTCGCACTCCTCACCCTCGCCGCCGGCCCCGACACCACGCGCGTCGTGACCGGCGCGCAGCACCTCGTCGACTCGGAGTTCGCCGCGCTCGACGGGCTCCGTGTCGGCCTCGTCACGAACCACACGGCCGTCGTGGATACGGCGGACGGCGGGCCCGGGCATCTCATCGACCGCCTCGACGCGGCCCCGAACGTCACGCTCGCGGCGCTCTTCGGGCCGGAGCATGGGCTGCGCGGCACGGCCGAGGCGGGCGCCGCCGTCGAGAGCGGGCGCGACGCCGCGACGGGGCTTCCGATCTACAGCCTCTACGGATCGAGCAAACGCCCGCCGCCCGAATCGCTCGAAGGGCTCGACGCGCTCGTGTTCGACATGCAGGACGTCGGCGCGCGGTTCTACACGTACGTCTCGACGATGGGCACCGCGATGCAGGCCGCCGCTGAGGCCAGGCTGCCGTTCGTCGTGCTCGACCGGCCGAACCCGCTCGGCGGGCGCGTCGGCGGGTTCGTGCGGGAGCCAGAGCACGCCTCGTTCGTCGGCCTCTACCCCGTCCCGATCCAGCACGGGATGACGGTGGGCGAGCTCGCCCAGATGATCGTCGGCGAGGGCTGGCTCCCCGGCCTCGATTCGCTCGACCTCCGCATCGTCGAACTGGGGGGCTGGCGGCGCGACGCGCTCTGGCCCGAGAGTGGGCTGCCGTTCGTACCGACGAGCCCGAACATCCCCGATTTTGAGACGGCGCTCGTTTACCCCGGCGCGGCGCTGTTTGAGGGGACGGTGGTGAGCGAGGGGCGCGGCACCGAGGCCCCGTTCCGGCTCATCGGTGCGCCGTGGCTCGATGGCGCGGTGCTCGCCGACACGCTCGACGCACGGGGGCTGCCCGGCGTCCGCTTCGAGCCCGCGCGGTTCACGCCGCGCTCGATCCCCGGCGTCGCCGCGCGTCCGAAGTTCGAGGGCGAGGCGGTCGAGGGCGTCCTCCTCGTCGTCACCGACGCGGGCGCGGTGCAACCCGTCGCGCTCGGCGTCCACCTCCTCCACGCCGCTTATCAACAGCGTCCGCACGGTGTGGATTTCTTCGACGCCGGCTGGCTCGCCAAGCTCGCCGGGACCGAACGCCTCCAGCGGATGCTCGAACGTGGCGATTCGCCCGACCGGATCGTCGCCGCGTGGCGGGACGAGGTGGCCGACTTCGAGCGAGCACGTCGGCCCTACCTGCTGTACGAGTGAACCTCAACGGGATTTCCGATACGCAGCTATAGACTCGTCGCGACCGATACCGCTTTGACGGAGGATGCTCCGTAGCGTCGAGCGAGCGTACGGTGATTCGGGAGCGTCAGCGGTGTGCGCGTGCCGTCGTCGTTCTCACGCAGCATCGCGATGTGATTGCCTTCGCGGACGAGGCGGAACCCGAGTGCTTCGAGCGCGGCGAGCACGTGACGGAGTGGGGCATCACGGGGGAACCGTTCCGACATCAGACCGCGACGCCCGCTCGGCCACGAACACCTCCGACACCGGCCCGTCCTCGTCGTCCAGCACCTCCGGCCCGAACGTCTCGACGTGGAACGCGACGGCGCTCTTCGCGTCGGCGAGCGCCTCTTCGTACGTATCGCCCTGTCCCACGACCACCCCTTCGAGCCCGACGGGATAGGCTACGTATCCGTCCGAATGCTTCTCGACGATGATCTTGATGAGCTTGATCATATTTAATAACGTCCCGGTTCCTAGCCTCTAGCAGCGTTCCCAACTCATTCAATCCTGTGGCGACATCAAGCTAACCCGCTCCATCGCGCAATCTGATGACACCACGGGAATCAGCACCTAAGCCGCCTCGCCTTCCGTTTCCTTCGGGCGCCAGAGGATGGCGGCGATGACGCCGAGGTAGCCGCCGAGGATCAGGACCGGCGCGACGTAGAGCGAGAGGAACCCGTCCACGGCGTTCTCGACGCGCATGATCGCGTAGCCGAGCACGACGAGCGCGACGCTCGCGGTCAGGATGACGTAGTTCGTGCGCGCGAACACGAGGCGTGCCTTGCGGGCGGCGGGACGGCGGGAGCGGCGGCGAGCGGGTTTCGCCATGACACGGGCGGGGGTTGAAGGCACAAACGGAGCGGTCCCAATATACCTCGGCGGGCACGGGGCCGGAGGGAGAACGCAGCATGACACACGATTCGCACAGCCGGGGGAACACGCGGGATCGACGTGCCGATAGAGACTTCCGGCCCCGTCTCCCCCACCGTCCCCTGCCCGCTCGATGCGCCCCCGCCGCCGCCTCCTCGTCGCCGCCGCCGCCCTCCTCGCGCTCGTGGTGTTCTTCACGCCGCCGCGCCCGCTCGACGCCTCGTCGCGCGCGACCGACGCCGAGATCCGCAGCGCGATCGACGCGATCGTCAGCGGCGACGACCTCCCCGACGCGTTCTGGGGCGTCTACGTGCAGAACCTCCAGACGGGTGAGGTGGTCTACAGCCGGAACGCCGACAAGAACCTCATGCCGGCGTCTAACCTCAAGCTCGTCACCACGGCCACGGCGCTCGACGCGCTCGGGCCGGACTACCGCTACGTCACCGGGCTCTACTTCGACGGCTCCGCGCGCGACAGCACGCTCCGCGGCGACCTCGTCCTCCGCGGCTCCGGTGACCCGACCTTCGGCAGCCTGCTCTCCGGCGAGGACCCGCTGCACGCGTGGGCCGAACAGCTCCGCGACATGGGCGTCGCCCGCATCGAGGGCCGCCTCATCGGCGACGACGACGCCGTCGACGACGCGCCCTACGCCGAGGGCTGGGACATCGGCTACATCGCCACCGAGGACTGGGCGCAGAGCGCGGGCGGCATCACCTACGCCGACAACCTCGTCACGCTCCGCATCGCCGGGACGCGCCCCGGCGAGCCCGCCGAGATCGACCCGAACCCGGCGGGCTACGTCGACGTCCGCAACGACGTCACGACGCGGGGGCGGCGCGGCTACAACCCCATCCGCATCCGCCGCACCGTCGGGACGAACCGGATCCAGGTTGAGGGCACCGTCTCGACGGGCTACGCGGGCGCCGCGCGCATCCCGATTCAGGACCCGACGGCGTTCACGCTCCACGCCTTCGCCGACCGGCTCCGCGAGGCCGGGATCACCGTCGCCGCCGAGGTCGTCGACGCCGACGACCTGGAGGGCGCCCCGAGCTACGACGGCGCGCCGATCTTCGTCCACCTCTCCCCGCCCCTCCTCGACCTCCTGACGACGGTCAACCAGAAGAGCAACAACCTCTACGCCGAGCAGGTCTTCCGCACGTTCTCCCGCAACGGGCTCGCGAACGGCGGCGAAGAGCGCGTCTACGAGTACCTCGAACGCATCGGCGTCGAGACCGACGGGCTCGCGATCCGCGACGGCTCGGGGCTCTCGCGGAAAAACCTGATCGCGCCGGAGACGCTCGGCCAGCTCCTCGCGCACGTCTACCGGAGCCCGCTCCGCGACGACTTCCTCGCCACGCTCCCGCGCGGCGGCCAAGCCGAGACGACGCTGCGCTACCGCCTCGGCGGGCTCCCCGTCCGCGCCAAGACCGGCGCGCTCGAGCACGTCCGCGCGCTCTCGGGCTACGTCGCCGGGCCGGACGACACGCCCTACGTGTTCGTCGCGCTCGCCAACAACTTCACGAGCCGCTCCAGCCTCGTCGCGCTCGCGGAGAACGAGATCGCCGCGGCGATCGCAGCGGGCGGCCGGTAACGCTCCGGGGCGTTGGCCGCTCCATTCCGCCGCCGTCCGTAGATTGGGCGGTCCCCTCTCTCCTCACCCGCTCCCACCCCTATGCCCGTCGTCCTCCGCCAGGTGCTCGTCGGCCTCGGCGTTGTCGCCCTCCAGTGGCTCGTGTTCGGCCGGCTCAAGCTCTGGGGCGCCTACCCCGACGTGGTCCTGCTCTACGTCGCGTGGGTCGGTCTCCGCTTCGGCCGGGTGAGTGGTACGGCGACGGGCTTCGCGCTCGGCTTCCTGATGGACGTGCTCTACGGGACGTGGGGCATTCAGATGTTCATCAAGACGCT
>CAYTJT010000183.1:0-7155 GCA_964438105.1 uncultured Rhodothermales bacterium | reverse complement strand
GCCGACCGTCTGCGACTTCATCCACCTCCCCGTCCAGCACGGCAACACCGACGTGCTCGCCCGGATGCGCCGGACGTACACGCGCGAGCAGTATTTGGAGTTGATCGCCCGCGCGCGGCAGATCGTCCCCGGCATCGCGTTCTCGACCGACCTCATCGCCGGGTTCTGCGGCGAGACCGAGGCCGAGCACGCCGACACGCTCTCGCTGATGGAGCAGGTGCGCTACGACCACGCGTTCATGTTCCACTACTCCGAGCGGCCGCACACGTACGCCGCGCGGAAGTACGAGGACGACGTGCCGGAGGCCGTGAAGAAGCGCCGCCTCGCGGAGATCATCACGCTGCAAAACCAGACCTCGCTCGAACTCAATCAGCAGCGGATCGGACAGCGCTACACCGTGCTCGTCGAAGGGCCGAGCCGGAAGAGCGACGCCCAGCTCTGCGGCCGCACCGACACGAATCACATGGTCGTGTTCGACCGCGAGGAGTATCGGGCGGGCGAGTACGTCGAGGTCGAGGTCGCGGACTGCACCTCCGCCACGCTCCTCGGCCGCGCCGTCCGCCGCACGACGCTCGCCAGCGCCGCAGAAGTTCTATAGTGTTCGGTTTTCGATGAGTGGAGGTGTAGCTAATGCTGAGAGAGCAATCCGTTACGCGACATTTGTAGGTCGTGGTTACGCAATAGGGCTTCTATTCCTCGTCGCAATCTTCGCAGTGGGAGGGTTCCGGAATGGGGGCTTATGGCTGATCCCTTTCCTGATTTATGCCTTCCGATGGGAGTCTTGGAAGATCGATCCCCAACAGGGATACCTTGAGATGAAGCGGTCGCTCTTGGGCATCCCGATTTCGAAGATCCGCTACCGACTGAGCGACTTTTCTCACATTGAACTGGTGGCCCGACGTCTTCGCATTCGACACAGCGCATACTCTAAGGGATTTGTCTTCGAAATCGTAGGTAATGAGAAGCGGGTGCGCCTCATTGAGGAAACCTCTGCGCGTACGACTCGCGAAACATTACGTAACCTCAAATCTCAGTTGCCTGAGGGACTCAAAGTTCGCGTGACGCCTAGCGCCCGCAGGAGGCTCTGAACCTCCTTCTGGTCTATCGCCTTTCCTCTCTCATTTCCTCCGCACAGCGTTATGATCATCTACGAAGTCAACCTCGTCGTCAAGCAGAAAATCGCAGACGACTACGCCGCGTGGCTGCCGGGCCACATCCGCGAGATGCTCAGCCTCCCCGGCTTCGAGTCGGCCGAGTGGCTGAGCGACGAGGACTTCCACGAGGGGCGGGGGGCCGACCCGCGTTGGACGATCCACTACCGACTGCGCAGCCACGACGACTTCATCCGCTACGCCGAGACCGACGCCGAGCGGATGCGCGGCGAGGCGATCGACCGGTTCGGCCGGGACTTCGAGGCGACGCGCCGGATCCTCCGCGTCGAGGACCGTTTCGAGCGGGTGCCGAAGCGGGACGCCTAGCCGGAGGACCGGGAGCCGGGGCGGCGGTGCCGCGTAGGGTACCCCCTCGTCTCCCCCGCATCCTCCCCTCGCAACGACGTATGGACCGGCAGGCCGTTCAGGAACGCTTCGGCATCATCGGGTCGTCGGACCCGCTCAGGCGCGTGATCGACCGCGCGCGGCAGGTGGCGCAGACCGACATCACCGTCCTCCTCGAAGGCGAGAGCGGCGTCGGCAAGGAGCTCTTCGCGAACGCCATCCACGGCCTCGGCAGCCGCCGCCACGCGTCGTTCGTCGTCGTCAACTGCGGCGCGATCCCCGAGGGGCTGATCGAGGCCGAGCTGTTCGGCGCGGAGAAGGGCGCGTACACCGGCAGCGTCGAGCGGCGCACAGGGTATTTCGAAGAGGCCGACAAAGGGACGATTTTTCTCGACGAGATCGGCGAGCTCCCGCTGCAGGCCCAGGTCCGCTTGCTCCGCGTGCTCGAAAACGGGACGTTCAGCCGCGTCGGGTCGAGCGGGCAGCAGCAGGTCGACGTCCGCGTCGTCGCAGCCACGAACAAAGACCTCGGGCGCGAGGTGCACGACGGGCGGTTCCGCGAGGACCTCTACTACCGGCTCTCGACGGTCGTCGTCCACGTTCCTCCGGTGCGGAGCCGGCCCGAGGACATCCTGCCGCTCTTCGAGCACTTCCTCTACCGCGCCGCGCAGCGCTACGACGCCCCGCTCCGCAAGCTCGACGGCGCCGCGCGCGACCTCCTCCGCCGCTACAACTGGCCCGGGAATGTCCGCGAGATGCGGAACGTGGCCGAGCAGGCCGCCGTGCTCATCCGCAACGACACCGCCACGGCCGACGACCTCCGTCCGTTTCTGCGCGGCGTGAGCGCGGCGCAGGGGCTGACGCTCGCCTCGAAGTCGGCGAGTGACGAGGGCGAGGCGAGGGAGCGCGAGCTGATCTACCGCGCCCTCATGGAGCTCCGCGTCGAGCTGCGCGACGTGAAAGGGCTGCTCGGCCGGCTCGTCGGCGGCGGGGCGGTGCTGCCGTCGGCGTTCCCCGACGTGCCGGTGCAGTTCGACGCGGGGCAGGGCCGGGGCTTCGGCGACGAGCCCAACGCGTTCGACTTCGTCGCCGACGACGGGGGGCGGTTCCGCGAGGAGTCCGGCCCTGCCTACGACGGCGCCATCGAGGACGTGGCCTACGAGATCGAGGACGACGTCGAGGACGTCGAGCCGGCCGGTGACGAGGCCGACGAGGCCGGGGCGTCGTCGGCGCTGCGGCTCGGCGCGGGCGCGCTCCCGACGATGGAGGAGGCCGAGCAGGCCCTCATCGCCGAGGCGCTCCGCCGCTTCGAAGGCAACCGGCGGCAGACGGCGAAGGCGCTCGGCATCTCGGAGCGCACGCTCTACCGCAAGATCAAAGACCTCGAAGGGGAGGAGGCATGAGGGGGGTAGAGAAAGGAAGGGGTGGAGGGAAAGGAGGGGGACGGCCCAAGCGGTCCCTCCTCTCTCTCCTCTCTCTCCTCTCTCTCCTCTCTCTCCCCGCCTGCGGCTTCTACAGCTTCAGCGGGGCGTCGATTCCCGACCACCTCGACACGGTCGCCGTGCCGCTGGCCGAGGACCGCAGCCTCGGCGGCATCGTCGGGATGGACCAGATCCTGACGGAATTCCTCATCGAGCGCTTCGCCCGCCAGACCCGCCTCGGCCTCGAGCCCGACGAGAACGCCGCCGACGCCGTGCTCGTCTCCGCCATCGACCAGTACCGCAACGAGCCCGTCGCCGTGACGGGGGACGAGGTGGCCGCGCTCAACCGCATCACGATCACCGTCGACGTCCGCTACCTCGACCGGGTGGAGGACGACGAGCGGCTCGCGCGTAGCTTTACCGCCTCCGCCGAGTACGACGCGACGCAGATCGACCTCGAAGAGGAGACCGCCGTCCTCGTGCTCCGGCAGATCGCCGACGACGCGTTCACCGCCGCCACGTCCGATTGGTGAGCCGAACGACGAGCAACGGATGACGAGTGACGCGTTATCATTCGGCACCCGTTCGTCGCTCGTCGCCCGGAACTCGTCATTCGTATGATCGCACTCGCCGTCCTCTACGCCGTCGCCATGGTGGTGCTGCTCGCGTTCGGGCTGAACCAGCTGTGGCTGGCCTACCGCTACGCGCGCGCTGACCGGCTCCGCCCCGGCCCCGTGCCCGCGCCGGATACGCCGCCGGAGGCGATGCCGCCGGGCGACGGGAGAGGGTGGCCGAGCGTCACGGTGCAGCTCCCGCTCTACAACGAGCGCTACGTCGCCGCCCGCCTCATCGACGCGTGCGTGCGGCTGGAGTACCCCGCCGACCGGATCGAATTCCAGATCCTCGACGACTCCACCGACGAGACGCACGCCGTCGTGGCCGAGCGCGTGGCGCACTGGCGGCAGCGCGGCGTCGACGTCGTGCACGTCTGCCGCACCGACCGCACGGGCTACAAGGCCGGCGCCCTCGCGAACGGGCTGGGCTTCGCGCGCGGCGACCTCGTCGCGATTTTCGACGCGGACTTCGTGCCCGCGCCGGACTTCCTCCTGCAGACCGTCCCCCACTTCGCCGACGACGGCGTCGGGCTCGTGCAGGCGCGGTGGGGCCACCTCAACACGGACTCGCTCCTCACCGTCGCGCAGTCGGCCCTGCTCGACGCGCACTTCGTGATCGAGCAGGGCGTGCGGAACGAGGTCGGCTGTTTTATGAACTTCAACGGCACGGCGGGCATCTGGCGCCGCGCCTGCATCGACGAGGCCGGCGGCTGGCACGCCGACACCCTCACCGAAGACCTCGACCTCTCCTACCGCGCCCAGCTCGCGGGCTGGCGCTTCCGCTTTCTCGGCGACCTCGGCGTGCCGGCCGAGCTGCCGGCGACGGTGGCGGCGTGGCGGCAGCAGCAGTTCCGCTGGACGAAGGGCACGGCCGAGACGGCGCGCAAGATGCTCGGGCGGCTGTGGCGGACGCCTCCGGGGCGGAGGCCGCTGGGGCTCCGCGTCAAGCTCGAAGGGACGTTCCACCTCACCGGCTTCGTCGTCTTCCCCGCGATTCTAGCCGTGGCCGTGCTGCACGCGCCCCTGCTCACGGCGCACGCGCTCGGCTACGGCGTCTCGGACGCGTTTCTCGGCGTGATGGGCCTCGGGCTGTTCGCCTTCGCCGGGATGACATTAGCGCACCTCTTCGCGCAGCGCGCGCTCTACCCCCGCTGGGGCCGGCGCATGCTGCTCTTCCCGTGGTTCCTCACCGCGTCGATGGGGCTCGCCCTCTCGAACACGAAGGGGGGCTTCGAGGCGCTCCGCCGCCGCCGCTCCCCGTTCGTCCGCACCCCGAAGGGCGGCGACACCGAGGCGCCGACGTACGCGGCGTCCGCCTCCCGAGAGGGCCGGTGGCTGGGCCGCGCCGAAGTCGCGCTCGCGCTCTACTGCGCCGCCGGGCTCGTCGCGCTCGTGGCGAGTGGCGAGTGGGCGGCCGTCCCCTTCCAGGTCATGTTTACCGCGGGGTTCGCGTTCGTCTGCGGGTACGATTCCTCCCGGGCGCGGCGCCGGGGAGCGAGGCTTCGTACCTTGCAACTCAGCCGCCTCTGGCTCTCGTCTTCTGCTCGACAGGCACCGCCGCCGCACGCATGACCGCTACGACTACTACCTCCACCGCAGGGATTCAAGAGGCCGCTCGCCACCTCGCGGAAGGGCGGCCCGCCGACGCCGTCCGGGTGCTCGAACGGCTCGTCGCGGACTTCCCCGCCTACGTCACCGCCTACGCCCTGCTCGCCAAGGCGTACGAGGCCAACGGGCGCACCGAGGACGCCCTCGCCGCGTGGCACCACGCGTATTTCCTCATGCCCGGCAGCCCGCTCGTCGTCCGCGAGCGCACCCGGCTGCTCCGCTCGGCGCCGCGCCCCGAGAGCGCCGGGCCGGGGGAGACGCCGCACGAATCGGGGGGGGGCGAGGCCGCCGAAGCCCTCCCGCCGGCACCGTATGAAACCGCGGACGAACCCGCCGCGGACGAGCCCGCCGCGGACGAGCCCGCCGCGGAGCCTGAACCCGCGGCGGGGGGGAGCGCCATCGACGAGGCGGACGATCTCGACTCGCTCATCCACCAGCTCGAAAACGCCCCGCGCATTCGCCCCGACCCCGACTTCCGCGACGAGGGGGTAGACGAGGAGGAGGACGAGGGGGGCATGGTTTCGGAGACGCTGGCGCGGATCTACGAAACGCAGAAGCAGTACGCCGCCGCCGCCCGCGCCTACGACCAGCTCGCCGACGAGCACCCCGACCGCGCCGACGAGTTCGAGTCGAAGGCCGCCGAGATGCGCGCCCTCGCCAACTCGTCCGGCTCCGAAGCATGATGAGCCCGCTGCGGGCCTTGCTGAGCCGCCCCGAGCGCGTCGTCGCCGGGGTGATGAGCGGGACCTCGCTCGACGGGGTCGACGTCGCGGTCGCGCGGATCCGGGGGAGCGGGCGGACGCTGGAGCTGGAGCAGCTCGCGTTCGTGCACACGCCGTACCCGGCGGCGCTCCGCGACACCCTCCACCGCAACGTCGAAGCCGGGACGTCCGACGTGCGCTCGCTCTCCCAACTCAACGCGCTCCTCGGCCGCGTCTTCGCCGACGCCGTCACCCGCACCGCCGACGCGGCCGGCCTCGGGCTCGGCGGCATCGACCTCGTCGGGTCGCACGGGCACACGGTCCACCACGTCCCCGAGCCGGAGCCGTTCGCCGGGGCCGACGCCGTCGCGTCGACCTTCCAACTCGGCGATCCGGCCGTCGTCGCGGCGCACCTCGGCGTGCCCGTCGTCGGGGACTTCCGCACGGCGGACGTCGCGCTCGGCGGGCAGGGCGCCCCGCTCGTGCCCTACTTCGACTGGGCCCTCTTCGCCGACGACCGCGAGCACCGCGCGCTCCTCAACCTCGGCGGCATCGCGAACGTGACCGCGCTCCCACGAGGCGCCGAGCCGGGCGCTATCCGGGCGTTCGACACCGGCCCGGCGAACATGGTCGTCGACGCGCTCGCGCAGCGGTTCTACGACGAGCCGTTCGACCGCGACGGCGCCCACGCCGCCGCCGGGACGCCGAACGAAGCGGTGCTGGCCGACCTCCTCGCCGACGACTACTTCCGGCGCCCGCCGCCGAAGTCGACGGGCCGCGAGGCGTTCGGCACCGCGTACATCGACGCGCTCGTCCTGCGCGGCGGAGCGCCCGACGACCTCCTCGCCACGGCGACCGCGCTGACGGCCCGCTCCGTCGCCGACGCCCTCGCCCGCTTCGCCGCCGATCACCCGCTCGACGTGCTCGTCGTCTCCGGCGGCGGCACGCGCAACGCCGAGCTGATGCGGCAGTTGACGGCGGCCGTCGCCCCCCTGCGCGTGTGCACCTCCGCCGGCTTCGGCATCGGCCCCGACGCGAAAGAGGCGCTCTGCTTCGCCGTGCTCGCGCACGAGTGGTGCAACGGCGTCCCGACGAACCTCCCCTCCGTCACCGGGGCCGCGCGCCCGACGCTGCTCGGGAAGCTCTGCCTGGGGTAGCGCCGCACGCGGCAGCGGTCGCACGCGGCAGCGTTGGGCGCGCAGCGCCGAAGATTCGGTGAGCACGGATCGGCGCGGCGGCGGTGGGGGTAGAGCGCACACAGATGTTGTTGGCGAACCCCCACCGGGTGCTGTAGCATGAGGGCGGTGGCCCCACG
>CAYTJT010000182.1:0-7197 GCA_964438105.1 uncultured Rhodothermales bacterium | reverse complement strand
ACGCGCGCGGCCACCTCGCCGCCGCCACCTCGACGGGCGGGATGACGAACAAGCGCTGGGGCCGCGTCGGCGACTCGCCCGTCATCGGGGCCGGCACGTACGCCGACGACCGGACGGCCGCCGTCTCCGCCACGGGCCACGGCGAGTACTTCATCCGGCTCGCCGTCGCGCACGACCTCTCGGCGCGGATGATGTACCTCGGCGAGTCCGTCACCGAGGCGGCCGATGCCGTGATCCACGAGAAGCTGACCGGGATGGACGCCACGGGCGGCGTAATCGCGATCGACGGGGAGGGCCGCGTGGCGATGCCGTTCAACACCCCCGGCATGTTCCGCGGCACCGTCGACGCCGAGGGGAACGTGACCGTCGAAATCTACCGCGACTGACGACCGTGAAACCGTAGGGGCACGGCGCCGCCGTGCCCCTACGGTCTCGCCCCGCCGCTTCGCTCATGTCTTACGACCTCGAACAGGCCGCCGCCCACCTCGCCGCCTCCGACCCCGTGATGCGCCGCCTCGTCGACGCCGTCGGGCCGTGCCGGCTGGAGTTCGCGCGCCTCGACAACCCGTTCCAGTCGCTGCTCCGCTCGATCGTCTACCAACAGCTCTCGTCGAAGGCCGCCGCGACGATCCACCGCCGCCTGCTCGCGCTCTTCCCCGGCGAGCACCCCGACCCCGACGAGATCCTCGACACGCCCGACGAGACGCTCCGCTCGGCCGGGCTCTCGCGCAACAAGACCGCCGCCGCCAAGGACCTCGCCCGCCGCACGCTCGACGGGACGGTACCCCCGCGCGAAACGCTCCTCGGGATGGACGACGACGAGATCGTCGAGCGGCTAACGCTCGTGCGCGGCGTCGGGCCGTGGACCGTCGAGATGCTGCTGATCTTCCAGCTCGGCCGCCCCGACGTCCTCGCGGCGACGGACTTCGGCGTGCGCAACGGCTTCCGCAAAGCCTACGGGCTCGACGAGATGCCGACGCCGAAGGAACTCCGGGCGCACGGCGAGCGGTGGGCGCCGTACCGGAGCGTCGCCTGTTGGTACCTCTGGCGCGCCGCCGATCTCGTCGAGTGGACGGCGCCGACGGCGGGGCTGTGGCGTCCCGAGCCGTAACGGACGCACGGTGGGGTTGCGCGACCGGCCCCCCGCTGTCTATGCTCCCGAGCCCCGTCCTCCCTCTGCGTCCGAGCCCATGCGAGCCCAAATCGCTGCCGTCCTCTTCGCCGTCTGCGCCGCCTCCGCCGCCTTCGCCCAGCCCGCCGACACGCTCGTGACGTGGCGGACGTACGGACAGGAGGGCGTGGCCCGCGTCCAGACCTTCCCCTCGAACGACGAGGACCGCCCGCTGACGTTCGTCGTGGACGAGCTCGCCGAGAACGGCGCCGGGGCCGTGACCGACGACGTGCGCTACTTCGCCGACCACCTCGGCCGGCAGTTCGGCGTCGACCCGACGACGGCGACGTTCGTGTTCCGCTTCACGGGCACGAGCTTCCACGAGGACGCCGACGACGACAAGCAGCTCCTGCTCCGCGCCACGTTCCGCCGCACGAGCGCGGGCAACCTCGGCTCGCCCTCGTGGCGCGTCATCTCCCGCGACGAACTCGCCGAGCTGACGGACCGCGCGCTCTACTGAGGCCGCAGGGCACCCGGCGACGAACCTCGGGCGAGGCGACCCGTTAGAACCGCTCCTCTCTAACGTCGCCCCTCTCCCGTGATCGATCCCCTCTGCTCGTCCCTCGCCCGTGCCGCGGGCTGCCTCCTCATCGCCGTCCTCCTCCTCGGCTGCGGCTCCGATTCGCAAGAGGCCACGGCCGACGCCGATGCGCCGCCCGTCCAGCAGGCGCGGACCTACGACGGCCCGCCCGAAACCGACGTCGCGCCGGCCATCCGCGCGCGTCTCGACGCCGAAAACCCGCTCAGCGGCGAGCGGCTCTACGACGCCCGCTCGCTCTACGGCGACCGTGAGTACCGCCCGATCTGGACCGGCAGCAGCGCGGCGCTCGGTCGCGCCGACGCCCTGCTGCGCGCCGTCACCGACGCCGACGCGCACGGCCTCAACCCCGGCCGGTACGCCCTCGCGCCCGTCCGCGACGCTCTCCGCGCGGCCTACCAGGACGCCGCGCCCGGCGACAGCGCCCGCGCCGCCGCCCTCGCCGACGCCGACCTCCACCTCACCGCCCTCTACTTCACGTTCGCGCACGACCTTGCAAACGGCCCGTTCACCCCCGCCGAGGTCGGGGTCGACTGGCACGTGGACGACCCCGACGCCGACCTCCCGGCCGCGCTCCGCCGCGCGCTCGACGGCGAGGGGCTCGACGCGATCCTGCTCCGCCTCGCCTCGACGCACGAGGGCTACCAACGGCTCCAAGAGGCCATCGGCCGTTACGAACGGCTCGCCGCCGACGGGGGCTTCCCGACGGTGCCCGAGGGCGATGTGCTCGAAGAGGGCGACCGGAGCCCCCGCGTCGTCGCGCTCCGCCAGCGCCTCGCCGCCGACGGCACCGAGGTGCCGGGCGCGCCCACCGACAGCGTGTTCGACGGCCGCCTCGTCGCCTCGCTCGCGCAGTTTCAGGAGCGCCACGGGCTCGCCGTCGACAGCGTGCTCGGGCCGAACACCGTCGCCGCGCTGAACGTGCCCGTCGAGGACCGCGTGCGCCGGATGCGCGCCAACCTCGCGCGGTGGCAGTGGCTCCCCGAAGACCTCGGCGACCGCTACATCTTCGTCAACCTCCCCGAGTACCGCCTCCACGCCTACGACGGCGGCGAGGAGGTCCTCTCGATGGGGGTGATCGTCGGGGAGGAGTACGACGACCGCGCCACGCCCGTCTTCAGCGACTCGATGACGTACGCCGAGTTCCGGCCGTACTGGAACGTCCCCCCGAGCATCGTCCGCGAAGAGATCGTCCCCGCCGCGCTCGACGACCCCGGCTACATCGAGGCGAACGACTTCGAGATCATCCCGACCTACGGCGTCGCCGATGACAACACGATCCCGGCGACGGCGGCGAACCTCCGCGCAGCGGCGGCCGGCGAGTACCGGATGCGGCAGGAGCCCGGGCCGGAGAACGCGCTCGGCCTCGTGAAATACATGTTCCCCAACAACTTCGCGATCTACCTCCACGATACCCCCGCCGACCACCTCTTCGACCGCCGCGTCCGCGCGTTCAGCCACGGCTGCATCCGCGTCGAGGACCCGCCCGCGCTCGGGGCCTACGTGTTCGCCGACCGCGGCTGGACCGAGGCCGACATCGCCCAGCGGATGCAGGAGGGGCCGCCCGTCGACGAGGTCGAGCTGTCGGCGCCGCTCCCGGTCTACATCCTCTACCTCACCGCGTTCGTGGACGGGGACGGCCGCGTCCACTTCCGCGACGACCTCTACGGCTACGACGAGCCCATCATCGAGACCCTCCGGCAGCGTGACTTGGAGCAGCCCGACGTGGACGTGGACGCCCTCCTCAGCCTCCTCCCCGAATGAGCGACGACGGTCCCATCCAAGCGCCGCCCGCCTCGGCCGATGACGACACGCACGTCGGCCTGCCGCGCTGGGTGCGGTGGGTGACCGCCGTGGTGGTGCTCGTCGGCATCGGGGCGATGGCGTACCTCGGCCGGGGGCTCCTCACGGGCCGCGAGCTCGCCGAGACGCCCGGCGACCCCGTCGGTGAGGGCGCGCTCGAAGCCGTGCTCGCCCGCGCCGACGCGTTCACACCGAACTACGAGGAAGGCCTCGCGCCGTTCGTCGCTACGGTCGGCGGCGAGCTCATGCCGTACCACATCATGGCGACGTCCGTGCTGCCGGGCGAGACAGTGCCCGTCGCGATCGAGGCGAGCCAGCGCGAGACGCCAGCGGGCGTCGGCCCCGATCCCACGGCGTTCCGCGCCGCCGCCGGCGCGGGTATGCTCGACCGCACGGGGCCGGGGGCGTGGACGTGGACGGCGCCCGATTCGACGGGCGTCGTCCCGATCCGTATCGAGGGGCCGAACGGCGGGCTGACGGTGCACGCGTTCGTACTCGTACCCTACGCCGAAAAGACCGGCGACGCGCTCAACGGCTACCGCATCGGCGACTACCCGACCGAGCCGTACCGGGGCAACCCCGTCTACGAGCAGCCGCGCGGGTTCATCGAGGTGACCGAGGACGTGCTCGATGTGGCCGTGAGCCCGCACTTCACGCTGCGGCAGTTCCTCTGCAAGCAGGCGAGCCCCGAGAACGGCCCGTTCCCGCAGTACCTCCTCCTCGACCCCCGCCTCCTCCGCAAGCTCGAAGGGCTCCTCTCCGAGCTCAACGCCGAGGGCATCCCGGCGACCGGCTTCCACGTGATGAGCGGCTACCGCACCCCGTTCTACAACCGCTCGATCGGCAACACGACGACCTACAGCGCCCACCTCTACGGCATCGCCGCCGACATCTTCGTCGACCGCGACGCCGACCAGTACATGGACGACCTCAACGGCGATGGCACCGTCGATGTGGAGGACGCGCTGATCCTGTACAACGAAGTCGAGGGGGCCGACCACGAGGCGTGGTACGAGGGGCTCGAAGGCGGGCTCGGCCTCTACGGGCCGGCGCCGCACCGCGGCCCGTTCATCCACGTCGACGTGCGCGGCGAGACGGTGCGATGGGGGCCGTAGCGAACGACGAGCGACAAACGACGAGCGGTCGTTCGTGGCGGCCGTTCGGCACTCGTCGTTCGTCGTTCCACGTTCGTTATGGGGATCATTCGGCCGTTCGTGACGTGTAAAACGGACTCATTTCTATCGGATCAAAGCACGCTGAGGATCTCGCATGACCGGCCCTTCTACCCTCAACGGTGACGCACAGGAGTTCGAACTCGATAAGCTCTCCGAGGACGTCGCCATCTCCAAGCAGACGCTCGTCCGCTGGACCGACCGGGGCCTCATCAACGCCGAGCTCGACTGGAGCATCTCCGACGACAACGAGGAGCTCCGGCTCATCCGCATCGCCCCGCGCTCGCTCGACTTCCTCCGCTCGTTCGCCGAGGAGTACCGCGACGACACCGTCAGCCGCACCGAGGCCCGGCGCATCCTCAAGATGATCGACCGCAGCCAGGTGCAGAAGCTGCTCCGCCAGGGCGACCTCAAGTCGAGGAAGGTCGACGACGAGACGCGCGTCGTGATCGGCAGCGTCGAGGACTACCTGATGGGGCTGGAGAACACGGACGAGGAAGAGGCGCAGCCGCCACGCTGACCGCTGAGCGATGGGCGTGGCCGTAGCCGCAGTGAACGCGAGGCTATGGGCGAGAAATGCCGTGGCGTCATGCCCTCCCGTTACCTCGCGCGCTGCCGGTTCGGCTTGCAGCGGGGCGCGTCGCCTGCCGTATACTCCCGCTTCTCAACTCCACCCCACCCCCCAGCTATGACCCTTCGCTCGACCTCCCGACCGCTCACCTTCGCTTTTTTCATCGCGGTGGTCGCCGCCTTCGCCGGCTGCGACACGACGGACCCCGACGAGCCTGCCGACCCGATCGAGGTCGAGGGCACGTATGACTTCGTCACGTTCCGTTTCGTGCCCGACAGCCGCGGCGTCGTTCCGGTCAATGTGCTCGACACGCTCGTCACCGGCGAGAGCTTCCTCCGACTCGCGGGCGACAACCAGTTCCAACTCCAATACCAATTCGTCGGCCAGACCTTTCCGGATGCCCCGCGTGGTGACTTCAGCGCAACGCGCGATGACGACGGCGTCATCACCGTAGAACTCACGCCTCGACAGACGGACGTCGACGAGTTCGAAGCGATCCTACTCAGCTCCGGAGTCGCGTTCACTCGAGAGATCGCGAGCGGCGACACGCTCCTCGTGTTGAGCGACGAGCGGACGGTCGACCTCGCGGCGTACGACGCCGGGACGTACGGCGGGGTCGACCCTCAACCGGGCACGCTCACCGTCGAATTCGAACTCCGGCGGGAGGGCGAGGACTAGCGCCGTGGGCGCGGTTGCCTCCGTCGAGCAGTCTCGGATGTCGCGGCTAGCCGCCCTCGTCCGGCTCGTCCGCCCGCTCAACGTGGTGATGTTCTTCGCGGGCGTCGCGCTCGGCGGGCTGCTCGCGGCCGGGCCGGCGGCGTTCACCGGCGGTGCGTTCGCAGCGCTCGCCGTCGCCATGCTCAGCGCGGCGTGCATCGGCGCCGCCGCGAACGCAATCAACGACGTGTTCGACCTGGAGATCGACCGGGTGAACCGGCCGGGCCGACCCCTCCCGTCGGGCGCGGTCACCGTAGGCACGGCGCGGACGGTGTGGGCGGCGGGCTCGGCGCTCGGGGTGGGGCTGGGCGCGCTGCTCTCGGCGGTGCACCTCGGGCTGGCCCTTTTTTCGGTGCTGCTGCTCTACGGCTACAGCGCCCACCTGAAGCGGACGCCGCTCGTGGGTAACCTCGCCGTGGCGCTCGTGCTCGCGCTCGCGCTCGTCTACGGCGGGCTCGCGGTCGCTGCGATGGGCGGCGTGCTCCTCCTCGGCGCCGGCTTCGCAGCGGGCACGACGCTCGCGCGCGAGGTGGCGAAAGACATCGAGGACGCCGTGGGGGATGCCGCCGAGGGCGCACGGACGCTCCCCCTCGTCGCCGGTCCCAACGTCGCCCTCGGCGTGGCGGTGGGGGCGGTGGGGGCGACGCTGGCGGCGTTCCCGCTCGCGCTCGTGGTCGGGTTGGGGGCGGACTTCTTCGCCCTCGCGCTCCCCGCGGCGGGGCTGCTGATCGCCGCGGCGTGGATGCTGCTCCGAGCGTCGGGTGAGGCGCTCGAGCGCGACGCGGGGCGGGCGAGCACGCTCCTCAAGGTCGCCATGATCGCCGGCATCCTCGCGCTCGCCGGGGCGCAGGTGGTGGGGTAGGGGCGCCGGTTCGTTTATTACCCACGCGCCATCGCCGGGTGTAACCCCTCGCCGCTCGCTCCCGTCGATGCGATCCGTGCGCTTCGGTGTGCGTGCCTACTTCCGATCTCCACGAACCCCGCTGTGACTTCGCGCCCCCGCGCGGCGGCTACCAGCCTGAAGGCCCTGTACGGGCCCTACGACCCCCATGCACCCATTCGATTCGGATGCCGTCCTCCGGGCTCAAGATGGCGACGACGGCGCGCGTGAGCGACTGCTCGCCGCGCTCGAACCCATCCTGCGCCGGTTCTTCCTGAGCCGCATCGGCCGACGGCCCGACGTTGACGACCTCGTGCAAAACACGCTCCTCCGCGTTCACAACGG
>CAYTJT010000181.1:0-7253 GCA_964438105.1 uncultured Rhodothermales bacterium | reverse complement strand
AGCGGTAGTATTTCGGGTCCGTCGTGTCGACCTCGCGGCTCCAGTCGTACGAGAAGCCGAGCATCTTGAGCTGCTCGCGGAAGCGGTCGATGTTGCGCCGCGTGGTCACGCGCGGGTGCGTGCCCGTCTCGACGGCGTATTGCTCGGCCGGGAGCCCGAAGGCGTCCCACCCGATCGGGTGCAGCACGTTGTAGCCCTGCATCCGCCGCGCCCGCGCCACGATGTCGGTGGCCGTGTAGCCCTCGGGGTGGCCGACGTGGAGCCCCGCGCCGGAGGGGTACGGAAACATGTCGAGCACGTAGTACTTCGGCTTGCTGCCGTCGAAATCCGCGTCTCCGGGGCCGGGCGTTTTGAACGTCTCGTGCGCGTCCCAGTAGCGCTGCCACTTGGGCTCGATCTCGTCGAAGGGGTAGCCTGCCATCGGAAGGGGAAGTCGGAGGGGGGAGGGGTCGGAAAGCTACGGCGCGGCGCGGCGGATGTTCGTGCGGGCGCCGTGAAGGAGCGGGCACGGCGGGGCCTCCCCGCACCCCCCGCCCCGCTCGCGCTGCGCAGCTTCACCAAACTGTCCCCCTCGGCGAGGGGGACAGTTTGGTGAAGCCGGGAGCGAGGCGAAGCCGAGCGACTGCGAACCAAACGGGGGGTCGAACGCGGCGCAGCCGGCCGCAAGCTCAGCCGTCGTCCTCCATGCCCTGCGACTGCTGCATCTGCCGCTGCTGCGCCCGCTGCGCTTCGGCCTCGGCCCGCAGCGCGTCGAGGTCGATCTCGCCCGCCTCGTCGAGGTCGCGGAGGGTCCGCCCGAACTCGACCCCGGCGTCGCTGATCGCGCCGACGAGCGCGGCCCGCATCGCGGCGGCGTTGAGAGTCATGCCGTACTGCGCGACGGGCGATTCGAGCTGTTCGACGTAGGTCCCGAAGTCGGCGTCGGTGACCTCGCGGAAGGTGTAGAGCGAGCCGCCGCGCACCATCCCGCCGATCGCCCCTTCGAGTTGAGGCCGCATCTGCGTGCGGATCGAGTCGGGCGAGGGCACGTCGTCGGGGCGCGTGATCTCGGCGCTGGACACCGCCGAAGCGACGATGATGTCGAGGTAGAGGTCCACCGCGTTCTCGGCGCTGCTGGTGGCGGCGAGGTAGTCGTCGATCTGCGCCATCCGCTCCTCCGAGGGGCTGTAATCGGCGAAGGAGCCCGTCATCGAATACATCTGCAGCGCGACCTGCGCCTGGTCGTCCTCGGAGGCCGTCATCTCCAGCTCCTGCATCCGCGCCACGAGCGGCTGCTCGAACCAGCCGAGCACGGCGCGCAGGCTGTCGGCGTCGGCCTCCTCGGCGACGTAGGCCTGGAGGCGCGCGTCGAGGGACTCGGCCGAGAGGGCGTCTCCGTAGATCGACCGGAACGGCTCCTGCGCCGGCTCGGGGAACTGGGCGACCTGGCCCTGGATCTGCTGCGTGAGCTGGGACCCGACCTGCTCGGTCTGCGCAGGCAGTTCGGTGGTTTCGAGGTAGGTATCGACGAGATCGGCGGGAGCCTGCGCCGAGACGGGGCCGGCGAAAAAGAGCAGGATGAGGGCAGGAACGAGGCGTTTCATAGCGAGGGGAAAGTCGAAGGGAGGAAGGAGAGCGCGGTACGCAGCGCCCGGCGCGAAGTTCAGAGGATGAGCGCGAGCAGGACCGCGAAGAACGCCGCCGTGATGACGACGAAGTTGAGCGCGAACGCCGCAACGAGGGCGAGCGCGAACGGCAGGCTCGCCAGCCGCGCGAACCGGACGAGCGCGAGGGTCTTCAGCCACGAAGACTGCGTGTCCCCGACCACGCCCCGCAGCCGCCACAGCACGCCGAAGACCCCCAGTAACCGCCCCACTCGTCCTCGCCTCTCGACCATGGACGAGCCCGATACGTGGCCGCTCGCCTCGGACGCCGAGTCGCGGACCGCGCCCGGCAACGCCCGGAGCCGGCCCGGCAGGTCGAGCACCTCGTCGAGGGTGAGCACGGCGAGGAAGGTCCCCGCCGCCGGGACGAGCAGGACCGCGAGCGCGACGAGCGCGGCGAGCGTCCGCCCCGAGAGCGGCCACGCGGCCTCGCCGAGCAGCACGGCCCACAGCACCACCGCCGCCCCGGCCGACACGACGCCGACGAGCCGCACGGTGCCGATCAGCCCGCGAACCACGGGCACGAGCGTGCGCACGCGGCTGAGCAGCGTCGGGTCGGGCGTTGCGGGAGACGTGGGCGTCGGTTTCATAACGGCGAAAATGCAGACGGATGGAATCTAATCGCGGCCGTGCCGTTTAAGCGACTCCTTTCTCCTCCCACTCCTCTCCCATGGATCTCAAAGCCGCTCTCGAAGGTGCCCGCACGGTCGCGGTCGTCGGATGCTCGCCGCGGGCGACGCGGACGAGCCATCGCATCGCCCGCTACCTCCAGGACGCCGGCTACGTCGTCGTGCCCATCAACCCCCACCACGACGAGCTCCTCGGCGTCCCCTGCTACCCCGACCTCCTCCACATCCCCGAGGACACCGAGATCGACATCGTCAACGTGTACCGGCAGCCGCGCTTCACCGAGGGCGTCGTGCAGGACGCCGTGGACCGGAACGAGCGCACCGGCGAGCGGCCCCTCGTCTGGACGCAGCTCGGCGTGTCGTCGCGCGCGGCGCAGGAACTCGCCGCCGAGCACGACCTCCCCTACGTCGCGAACCGCTGCATTATGGTCGAGCACGCCCGTCGGCTTCACTGAGGCCGTCGCGGCCGCGTCAGCCTACGTAGTAGCTCCACACCATCGCGGCGACGCGGTCCCCGTCGTAGCGAACCCGAAGCTGCGTCGGCGTCGGGTCGTCGGGCGCGTCGCGCACCTCGTAGGTAGCGGCATCGCCTTCGGCGTGCGCCGGAGCCCCGAAGGCCTCGCGGACCTCGGCGCGCGTGCTCCCCACGCGGAGGCCCTCGGCCGTCTCGTACCCCGCCCCCGTCACGCGGACCTCTCGCAGGAGCTCCCTCCCGTCGGCGACGGCGTAGACCTCCACCTCCAACCCGTCCCACACGAGCGTGCGGAGCGTGTCGACCTGCCCCGGCACGTGGCGGTTCTCGACGGGCTCCGCTTCGACGCGGCGCGGCTCGCCGAGGCGGTCGAGAAGAAGGAGCGAGCCGTCATCGGCTTGCTGGGAAGCGCCGCTGAGCATCGCGGCGAGCGGGACCGCAGGGCGCACGACCGTGCGCTCGGCGGTGCATCCGGCGAGCACGCCAGCGACGGCGAGCACGGCGATCGAGCGTACGATCATGGCGGAGCAGGGTTGGGAGACGGGATGCGCAGCATCGCACAGTTACGGACCGTACGAACCCACCGGACCGGCTTCGCGTTTCGAAGGCCTCTCCCCCGATCGACATGCGCCTTCCCCTCCTCCTTTTACTCACGTGCTGCCTCGCCGGCTGCGCGACGGACCGGGAGCAGCCCGCTGCGCCCGCTACCCCGGCGCCGGGAGCTCGCGCGGCACCTCCCGCACCGCTCGACACGACGGCTTCCGGCTCAGCCGATACGACGGGGGTAGCCTGGACCGACCGCCCCGTCGAGATCGAGCGGCCGACGGACGAGGCTACGCTGCGTGCCGTCCGCACCGCCGCGCACGACGGCTTTGACCGCGTCGTGTTCGAGTTCGCCGAAGCCGCGCTGCCCGCCTATCACGTCGCCCGGGCCGAGGCGCCCGTTCGGCAGTGCGCTTCCGGTATCCCCGTCGCGCTAGACGGAGCACATCGGCTCCACGTCCACTTTTCGCGCACCAGGGCTCACACCGACGAGGGATTCCCGACCGTCACTGACCGCGACCGCACACCGGACCTCCCTCGCCTCCGCGCGCTCACGCTGACGTGCGACTTCGAGGGCGTCGTGACGTGGGTGCTCGGCCTCGACACGCCCGGCCCGTTCCGTGTCACCGAACGGTCCGACCCGACGCGACTCTTCGTAGACGTGCGCCGGTAGCTCGCGTTTGACGTCCGCCGTATGGATTAAAGGACGTCGCCCCGAGGCAGCGAGAAAGCGTCGCGCGCGCCCACTGACACGAGCGCGCGCGATCGTTCGGTGCCCCCCTCTCAACTCGTACTCGCACCGCCGCAGTCATCCAGCTGAGCGAGCGCGTTCTCCCTACCCTCCACCAGTTCGGTGCTGCAGTCCTCGCAGACAACCCAGAACCACTCCTCCGCCGCGTGCTCGATGTGAGGCTCGCAGCTGCCGTTTGCGTCGGGGGTGGGGATGTACGTATCCACCATATGGGTGATTTTCTCACCGGAGCGCGTGTTCGCTGAAGACATGGTCAGAGTGTTGCGTGAAGGATGGCTGCGAGCTAGACATCCGGGAACCGCCCGACATAACCCTCTCGATGAGAACGCGCTCGGGGCCGGGCATTGCCACGTCTCCCAGTCAAGACACGGCAGGCTGCCTTCCGTCCCGTGACACGAGCCGCCCGAACCGCTCGATCTCCTCGCGGAGCCGCGCGCGCATCGGCACGAGCCGCGGGTCATCGTGCGCTTCCGAGGCCTCGAGCACGGCGCGGAAGAACCACCGCTGCTCCGCCGGTCCGGCGGAGAGGCCTCGCCGGGGCAGGTCGTCGGAGAAGATGTCGATGCCCTCGGCGAGCGCCTGGTTCATCGTCCACGCGTTGTGGAGCTTGTCGGCGAGCGAGATCGCCGCCGCCTCGGCCGAGGCCGCCCGCAGCGACCTGATGTACGCTTCCTTCCGCACGCGCCACGGGAGGTGCGCGCCGTCCTCCCCGCGCTGCGGCTCGGTGACGCCGAGCACCCGCTCCGCCACGGCCTCGCCGACGAGGATCGAGAGGCTCCGGACCGTCATCGCGTCCTCGAACTGGTTCTCGTCTTCGAGCACGTCGTGGAGGAACGCGGCGGCGACGGTCTCGTCGTCCCACCCCGCGCGCTGCACCGTCAGCGCGACGGCCGTGAGGTGCGCCATCACGGGGATCCGCAGTGCGGTCTCTTCCGGCGGATCGAACGGATGCTGGCGCCAGCGGCTCTTGCGGTACGTCCGGTCGTGCCACTCGGCCGCGAGTTCGATCGTGCGCTCGACGAGGGGGGAGAACAGCGGCGTCACAGCTCGACGATCTGGTGCGCGGTGGTGTCGAGGTCGAGCCCATCGACCCAGCGGGGTACGAGCGGGCCGTACTTGTTGAGGACGTAGAGCGGCGAGAGCAGTCGCTCCTGCAGCGTGCCCGTCGGGTAGAGCCCGGCGGCGGCCTTTCCGAGCCGCTCGCGGACGACCTCATGGTTGCGCTTCTCGGCGCGGACGACGCGGTCTCTGAGCCCGGCCAGTTCGTTTTGCAGCGCCGCTCGCAGCGCGTCGGCCGACTTCCCGAGGGTCGCGTCCACGTCCGCCGCGACCGACTTGAGCGCGTTGACGGTCTCGTGCAGTTGCCGCGTCGCATCGCCGAAGGCGCCCTCCACGTCGTGCTCCGAAAGCTCGATCACGAGGCGGCGGAGCAGCGTCTCGATGTCGCCGCCGAAATCGTCCACGGAGAGGTCGTACTGGTCGAGCACCTTCTGCACTTTGGACTCGACGAGGGTGACGCTCGCACGCGGGTAAACCACGGGCATCGGTACGTCGAAGAGGTCGTAGACCCCACGCAACTGCGCGTAGTACGACGCCTCCCCCGGCCCGGCGACGTACGCCGCCGTCGGCAACAGCCGGTCCTCCAGAATCGGCCGCAGCACGACGTTCGGGCTGAACCGTTCGGGCTCGGCATCGAGCAAGGCCAGCAGTTCGTCTTTCGAGTACGAGCGGTCGAGCCCGCGGAGCTCGAAGCCGCCGCCCTCTGCGGGGTCCACCGTGAAGCGGCCTTCGTCCTCCATCAGGAAGAGGTTGACCGGGAGCGGCGTCACCTGCCGGTGGAAGCCCGCCGCGTCGAGGTCGTCGCTCGTGGCGGTCAGCCGCTCCAGCGTCTCTTCGTGGTGCTCGATCTCGTGCCGGAATACGTCGGCGACGAGCCGTTTGAGCCGGGCGTCGTCGGGCGAGCAGAAGACGAGCCCGCTGCCGGCGAAGAGGTGCCGCATCAGCCGGGCGAAGGCGTCGCGCATCGTCGCGCCGGGGCGATAGGCGGCGCGGACGGCCTCCATCAACTCGGGCGAGAATTCCGTCTCGCGGAGCGCCTCGGCGAGCGCGTCGACGGCTCCCGCCACGTCGTCGCCGAGTTCGCGGCGACCGACCGGCGTGCGCGCGTCGTCCTCCGGCAGCGCGACGCGGACCGGGTCGTTGCCGCTGAGCACGACCGTCGCGCGGACCTCGTCGAAGTCGTGGTCCTCCCCCGCCAGCCAGAACACGGGCACGACGGCGCGCCCCGTCTCCTCCGCCATCTGCCGAGCGAGCTGGACGGCGGTGACGGCTTTGTAGACCGTGTAGAGCGGCCCGCCGAACAGCCCGAGCTGCTGCCCTGTCACCACGGCCACGCCGTCGGGCGAGCGCAGCGCGTCGATGCTCGACCGGACGGCCGCGTCCTCGTTGCCCCAGCCCGCGTTCTGCTCGGCGAGTACGTCGGCGAGCGTGGTGCGGTCCCGGTCGAGGTCGGCGGCGGCGCGGGCGACCTCGGCGCGGGCCGACGCGTCCCACGGGTCGTGGGCGAAGAAGCGGAGCGCGGCCTCGTCACCGGCCGCGTACCGACGGAAGAGGTCGGGGAAGCCGGGGAGCCGGTCGAAGGGGATGCGGCGGGCGACGAGGGGCGGAGCGTCGGTCATGGAGGGTCGGGAGGGGGTGGAAGGAGTGAAAGGGGCAGAGGGGAAGGGCGAGGGGGAGGGCGGCCGTCCCCCTCCTCTCCCTACACCCTCTCCTCTCCTCTTCCCTCTCTCTCAAACGCCGAAGCCCCGCGCAACGCGCGAGGCTTCGGGAGAGACGGCTTCAGGGGGAAACGGCGCGGCGACGGGCACCCTAATTCTCCTTCTTCATCTGCTCGATCTCGTCGCGGAGCTGGGCGGCCCGCTCGTAGTCCTCCGACTCGATGGCCTTATCGAGCTGGGCCTTCACCCGCTCGATGGGCGAGCGAGCGGTCGCGACATCGGACGTCTCCTCTTCCTCGGATGAGCGGGCGAGCGGCGCGGTCTCGTCGTCGGCCGGGATCCCGGCCTCGTCGAGGACGTCGGGCACGACGTAGATCGGCGCGTCGCTGCGGACGGCGAGGGCGACGGCGTCGGAGGGCCGCGCGTCGAGCTGGTTCTCCTTCCCGCCGTAGACGTAGCGGATCTTGGCGAAGAACGTGCCCTCGCGGAGGTCGTCGA
>CAYTJT010000180.1:0-7339 GCA_964438105.1 uncultured Rhodothermales bacterium | reverse complement strand
CGAGGTAGTGCAGGATGTCGTAGCCGCCGCAGAGCTGGCAGGAGAAGCACGTGCACACGTCGAGCACGTATTTCCCCATCTCCTTTTTGTAGTACTGCGTGTAGAACGTCGCCACGCCGAAGACTTTGGCGTACGGGAGGTCGAGCGTGTCGGCGACGAGCTGGATGACCTCGGCGGGCAGCCACGCGAACTTCTCCTGCGCGAGCCACAGCACCTTCATCACGGCGCCGTCGGCGGTGGGGTACTGCGCCACCCACGCGTCGATCTTCTTCTGCTCGTCGGCGGTCCACACGAGCTCGTCGGGGCCGAAGTGGCGCTCGGGCTCGTCGCCAGGCACGTACAGCGGTTTCGGAGAACTATCCATTTCGGATTTTGGAATGGGGATTTGCGATTTGGCAGTCGTTCGAAGCGACAATCCGAAATCAAAAATCCGAACTCTACAATCTATTTGTCAGCTTCGCCCATCACGGGGTCGATGGAGCCGATGAGCACGACGGTGTCGGCGATCATCGCGCCTTCGAGCATGTACTCGAGCCCTTGCAAGTTGCAGAAGCTCGGCGCGTTGATCTTCATGCGGTACGGCGAGCCGGTGCCGTCGGAGACGAGGTAGAACCCGAGCTCGCCCTTCGGCGCTTCGATCGCGTGGTAGCTCTCGGCGCCCTGCGGCGGGGCGACGCCGGTGTCGGTCATCATGAAGTCGTGGATCATCCCCTCCATCGAGTAATAGACCTCGTCCTTGGAGGCGTAGGACACCTTCGCGTTGTCGGCGCGGATGGGCCCCTCGGGGAGGCGGTCGAGGCACTGGCGGATGATCTTGATCGACTCCTCCATCTCCTCCATGCGGACGAAGTAGCGGGCGAGGCTGTCGCCCTCGGTCCGCATCGGGATGTTGAAGTCGATCTCTTCGTACTTGAGGTAGGGCTCGAAGCGGCGGATGTCGTAGTCCACGCCCGAGGCGCGGAGGTTCGGCCCGGTCATGCCGAGCTCGACGACCTCTTCCGGCGTCATGATGCCGACGCCATCGTTGCGGTCGATCCAGATGCGGTTGCGGTTGAGGAGCTTCTTCCACTCCTCGATGTCCTTGGAGAAGTTGTCGCAGAACTCCCGGAGCAGGCGGAGGCCCTCGGGGCTGACGTCGGTCGCGACGCCGCCGATCCGGGCGTGGCTCACGGTGAAGCGCGCGCCAGCGACCTCGTCGAAAATGGAATACGCCTCCTCGCGGTACTTGAACGTCCAGAGGAAGACGGAGAGCGCGCCGGCGTCCATGAGCGCCACGCCGAGCCAGAGCAGGTGGGCCGAGATCCGCGCGAGCTCAGACATCATCGTTCGGATCCACTGCGCGCGCTCGGGCACCTCGACGCCGGCCAGCTTCTCGACGGCGAGGCACCACGCGACGTTGTTGGAGTAGGGCGACAGGTAGTCCATGCGGTCCGTGTAGGGCATGAACTCCTGGTACGTCTTCACCTCGGCCAGCTTCTCGATCCCGCGGTGGAGGTAGCCGAGGTCGAGCACGGCCGTCTCGATCGTCTCGCCGTCGAGGCGGACGACGACGCGTAGGACGCCGTGCGTGGCGGGGTGCTGCGGCCCCATGTTCAGCGTCATCGACGCTTCGAGCGGGTCGGCGTCGCGCTCGACGTAGGTGTGCTTGTTTTCGAGCCGGTCGTAGAGCACCCTGTTGTGGCGCGGCCAGAACGTGAAGCGCTCGTCCTCCGCCATCTCGCGGGTCTCGCCGACGTAGAAGGGCTGCTTTTTGATTTCCATGATTGATCGGGGTAGAGACGCAGCATGCTGCGTCTGTACGAGGGCAGCGTTAGTCCGTGGGCACGTCGCCGCGAGCGCGGGCGAAGGGGTCGGCGGTGAGTTCGCCGCCGGAGCGCTGCGGCGGCAGCGGCAGGCTGCCGGGGATGCCGAGCGTCGGGAATTCCTTCCGCTGCGGGAAGTGCTCGAAGTCCTCGGGCATGAACATCCGCCTCAAATCGGGATGCCCCTCGAAGCGGAGGCCGAGCATGTCCCACGCCTCGCGCTCGTGCCAGTTGGCGGCGCGGTAGACGTCGGTGATGGTCGGGACCGGCGTGTCTTCGTCGGTGCGGACCTTGACGCGGATCCGCTTGCGGCGCTCGAGGGAGACGAGGTTGTAGAACACCTCGAAGCGGTCTTCTTCGGTGAAGCGGTCGTTCGCGCCGAGGTCGGAGAGGTAGTTGAAGCCCTGCTCCTCTTTCAGGAAGCGGCACACGTCCACGATCCGGTCGCGGTCGACGATGACCGTCTGCTCACCGGCATACGCCGTCACCTCGCTGACCGCCTCGCCGAACGTGTCGCGGAGCGCGTTGATGACGTCGGAGACTTGGGTGGTCGACTTGGCGTGCGGGTTCTCGTGAGCCTGCTCGTCCCGCGCCGGGGCAACCGGCGTGAAGTGGAACTTGAGGACCTGCTTTTCCTGGTCGGGATCCTTGCGGGGACCGGCGTTTCGGACATCGTCGCGCATCGGGAGCGGGGGCTTAAGCGTGCGTTCCAGCGGTGATCCGCGCGGTCTCCTCGCGCGTGGCGGGGCGGACGGCCGTGGCGTCCACGGTCTCGCGCTCGTCGAGCGTGGTGGAGTGCTCGTTGCGGATCTTCTCCTGAATGTCCATCAGCGCGTGGACGATCGCCTCGGGGCGAGGCGGGCAGCCGGGCACGTAGACGTCGACGGGGATGAAGTTGTCCACGCCCTGCACGACGCCGTAGCAGCGGTGCATCCCGCCGGTGGAGGCGCACGCGCCCTGCGCGATGCACCACTTCGGGTCGGGCATCTGGTCCCAAATGCGGCGGATGGCGTGGGCCATCTTGTACGACACCCAGCCGGCGACGATCATGAGGTCGGCCTGGCGGGGGGAGAAGCGCATCGCTTCGGAGCCGAAGCGGGACACGTCGGCTTTCGGCCCGGCGAACGCCATCATCTCGATGGCGCAGCACGCCAGCCCCATCGGCATCGGCATGAGCGAGTTCGAGCGCGCCCAGTTCGTGACGGCGTCGACGGTCGTGGTGAGGAAGCCTTGATCTTGCATGGCGATTCGGGTTCGAATGGAGGACTACTCCAACCGGAGGACGGGGCGAACGTTTCGGACGGCACGGATAGCTTTCAGTCGAGACTGAAAATTCACCCTAGTCCCAATCCAGCCCGCCCTTTTTGATGTCGTAGATGAGCCCGACAAAGAGGATGAGGATGAAGACGAAGATGACCCCGAAGGCGCCGAGCCCGGCGCCGGCTTCGAGGAACGTCTGGAAGCTGACGGCCCACGGGTACATGAACACGACTTCGACGTCGAACACGATGAAGATCATCGCGACGAGGTAGAACTTCACCGAGTAGCGCTCGCGCGCCGTGCCGATGGGGTCCATCCCGCTCTCGTACGGGCTCGACTTCACCGTGCGCGGCCGGCTCGGGCCGAGGTACTGGGCCGCTTTGAGGAGCGTGAGCGCCAGCCCGAGGGCCAGCACGATCATCAGAAAGATGGGCAGAAACTCGACGAGCATGGCGGGGAGCAGAGAGGGCGAGGTGTATCCCGATGAAGGTACGGCACGCGCCGGGGCTTTCGAAAGGAAGAGCGCGAGAAGGGAGCGCGAGCGCCGCGACGCTTACGACAGCCCGACGCGCTCGAAAATCGTGTCGACTTCGCGGAGGTGGAAGCCCGCGTCGAACGCGTCGTCGATGGCGTCCGCAGCGAGATGATCCGGCACGGCGGACCCGTCGACGATGGCGCGGAAGCTGCGGCCCTCGCGCCACGCCTGCATCGCGAGCGGCTGCACGAG
Organism: uncultured Rhodothermales bacterium; assembly: GCA_964438105.1. Classification (GTDB taxonomy): domain Bacteria; phylum Bacteroidota; class Rhodothermia; order Rhodothermales; family JANQRZ01; genus JBBSMX01. Next base: position 3,550 of record CAYTJT010000180.1, on the reverse strand, counting down.
GTCGTAGGCCGCCTCGCGGCTCATCCCCGTGTCGATCAGCTTCAGCAGCAAGCGCTGGCTAAAGACAAGCCCGTGCGTCCGCTCCATGTTTGCGATCATCCGCTCGGGATAGACCTGCAGGTTCTCCACGATGTTCGCCATCCGATGCAGCGCGTAGTGCAGGATCGTCGTGGCGTCGGGCAGGATGACGCGCTCGACGGACGAGTGGCTGATGTCGCGCTCGTGCCAGAGGGCGACGTTTTCGTACGCCGCGACCATGTAGCCGCGCAGCAGCCGCGCGGTGCCGGTGATGTTCTCGCTGCCGATCGGGTTGCGCTTGTGCGGCATCGCCGAGCTCCCCTTCTGGCCGGGGCGAAACGCTTCCTCGGCTTCCAGCACTTCGGAGCGCTGGAGGTGGCGGATCTCGACGGCCAGCCGCTCCAGGCTTGCGCCGATCACGGCGAGCGTAGCGAGGTAGTACGCGTGGCGGTCGCGGCCGAGCACTTGCGTCGAGATCGGTGCGGGGCGGAGGCCGACCTTTTCCATCGTCACGCGCTCCACCTCGGGCGGGATGTTCGCGAACGTGCCGACGGCGCCGGAGAGCTTGCCGACGCGGATGTCTTCAGCGGCCATGCGGAAGCGCTCGCGGTTGCGCGTCATCTCGTCGTACGCGAGGGCCAGTTTGAGGCCGAACGTCGTTGGCTCCGCGTGGACGCCGTGCGTGCGCCCGATCGTCAGCGTCTCGCGGTGCTCCTTCGCCCGCTCGGACAGCACGTCGATGAGGCGGTCGAGCGCGGCGCCGATCAGTTCGTTGGCGCGCATCAACCGGAGGCTCAGCGCCGTATCGACCACGTCGGACGAGGTCAGCCCGTAGTGCACCCACTTCTTCTCTTCGCCGAGCGTTTCGGAGACGGCGCGCGTGAATGCCACCACGTCGTGCCGCGTCGTCGCCTCGATTTCGTGGATGCGGTCCACGTCGAACGAGGCCTCGCGGTAGAGCGTCTCGACGTCTTCGGCGGGGATCGCCCCGGTGACCTCGCTCCACGCCGCGCACGCAGCGAGTTCAACGTCGAGCCACGCCTGGAACTGGCCGTGCTCGCTCCAGAGGTCGCTCATCTCCGGGCGCGTGTAGCGGTCGATCATGGGGTCGGGAGGAGTCGGGTGAGGGGAAGCCAGAAGCTACCACGGGACCGACGCCCGACCCGCTGCCTCACTCGACATTCACCGCCACTTTCCCGACGCCGGCTTCGATGTAGACGCTGAACGCGTCCTCTTCGCGGTCGACGTGCGCGCTGTGCCACACGCCTTTGCCGCGCTTCGTGTACCCGTTGGGCACTTCGACCTGCGCCAGCCACGAATCGGGGGCGTAAAGGATGACGGCTGCTTCCTCCGGCAGGATGACTTGCAACGACGACACGCCGACCTCAATGTTCGCATTGGCGCCCGCAGGCAGCGGACCGCCTCGGAAGTCGAGTTCGAACGCGCCAGCGCCTCCGTCGAACGTGAACTGCTCGAATCGGGCGTTGCCAAGATTGCTGCCAATAAATCTCGCCATGCCTGCTTCGATGTCGAGCGACTCCATCGTCATCGGGTTTCGCTCGTTGAAGGTCAGCTCGGTTTTCGCCATGCCACTCTCGACGCTGAGCCGCCCCACACGCAGGCCGGTCATATCGAGGTCAGCCTCGGCCATGCCGAGCTCGAAGGCGAGGTCGAGGTCTACGTCGTCGGAGAAGAACAAGAGCCACTCGTTGTCCTCGGGAATCTTAAACCCGCGGACGGTAAGCCCGTTGTCGCCCTTGCCACCGGAGTCGAACCCGAGCGAGAGCTGAACGGTGTCGCCGTCGCGGTCGAAGCTCATCTCGGGCACCATGTCCTCATCTTCCAGCGCGACCTCAGCCTGGAAGAGGTATCCGCTTTCTGCCTTACCGACGACGACCCGGCCTAGCGCCAGGTCCAAGTCTGCTTCGAGCGTGCTTTCGCGCTCGCGGGGCACCTCGAAGTAGTACCGCTCGGTTGAAATGGAGAGGGCCGGTATGGCTACCAACACGAGCAGCAGGGGGAGGGCAGAGCGCATCTTGGATCGGTTCGGCGTGGTCATGGCTGATCCTACGGGCAGAGGCAGAGCGGGTTACGCATCCCCATAGACGTGCAGTGGTGACCGCTCAGGCCGTCGCGCTCAGATGTGCTCGCGCTTCTCGCGGAGGTGCCGGTAGAGGAGTGCGCGCGCGCGGAAGATGTGCGCCTTCACCGTCCCCAACGGCAGATCGAGTTCCGTAGCGATCTCGTCGTAGCTCAACTCCTGCTGGTGCCGCAGGACGATCACGCGGTGGTACTTCGGTGGAAGCGCGTCGATGGCTTCTTGAATCAGCTCGCGCCGCTGATCGGCCATAACGTGACGGTCCGGCCGGTACGTCGTGTCCGGCAGCTCATACGTCCGCGCGTCGTCGCTTCCCGGCGGCGGCTGATCGATAGAGAACGTAGAGAGCTTCTTTTTGCGGAGGTAATCGATCGTATGGTTCGTCGCGATCTTGTAGAGCCACGTCGAGAACGCGTAATCGCTGGAGTACGATGCGAGGGACGTGAACGCTTTGATAAAGCTCTCTTGCACGAGATCATCGACCATCCCCTTGTCCCGAACCATCCGGCTGACATGCCGACGGATGGGCTCCCGGTACTTCTGCATGAGCTGCTGATACGCTTCCTGGCCGCCGTCGAGGGCATCGGTAACGAGCGCACGGTCTTGCTCGCTGGAGGCGGAAGGAGCATCGGAGGACGGACGGGCCATGCGGGGGGGTGATGAAGAGCAGAACCGAAGGCGCAGAAACTACGGACGGGGGCGCTTCGCCACCAAGAGTGGGTGTGCCAGCGTGCGTGCAGCGCGAGGCATGCAAACGAGAAGAGCCCCGGCGCCATCTGGCGTCGGGGCTCTAAAGGGACTTGGCGGCGACCTACTCTCCCACGCATCGGCGCAGTACCATCGGCGCTGCAGGGCTTAACTACTCTGTTCGGTATGGGAAGAGGTGTGACCCCTGCGCAATAGCCACCAAGAACTCGGTGAGCTACTCGATCGCAGGCCCAAGGGGGCCGGACCGGCAGTGCTCAGAAAATATTGACACGATGTAGTAGCCGAGGGGGAAGTACTTCTTAGCGGGTCACCAAGCGCCTGAGCGCTGTGGTTCCATCCACGTGCGGAAGCGCACTATGGAGGTAAGTCTCATAGGTAATTAGTACCGCTCGGCTGAACACATCGCTGCGCTTACACCTGCGGCCTATCTACGTCCTCATCTAGAACGACCTATAAGGGAAATCTCATCTTGTGGTGGGCTTCGTGCTTAGATGCTTTCAGCGCTTATCCCTTCCCGACGTAGCTACTCTGCGATGCAGCTGGCGCCACAACAGATACACTAGAGGTCGGTCCGTCCCGGTCCTCTCGTACTAAGGACAGATCCACTCAAATTTCCTACGCCCGCAACAGATAGGGACCGAACTGTCTCACGACGTTCTGAACCCAGCTCACGTACCGCTTTAATGGGCGAACAGCCCAACCCTTGGGACCTTCTCCAGCCCCAGG
>CAYTJT010000179.1:0-7347 GCA_964438105.1 uncultured Rhodothermales bacterium | reverse complement strand
TGGACTCAACGGCTTAGAAGGCCGTAGCTTTATCCAATTAAGCTACCGGGGCAGATCACCACGATACAGGGCCATGCGAATCTGTAGTTCCTGCGGCCGCGGAGAACCAGCGGTTGAATTTTACAACAGCGGCCGCAAAACCCAGGCTCGTTGCAAAGATTGCTTCAATCGCTACTGCATCGAACGGTGGCGGAGGATCAAATCCGAAGAAGTAGAACGGATGGGCGGCGAGTGCCGGGACTGTGGGGGAGCCTTCCACCCCGATGTCTTCGACTTCCACCACGAGGACCCCACGACGAAGGAGTTCCAGTGGACCCGGCTGCGCCTGTTCTCCGCGCGACGGCGGCGGACCGAACTCGCTAAGTGCGTCCTGTTGTGTGCGAACTGCCATCGGCTGCGGCATGCGCATCAACCGTAGCTCCTCATCCGTTCGGCTTCGAGGGTCGGGGCGGCCGGATTCGAACCGACGACTTCTGCCTCCCAAAGGCAGCGCTCTACCGGGCTGAGCTACGCCCCGAGATCCGCCTCGGCGGCCGGGCGCGCAATATACGTCCGCCCCGCAAGCGGCCCAACCCCCCGCCCTTCACATCCGACCGACGCCCTATCTTTCCGCCATGCCTGCTCCCGATGCCCCCCGGCCCACCGACGACCTCCGGTCGCTCCAGATCGTCTGGGGCGCGCTCACGGCCGGCGTGCTGACGGCGACCGGCGTGCTGGGCGGGCTCACGCTCGCGCGCGAGGGGACCGCCCTGACCGAGCACGCAGCGGGGTTCTTCTTCGCGAACGCGGCCGCCAACCTCGTTGCCGTCCTCGCGGCGTTCGCCGTGCAGCGGCGGATGCTGGACCGGCTCCCGGCGCAGGGCACGCGGGCCGAGTTCGTCGCCGCCGTGCGGACGGCGGGGGTGATCTCGCTCGCCTGCCTCGAAGCGTCGGCGCTGCTGGCCTGCGTCGCGGCGTTCCTCACCGGCGAGCTCATCAACCTCGCGTTCGTCGTGCCGTTCTTCGGCTTCGCGCTCGTCTTCTTCCCGACGGCGGCGCGGCTCGAGTCGCTGCGCGAGATCGCGCGGGGCAGCCGCCAGTAACGGGCGGCCAGTAACGGGCACACGCAGCGAGGGCTCGCCTCGGCGGAGACGAGCCCTCAAAAGCGGACGGCGCGTGCGCCGGGCGCGTGCCCTTACGAGCGAGCGGCCTTCAGCTCGTTCTGAACCTCGGACGCCTCGACCATCTTCTGGCGGAACTCGTAGTGGCCGTTCTGCTTCTTCGACGCCACGATCACCTTTGCCATGTTGCGGTGGCCGGCGTCGGCGCCGCGGTTCGTGCGCTGGTTCTTAGATACTTTCTTCGCCATAACAGAGGGGAGTTGGGGCGCCCGTGGGCGCGGAAGGGGTTACTTGATTTCGCGGTGGACCGTGTGCTTGCGGAGCACGGGGTTGTACTTCTTCATCTCCAGCCGCCCCGTCGTGTTCCGCCGGTTCTTCGTCGTGGAGTAGCGCGAAGTCCCGGGCGCTTCCGTGCACTCGAGGGTGATCTGGTGGCGGACGTCTTTTCCCTTAGCCATCGTAGGTCTCGTTGAGCGGTGAGCGGGGGGTCAGTTTAGACGCGGACGCCTTGGGCGCGGGCCTCCTTCAGCACGGCCGAGATCCCCTTCTTGTTAATCGTCTTGATCGTCTGCGCCGAGACGCGGAGCGTCACCCACCGATCCTGCTCGGGGATGTAGAACCGCTTCTTCTGGAGGTTGACGTTGAACCGGCGCCGCACCTTGTTGTTCGAGTGCGAGACGTGGTTGCCCGACATCGGGCTCTTACCGGTGAGCTGATCTTTGCGAGCCATGGAGGGGTCCCGACGTAGGTGGTTGTGCGATTGCAGAAGAGAAAGGTAGCGAATCGCCCCCGCCGTCCGCAAACGCCGGAGCCCTCTAAAATCCCAGATCCGTGCGGATTTCAGGTTAAGGCGGGGCGCTCGTGACGCGCGGACGGGCTAGTACAACCCGAACTGGATCTGCAGCATGTGGTTGTACCGCTCGATCTGGCCGGGGAGGCGGCCGTCCTCGACCCCGTGGAACGCGTAGTTGAGCTGGAAGAACCGCGTCTCGATCCCCGCGCCGAGCGTCGGGTAGCCCTGGCTGATGCCGAGCCTTAGCGCGAGCACGCCCGCGAGCGTGGCCTGCCCGCCGAGGCGGAGCTTGGAGAGGAACGGCTGCTCCGACTCCGACGTGCTCTCGCTGAAGTAGTCGAGCGCCACGTCCACGTTCGACACGATCGGGAACGCCGGCAGCGTCGGCACGCCGTAGGCCACGCCGAGCTGGAACGACGGCGTGCCGTCGCGGTCCTCGAACGTCTCGATGATCTCGGCCAGTTCCTCCGGGTCCTCGCCGTCGCCGCCCGTGAGGTCGATCGAGCCGGCGTCGTCGTAGCTGAAGCTGCCGCCGACGAGGTCGTAGACGGCGAGGCCGAAGTCGAGCGAGCCGGGCAGCGTGGCGACGGCGTCGGTGTACTGGAGGCCGAGGTCGAAGGTGACCGTCGAGCCGTTGACGAAGAAGATCTGCTCGTTGTCCGGGTCGATCTCGAGGAAGTCGGCGTTCTTGTAGCCGATGTAGCGCTGCACGTACTTCCCGGCGAGCCCGGCCGAGAGGTTCGTGTTGGGGATCTGCGCGGCGCCGGCCACGACGCCCATGACGTCGCTCTGGCTGAAAAGGTCGATGATCGGGATGCCGCTGCCGTCGTCGAGAAAGCGGTACGTCGTCGTGTTGCGCCCGAAGATGCCGGCGCCGAAGCCGTAGGGGCCGAGCCCGATCGTCACGGACGGCAGCAGGACCGCCGCCTGCCCCACCGTCGGCCGCCGCCCCTGGTCGAAGGCGTCGACGAAGAGGTCGCGCTGCGCCTGCGTGAGCGGCAGGTCGATGTCGTCCTCGAGCGCCGGCTGCACGCGGTCGAGGAAGAAGTCGAGGTCGTCGAAGAACTTGGTGCTGACCTGCCCGCGGACGCCGAGGATCTCGATCCGGGGCCGGAAGAGGCCGAGGTTGGCGAAGTGGGCGGGGTTGTAGAAGAAGGCCGTCTCGGGCCCGGCGAGCGCCACGCCCGTGCCCCCCATCGCGATGGCCTGGGCGGCCGGGACCGTGGCGCGGGCGTACTGCTCGTAGGACTGGGCCCGGGCGGGCAGGCCGAGCGCGACCGCGAGGAGGAGGGCAAATGTGAGGCGGAATGCGACGTTCTTCATGGCGCAGCGTGTGGAGGCAGTGGGCAGGCGCGAGAGGCTCTCGGCTTGGGTTCTGCTAAGAGGGCGTTGAGGTTTGGGATTCGTGAGCGAGCGAGAGCGGCTGGAGCCGATTCGCAAGGCGCGAGAGGAGCCCGATGCCGGCGCATCGGGCGACGAGCGCAACGCCGCGAGCGGATTCAGACGTCTCGCGTAGCACGGATGCCTGAATCTCAACACCCTCTAAGGTCTTATAGAATAAACAAAGTAGGGGTGGCGCGTCTCACGTACGACCCGCCACCCCTGAAATATCAGCCTTCGGCGGCTCCGGCTTTAGTTTCAGCCGGCGCAGAAACGCCCGAAGCTCTCCTCGAACGTCACGAAGAGTTCGAGCGCTTCGTCGACGATCTCGCGCCACTCGTCGTCGCCGGTGTTGTAGATGAGCAGGTCGAGCGAGAAGAAGGCCTCGGCGAGCGCGTCGAGGTTGCCGTCGACGCGCTGGTAGAACGGGTCGATGTTCGCCCGGTCCATGCAGAAGCCGAGGCGCACGTCCTCCTCTTCGCCGACGATGTACCACGCGACGGGGAAGGCGTCGCTCTCGAAGAGGTCCACGTAGGTGCCGAGCGTGAGGGCGATGGCGTTCATCTTAAGCACGGCGTTGACCTGGCGGTCGTTGCCGCCGAACCGCGCGCGCATCGCGCCGAGCAGGGCGTCGCGGTCATACGCGAGCTCGCCGTCCCGGACGACCGAGCACACGTCGATCTCGCCGAGCTCGGCCGGGATCACCGGCCCTTCGGCCGGCGTGGCCGCGTCGTTGAGTAGGCCGAGCACCTCGGCGAGCGTCGCCGCGGCGGTCACGAACGCGTCGTAGTCGTCCACCGCGCTCGGGTCGAAGGGCCGGGTCGGCTCGGTGGAGTTCCACGTGCAGGAGTCGGCCGAGGCGCCGCCGCGGGAGGCGGCGCTGCGGGAGGCCGCACCGCGCACGGCACCGCCGCCTGCCGCCTCGAGCTCGTCGAGGATGTGGGTGGTCACCCCCTCCAGGCTGAGGAAGCTGATCGAGTCGCGCTGGAGCAGCGTCGAGGAGAGCTCCGTCCGCACGACGGCGTTGCCAGGCTCCTGTTCGAGCGCGTCGCGGAGCAGCTCTTCCGCTCGAGGTAAGTCTCCGTTCGCGCGGGCGTGCTGGGCGTCTTCGATGCTGTTCTCGACGCTGCCGCCCTCTTCGTAAGCCGCGTCGAGCACGTTGCAGCCGGTGATGACCAGCATCGCGGCGAGACCGGCGAGGCCGAGAAAACGTTGAGTGCGTAGCATAAGTCCGAGGGGAAGTCCGAGGGGAGGTAGGTAAAGTCCATAAGCGCCACGTGGGCCCCTCGGGTATCGGAGCGCCCGCGCCCGCGCTAAGGGCGCCGCCCTCAGGCCCCCGATTTGTAACGCCCCCGCGTCGGGCGGGCGCTCAGCCGCCGCGCACGGCCTGCGCCGGCTCCACCGCCGACGCCCGCGCGGCCGGGTACACCGACGCCGCCGCGCACAGCCCCACGGCGACGAGCACGATCAGCACCACGTCCCACGCCCGCACGTCCACCGGATACGCGTCGATGATGAACGACTCGGCCCCGGCGAGCGGGACGAGACCGAACTGCTGCTGCGCGAGCGCGATCCCGAGCCCGAGCACGAGCCCCACGCCGCTGCCGAGGAGCCCGACGAGCACGCCTTCGAGCAGGAAGATCCGCCGGATGTCGGCGCGCGACGCCCCCATCGCCTGTAGCGCCCCGAGGTCGCGCCGCTTCTCGATCACGATCATCGTCAGGCTCCCGACGATGTTGAACGCGGCGACGACGATGATGAGCGCGAGCACGAACGACGCGCCCCACTTCTCCAACCGCATCACGTCGTAGAGCGAGCGTTGCAAGTCGTACCACGTCTGCACACGGAAGCCTTCGCCGAGCCGTCGCTGCAACTCGGCTTTGACGGCGCGCGCGCGTTCGAGGTCGTCGAGGCGGAGCTCGATCCCGCTGACGGACTCGCTCATGCGGAAGAGCCGCTGCGCCTCGCCGAGGCCGATGAAGACGTGGCTCGCGTCGTAGACCGGCTCCAGCTCGTACAGCCCGCGCACGGTGAACGGTTGCAGCGGCGGCAGCCCGAGCGGCTGCGTCAGCACGCGCTCGATGCCGGGCGCCGAGAGGAGCGCCACGCGGCTGCCGGACCCCGCGCCGACTTCGGGGTAGAGCCCGAGCCGCAACCCTAAACTTGTGCCGACGACGATGCCCGCGCGGCCGTCCCGCCGCGCCACGTCGAACGCGCCCGACGTGGTCGACGCGACGACGCCTTCGGTGCTGTCCGCCGCGAACTCCGCCGCCACGCCGCGCACGACGACGACCTGCGTTTCGTCCGACGCGCCTTCATACGTCAAGAGGGCTTTCCCCTCCACGTACGCCGCCGCCGACTCCACCCCCTCGATCCCCTGCGTCACGCGCAGGAGCGAGTCCACGTCCGTCAGCCCCCGCCCCTCGGCCGACTCGATCCGGACGTGTGGGTCGAACGAGACCAGCAAGTCGCGGACGATGCCGTAAAACCCGTTCATCACGCTGAGCACGACGATCAGCGCCGTCACGCCGAGCGCGACGCCGGCCACCGAGAGCCCGCTGATGATGGAGACGAGCGTGACCCGGCGCGAGGCCGCGAGGTAGCGCCGGGCGATGAGGAAACGGAAGTCCACTGAGGATCGGGGTGGGAGCGAAGGCTCGAAGCTACGGCGGATGGGGCGGCGTTTTGCCCTGAACAAAGTCGCGCGCCGCCGGGTAGGCACCGGACCGCCGTCGGTGCACCGTATGCAACGCCTCGCCCTCCTCGTTCTTGCCCTCGCCGTCCCGGACCTCGCGCTCGCGCAGCCGCTGCCCGAGCCGCCGGAGCCGCTGCCGGAAGGCCCCGCGCACTACGGCACCGGCCTCGGCGCGACGATCCTGCTGACGAACTACGGCTTTGGACTCGGCGGGATCTACCGCAACGCGGTCGGCGAGTCGACCTCGTTCGTGACCGAGTTCAGCGTGAGCGCGGGGAAGGACGAGCGCGAGCAGGAGTTCTTCGTCGGGTTCTTCGGCGACACCGTCGTGCCGTTCAAGCGGAGCTACTTCCTCATCGCCCCGCTCCACGTCGGCGTCGAGCGGCGGCTGTTCCGCGCCTCGATCGAGGACAGCTTCCGCCCCTTCGCGCAACTCCTCGCCGGCCCGGCGCTGGGCTTCCAGTGGCCCTATTTCGAGGACGAGGACGGCAACGGCATCCGCGGCGCCGACGAGCGAAAGCTCGGCGTGCTCAGCGGGCTCGGCGACGGCAGCTTCCGCGTCGGCGCGGGCGCGACGCTCGCGATCGGGGCCTACTTCGGCGAGAGCCGGCGCGCGACGCAGGGCTTCCGGATCGGCTACGTCGCCTCGTACTTCTTCGAGGACGTCGACCTGCTGGAGCCGCGGCCCGAGGTCGAGAGCCCGACGCAGCGGTTTTTCGGGACGCCCGTCGTGAGTCTCTACCTCGTGCGGCTGTTCTGAAGCCCCGCGCGAGACCGTCGGCCTCTGTGAAGATGTCGTATACTGCTCACGTGGTTAACGGCGTTACCGCTCCCCCAACTTCTCGGCCCCATGCCTTTTTCCGACGCTCGACTGGAAGCGCTTCGCGCCGCCTGCGACGCCCTCGTCCCCTCGATCCAGCGCCCCGACGACCCGCACGGGTTCTGGGCGCGCCGCGCGAGCGACCTCGACGTAGCGACGCCGTTCACCGAACTCATCGAGTCGCTGCCGGCCGCGCAGCAGAAGGAGTTCGGCCAACTGCTCGACCTCCTCGGCTCGCGCCTGCTCGGGCTGACGTGGCTCGGCCCGCTCAAGCCGATCACGGCGCTCACGCCGGAGCAGCGCGAGACGCTGCTGCAGAAGTGGGCGCTCTCGCCCGTCCCGCAACTCCGAAAAGGCTTCGCTAGCCTCAAAAACGCGACCTCGCTGCTGTATTACGGGCGGTCGACCCCGGACGCGCCCAACCCGAACTGGCCCGCCATCGGCTACCCCGGCCCGCCCGCGTCCCCAGCCTCGCTCCCGGACGAGCGCCCGGACGACGAGCGCCCGATCCAGCCGCTCACGTTCGAGCGCGACGTGACCCTATCGTGCGAGACCGTCG
>CAYTJT010000178.1:0-7368 GCA_964438105.1 uncultured Rhodothermales bacterium | reverse complement strand
CGAAAAGCTGTCCCCCTGATTCAGGGGGACAGTTCTTCGTAGCCCGAGCGGAGACGCGCAGCGTCGGAGCGACGCGAGAAGAACGGGGGGTACGGCTTACGAATACTCGGCCTTCGTTCTAGCCCCGGGTCCTGCGTTCCTGGTGCCCCGTGGAGCAGAGCAGGAGGCCGGGATGAGCACATCGCCTCGGCCTCTCCCTGTCCACTGCCTTCTGTCTCACCGTTCACTGATCCCATGCCGACTCCCCGCGTCCTCGTCACCCCGGCGGCCGAAGCCGTCATCGACCAGCTCCGCGCCGAAAACGGGCCGCTGATGTTCCACCAGTCCGGCGGCTGCTGCGACGGCTCCCAGCCGATGTGCTACGCCGACGGCGACTTCCGCCTCGGCCGCTCCGACGTCAAGCTCGGCGAGATCCACGGCTGCCCCTTCTACATGGCGCGCGACCAGTTCGAGTACTGGAAGCACACCCAGCTCACCGTCGACGTGCGGCCGGGGCGCGGCTCCAGCTTCTCGCTCGAGATCCCGCTCGGCGTCCGCTTCCTCATCGACTCCCGGCTCTACACCGAGGAGGAGGAGGCCGGCCTCGAACCCGTCGAAGCGGTCGAGGCGTAAGCCGAACCTGGTCTCACTTCTCACCTCTCATCTCTCCTATCACACAACCCCCTACCGACATGGCTACGATGCGCGCAGCGATCGCCCACGAACTCGGCGGCGACCTCCACCTCGAAGAGGTCGAGAAGCCCGAGCCGGGCGACGGACAAGTGATCATCCAGATCGAGACCTGCGGTCTCTGCCACACCGACATCCACGCCGTCCACGGCGACTGGCCCGTCAAGCCGAAGATGCCGCTGATCCCCGGGCACGAGGGCGTCGGCATCGTCGAGCGGGTCGGGCCGAACGCTGGGGACATCCGCGAGGGCGACCGCGTGGCGCTGCCGTGGCTGGCCTACGCCTGCGGCGTGTGCGAGTACTGCGTCTCCGGGCGCGAGACGCTGTGCCCCCACCAGCAGAACGCCGGCTACTCCATCGACGGCTCCTACGCCGACTACGCCCGCGGCTTCGCCCGCTACGTGACGAAGGTCCCCGACGGCGTGGACCCCCTCGACGCCTCGCCCCTCACGTGCGCCGGCGTGACGACCTACAAGGCCGTGAAGGAGGCGGGCGCGCGGCCCTCCGACCTCGTCGTCATCTTCGGCGTCGGCGGGCTCGGCCACCTCGCGCTGCAGTACGCGAAGATCGCCGGGGCGACCGTCGTCGCCGTCGACATCGCGGACCACATGCTGGACGCGGCCCGCGAGCTCGGCGCGGCCTACACCTTCAACCCGACGAAAGACGACGTCGTCGAGGAGATCCAGAAGCTCGGCGGCGCCGACTCCGCCGTCAGCACGGCCGTCTCGCCGAAGGCGTTCGAGCAGGCCTACCGCTCGCTGCGGCGCGGCGGCACGCTCGTCTTCGTCGGGCTGCCGGCGGACAACCACATCCAGCTGCCGATCTTCGAGACCGTCCTGCAGGGCCTCACCATCAAGGGCTCGATTGTCGGGACGCGGCTCGACCTGGAGGAGGTCTTCGAGCTCCACGCCGACGGCCACACCCGCGTCCTCCGCGAGACGCGCGCGCTCGACACCGTGAACGAGTCGTTCGACGACGTGCTCCACGGCCGGATGGAGCAGCCCCGCATCGTCTTCGACCTCCGCAACGGCGCCTGACCTCCGCGCGGGATCTCCGGCTCCGCGCGGAGCCGGAGATCCCGCGTCAGTCGCCGAGCGCGGCGACGCCGGTGAGCCGTTCGCACGCCTCCCACAGCCGCACACGCGCCCCTGCGTCGAGCGCCGCGCGCGGCGGGTTGGCCTCGACGGCGGGCCCGCGCATCCAGTACTTCGGCCCGTAGAACGCGCCGCCGCGCGCGAGCGGGTCGGTGCCCGCGCGGAGTTGCGGCTCGGCCCCCTGCGCCGCCGACTGCGCGATGCGGTCCATCGTCAGGCTGTAGAACAGCTCTTCGGCCTTCGAGCCGTTCTTCTCCACGCTCGTCGTCTGGAGGTCGGTGTTGGAGAGGCCGGGGTGGGCGGCGAGCGCCTTCGTCGTCGCGCCCTGCTCCTGTAGGCGGCGGTCGAGCTCGAGCGCGAGCATGAGGTCGGCGAGCTTGCTCTGATTATAGGCTTTCCACCGGCCGTACGAGCGTTCGAGGTTCAGGTCGTCGAAATAAATCTTCCCGCTCCACGCGGCCAGGCTGCTGAGCGTGACGACGCGGCTGCCCTCGGTGTCGAGAAGCACCGGCAGCAGGCGGCCGATGAGCGCGAAGTGCCCGAGCACGTTCACCCCGAACTGCATCTCGAAGCCGTCCTCGGTCTCGCCGCGCGGGACGGCCATGATGCCGGCGTTGCAGTAGAGCAGGTCGAGGCGGTCGTAGGCGTCCGCGAACCGCTCGGCGAAGGCCTCGACGTCGGCGAGGCGCGCGAGGTCGAGGATTTCCACCGGGAGGTCGGCGCCGGGCACGTCGCGGAGAAGGTCGGCCTGCGCCTCTTCGGCGCGGTCGCGGCTGCGGCAGGCCATCACCACGCGCGCGCCGCGGCGGGCGAGCTCGCGGGCGGTCGCCTTGCCGAGCCCGCTGTTGGCGCCGGTGACGACGGCGGTGCGGCCGGAGAGGTCGGGGATGTCGGACGTAGACCAGCGGCGAGCCATGAGAGCGGAGGTGAGGGTGGAGGGGCGAAGGGGCTGGTACAGCGCGTCATCGGTGTCGGTTCGCGGCGGTAGCTTGCGCACGCCCCCGGATCGCCAACGACCCCCGCCTGCCATGCCTTGCCTGCCACGCTTCGCGCCCGTCCTGTTCATCGTCGCGCTGTTCGCGCTCGCCGCGCAGGCGCAGCCCGATGCCTCATGCGACGTCGTGGAGCGGAGCGTCGCGGAGCTGCAAGCGGCGATGTCCGACGGGACGTGCACGGCGCGGCAGATCACCGAGGCCTACCTCGCCCGCATCGACGCGCTCGACCGCAGCGGGCCGACGCTGCGCTCCGTGCTCGCCGTCAACCCCGACGCGCTCGCCATCGCCGACGCGCTCGACGCGGAGCGGGCGGCGGGGGCGGTGCGCGGCCCGCTCCACGGCATCCCCGTGCTCGTCAAAGACAACATCGGCACGGCCGATCGGATGCCGACGACGGCGGGCGCGCTCGCGCTCGACGGGGTGATCGCGCCCGACGATGCGCACCTCGTCGAGCAACTGCGCGAGGCGGGCGCGATCGTCCTCGGCAAAACCAACCTCAGCGAGTGGGCCAACTTCCGCTCGACGCAGTCGTCGTCGGGGTGGAGCGCGCTCGGGGGGCAGACGAAGAACCCGTACGTGCTCGACCGCTCGCCGTGCGGGTCGAGCGCGGGCACGGGCGCGGCGATCGCGGCGAGCCTCGCCGCCGTCGGCGTCGGGACGGAAACCGACGGCTCGATCGTGTGCCCATCGTCGGCGAACGGGCTCGTTGGCATCAAGCCGACGGTCGGGCTCGTGAGCCGCGCGGGCATCGTCCCGCTCTCGCACAACCAGGACACCGCCGGGCCGATGGCGCGCTCCGTCGCGGACGCGGCTGCGTTGCTCTCGGTCCTCGCGGGCGCCGACCCGGCGGACACGACGACGGCCGCCGCTGCGCCGCACATCGAGCCGGACTACACGGCGTTCCTCGACGCCGACGGGCTCGACGGCGCCCGGATCGGCGTGCTGCGGGCGAGCCATTGGGGCGACAGTCCCGACGTGGACCGGATCGCCGACGCAGCGGTCGAGGCGATGCGGTCGGCTGGCGCCGTCATCGTCGATTCGCTCGGGCTCCCCGGCGGCTACGGCGGCGACGAGTACACCGTGCTGCTCTACGACTTCAGGCACGACCTCAACGAATACCTCGCCGCGCACCCCACCGCGCCGGTCGAATCGCTGGCTGAGGTCGTCGCCTTCAACGAAGCGAATGCCGAGGCGTCGATGCCGTGGTTCGGGCAGGAGATTCTGGAGATGGCCGAGGCGAAAGGCCCGCTCACCGACTCGACGTACCGGGCCGCGCTCGCGCGCAGCCGGGGCAGGGCGCGCGCCCAGCTCGACAGCCTCTTCGACGCGCACGATCTCGATGCGCTCGTCGCCCCGACGGGCGGCCCGGCGTGGACCATCGACCTCGTCAACGGCGACCACTTCACCACGTCGAGCTCGCAGCCGGCGGCGGTGTCGGGCTACCCGAACGTGACGGTCCCGGCGGGGCTCGCGCACGAGCTCCCCGTCGGGATGTCGTTCATCGGGCGGCGGTGGGACGAGGCGACGCTGATCCGCCTCGCGTACGCCTTCGAGCAAGCCACGCAGCATCGCACGCCGCCGCGCTACCTCCCGACACTACCCCACGAGCACGGCGAGTAGCACGACCAACGTTTACAGGACTTCGAGGAGAGTGACTTCGAAGATCAGCGTGGCGTTCGGCGGGATGCCGCTGCCGGGCGGCGGGTTGTTGCCGTAGGCCTGGTCGGGCGGGATCGTGAACGTCTTCGTCTCCCCGACGCGCATCCCTATGATCCCGTCGCGGAAGCCGGCGATGACGCCGTCGAGCGAGAACCGCGCACGGTCGCTGCGGTCGAACACGAAGCCGTTTTCGAGCCGCCCCTCGTACGCGACGACAACGGTGCTGCCGTCCTCAGCGACCTCGTTGCTGTCGCAGGCCGCGAGCGTGAAGAAGAGAAGGGCGAGGACGGCGGTTGCGGAGAGGCGCATACGAGGGGGCTTGTGATCGGAGGCACGTCGAGCGGTGACCGGCACCGGGGCGGTTATTCCGGCGAGCCTTCCCACGTGAGGATGTCCTCTTCGGACTTCTGGCTGAGCTCGGGCTCCGTCGAGTATTCCTCGGCCGTCGGCAGCTCGTCCTTCTTCTCCGTGATGTTGTAGCCTAGCTGCTGCCACTGCTCGGCGAGGTAGGCGTTCCACTCGGTGTAATGCTCCCACTTCGACGGCAGCTCGTCGTCGGCGTAGATCGCCTCGACGGGGCACGTCGGGACGCACGCGTTGCAGTCGATGCACTCGTCGGGGTGGATCACGAGGAAGTTCGGCCCCTCGTAGAAGCAGTCCACGGGGCAGACCTCGACGCAGTCGGTGTACTTGCAGTTGATGCAGGGCTCGGCGACGATGTACGGCATGGGGTTCGGAACGGGTGGGTGAAGGGCGGCGTGAAGGGTACGGGCCGGGACGCCCGCGCGTCAAGCGGGGGGCGGAGCGGCCAGAGTTGTTACCCGGCGTGCGACGTGTGCGGCTGAGAGCATAACAGCACTTCAACAATCCCCGACCTGAGCCCAGGTTCCGACCGATGCCTTTCCCTCGCACGCTCCCCGCCCTCCTCCTCGCGCTCGTCGTGCTCGCCGGCTGCGGGCCGAGCGATCAGCTCCGCGCGTACGAGTTCACCGACCGCAGCGTCGCCGTGATCGCGGCGATCCCGCCCCAGCCGCGCGTGGCGAGCGGGCCGTGGAGCGAGGCGTTCGTCGACCTCCGCGACCCCATCGGCTCGGCCGTCCGCGTCGGCACGGCGGCGCGGAAGTGGGAGGAGGCGCGGAAGGCGCAGCTACGCCTCGACTCGGCCGCGGCGAACGTCGACGTCGCCGACATCATCGCGCGGCGCGCGCTCGCCGGCAGCGCGCCCACGCTCGGCCTCCGCCCCGTCGGGGACCCCAACGCCGCCGACTTCGTGCTCGACATCCGGGTGTACCGCTACGGCCTCGTCGCCGACTCGTACGACGGCGCCACCTACTTCGCCGTCGAAGCCGACGTGGTGCTGCTCGACGGCGCCACGCGCGAGCCGATCTGGGACGACGAAGTCCGCGAGCGCGAGGTGCTCACGAACGTGCTCTTCGGGCTGCCGCCCGCCGCCGGCAACGTCGTCACCGCGCGCGCCCTCGCCCGGCTCTCGGTCGAGGAGATGACGCGCGGGCTCGCCCGCCTCGCCGAGTTCGCCGCGGGCCGCGTCACCGACGCGCTGCGGGAGGACTTCCTCGCGTCGCGCCGCGACCGCTCGTGACCCCACCGCTCGTGAATTGTGCAGCCGTCAGGGACCTTTCGTGGAGATGGACATAGAAGGCACACAGCCGCGCTCCGGCGCGGCTCCTCACTTCCCCATCCGCTCATCTCAGAGGACATCTCCAATGGCTGACCGTAAATCCCCCAAAGAGCAGCAAGCCGAAGGCCTGAAAGACAAGGCGAAAGGCAAAGCCAAAGAGGCCACCGGCGCCATCACGAACGACAATAAAAAGCGCGCCGAGGGCCAGCTCGATCAGGCCAAGGGCGAGGCGAAAAAGCAGACGGGCGAAGCCCGCGATAACGCGCGCAAGAAGATCTGAACGTCTCGTCGAGCCAGTAAAAAAAGCGCCCCGGCCCACCACAGCCGAGGCGCTTTTTTGCTGGGCGCGTTCAGCCTACCCGTAGGTCGGGACCGGCGATCAGATAAGGCTCCAGAAGATCGCGGTTCCGGTGGCTCAGACTCCCGAAGGAATAAACACCGTCATCGAGCCATGATTTGGTATTTCCGATGTTGCTCTCCGCTAACATTGCGTCGAGCAACTCGTCGTGGGGGTAGAGATACCAGTCGCCGTCGGAGGGGAAGGCGACGCGCAGACTCTTACCCCGGTACCGTTTGAGAAAAGTGAGTCGTCCCTTGAGTTGCACCCTCAGAAACGTTTCTCCATCGATATGCAGTGCGATGAAATCTGCCCCGTGCCAATCGTCGGTGAGGCGTAGCGTCGTGAAGCCGAAGTCCGCGAGGACAGCCGAGATTTTGTGGAAGTTGTAGTTCTCCTGCTGGCGGGGGTTGAGATCGACGTAGTGTACGCGGTTTAGTTCGAGTGGCATCAGTCGATTCTATTCGAGGTCGAAGAAGTCGGTCTGCTTCGCGGGAGGGGCGATGCCGAAGTGGTCGTACGCGCGGGCCGTGGCGATGCGCCCGCGCGGGGTCCGCGCCATGAAGCCCTCCTGGATGAGGTACGGCTCGTAGACCTCCTCGACCGTCCCCGCGTCCTCGCTCACGGCCACGGCGAGCGTGCTCACCCCGACCGGCCCGCCGTCGAACTTCTCCATGAGCGAGAGCAGGATGCGGCTGTCCATCTCGTCGAGCCCGGCCTCGTCTACGTCGAGCGCGTTGAGGGCGTAGTCGGCGAGCGCGCGCGTGATGCGGCCGTCGCCCTCGACCTCGGCGAAGTCGCGCGCGCGGCGGAGCAGGCGGTTGGCGATGCGCGGCGTGCCGCGCGAGCGGCGGGCGATCTCGTGCGCCCCGTCCTCCTCGATCTCCACGTCCACGATGTCCGCCGAGCGGAGGACGATCCGGCGGAGGAGGTCGGCCGTGTAGTAGTCGTAGCGGAAGTCGATGCCGAAGCGGG
>CAYTJT010000177.1:0-7407 GCA_964438105.1 uncultured Rhodothermales bacterium | reverse complement strand
CGAGGTCGCCGCGGAGGCGACGCGCGCGGCGCTCGGGCGCGGCGTCGGGCGCGGCGTCGGGCGGCGACGGAGCCCCCGGGCCGTCGGTCTCGACCGTGTGGACGGCCGTGCTCGGCCGTTGGGGCTCGGTCTCGCACACGATCCGTTCCATCTCGCCCGCCGTCTTGCCGACGAGGCTGTACGGGCGCCGCCCGACGAGGAGTTCGTAGAGCACGACGCCGAGGGCGTAGACGTCGGTGGCCGTCGTGATCGGCGCGCCGGTGAGCTGCTCGGGCGCGGCGTAGGCCGGGGTCATCAGCCGCGAGGCCGTCCGCGTCCGCCCGTCGTCCTCGTCGCCCTCGGTCAGCTTGGCGATGCCGAAGTCGAGCAGCTTCACCTCGCCCTCGGCGGTGGCGAGGATGTTCGAGGGCTTGAGGTCGCGGTGGACGACGAGGTTGCGGTGGGCGTAGGTCACGGCGTCGCACACGTCGAGGAAGAGCCGGAGCCGCTCGTCCACGCTCGGCTGCCGCCGCTCGACGTACTCGGTGAGCTCCTCGCCGTCGACGAGTTCGAGCACGAGGAACGGCAGGCCGTCGTCGGTGACGCCGCCGTCGTAGAGCCGGGCGATGCCGGGGTGCTCGAGCCGGGCGAGGATCTGGCGCTCGCCGCGGAGGCGCCGGCCGAGGGCGTGGGCGTCGGCGCCGAGGCGGAGCAGCTTGACGGCGACGGTGCGCTCGTAGAGCCCGTCGGCGCGGGCGGCGCGGTAGACGGTGCCCATCCCCCCGACGCCGAGCCGCGATTCCAGCCGCCACGGCCCGACCTCTCGCCCGACGTTGGGGTCGCGCCGCGCGCCGTCGTCGTCGAGGAGGGGCGCGCCGTGCGGCGTGTCGTCGAGGATGCCGGTGCCGGTGTGGGCGTCGAGGAGGGAGTCGACGTCGGCCCGCAGGGGAGGGGGGCAGTGGGCGTCGAGCCAGTCGGCGCGCTCGGCCGGCGGCACGTCGAGCGCGTCGAGGAAGAGGTCCTGCGCGCGGCGGTGTCGGTCGATGTCGTCGCGAGTGGGCATCGTCAGGCGGCGTGGCCGATCTCGCGGTGGAGCCACGCGCGCGCGGCCGTCCAGTCCCGCTTCACCGTAGCGGGCGAGACGTCGAGCACCTCGGCCGCCTCCGGCACCGTCAGCCCGGCGAAGTAGCGGAGCTGCACGACCTCGCTCTGCCGCGCGTCGAGCTCGGCGAGGCGGTCGAGCGCCATGTCGAGGGCGAGCACGTCGTCGGCGTCGGCGTCCACGGCCAGGCCGAGCGGGGGGACGTTCGTGAGGGAGCGGGCGGGGCCGCCGCCGCGCTTCTGGGCGTGCTGCGCGCGGGCGTAGTCCACGATCACCTGCCGCATCGCGGTGGCGGCGACGCGGAAGAAGTGGGCGCGGTCGCTCCAGCCGCCGTCGGCGCGGGCGAGCTTCTCGTAGGCCTCGTGGACGAGCGCCGTGGTGCCGAGCGTCTCGGCCGCGCCGCGGCGGCGGCGCTCGCGGTGGGCGAGGCCGCGGAGCTCGTCGTAGAGGATCGGCAGGAGGCGGTCGAGCGCGCCGGCGTCCCCGTTGCGCGCTTCGGCGAGGATCTGGGTGACGGCGGGGCGGCGGGAAGCAGGCATGGATGGATCGCAGCAGGGACGGGGGTTGATGATAGCGCGCAGGTCGTTGCGTGTCAACGGATTCGCGGCGTGTCCGGGGCGGGCCTTCGGCGTTAGCGAACGGTCTTCAGAGAGAAAACGGGATGCGCCCGCCTCCCAGGACGCCGCCGGCCGGACCGTCACGCCGTTGCGCGGAGCCCGCCCGTTACGCGCGCTCCGCGTTGTGCCGCCACGCGAGATACGCCATGAAGCCGGGCCCCGTCCGCAGCGCCTCCTCGTCGATCGTGAAGCGCGGCGTGTGGAGGCCGTGCGTGATCCCCTCGGCCTCGTTGCCGACGCCCAACACGTAGAACGCGCCGGGGATCTGCTGCGTGTAGAACGCGAAGTCCTCCGACGCGAACCACCGCGGGAGATCGACCACGCGCTCCGCGCCGACGTACTCCACGGCGGCCTCGCGCACGGCGGCGGCGAGCGCTTCGTCGTTGACGAGCGCCGGGTAGCCGACGGCGACCTCGACCTCGCACGTCGCGCCGAAGGCTTCGGCCGTCCCTTCGGCGATGCGGCGGATGAGGTCGTGCGCGCGGAGGCGCCAGTCCTCGTCCATCGCGCGGAACGTCCCCTCGATGCGGACCTCCTCGGGGATCACGTTCGTCGCGCCCTCGGCCACGACGCGCCCGAACGAGAGCACGCTCGGCACGTCGGGCGGCGCGTGGCGGCTGACGACGCTTTGCAGCGCGGTGAGGACGTGGGCCTGCACGAGCACGGCGTCGGCGGCGAGGCTGTGCGGGGCGGCGGCGTGCCCGCCCTCGCCGCGGATCGTGAGGTAGACCTCGTCGGCGCTCGCCATGAAGTCGCCGCTGCGGACGCCGAGCGTGCCGGACGGGAGGTGGGGGACGACGTGCTGCCCGAGGATGTGCTCCGGCGCGGCGGTCCCGTTCGCCCCACTCGGGCGAGGCAAGCCGTCGAGCGCGCCGTCGTCGATCATCACCGACGCGCCGCCGGGGATCTTCTCCTCGCTCGGCTGGAAGAGGAAGCGGATGCTCCCACGCAGCTCGTCGCGGAGCGCGTGGAGGATTTTGGCCGTGCCGAGGAGCGAGGCCGTGTGCGCGTCGTGGCCGCAGGCGTGCATCACGCCGTCGCGCTCCGAGGCGAAGTCGAAGTCGTTCTGCTCGCGGATGGGGAGGGCGTCCATGTCGGCGCGGAGCGCGAGCGTCGGCCCCGGCTGCCCGCCGTCGAGCGTGGCGACGACGCCGGTCTTCGCCACCCCGGTCCGCACGTCCACGCCGTCGAGCGCGCCGAGCGTCTCGGCCACGAGCGCGGCCGTCTCGTGCTCCTCGAAGGCGAGCTCGGGGCGGCGGTGGAGCGTCCGGCGGAGGCCGACGACCTCGTCGAAGAGGTCGGCGTTGAGCGAGTGGATGCGGTCTTTCATGGCGGCGATGTTCGGTGGGGGGCCTAAGCTACGCGGCGCGTGGGGCGTATGATTTGGAACCGCTTCCGGCTCCCCTATTTTATACCCCCCCGTACCCGTCCCTTCCAAGCTCACGACCGCCATGATCCATCGCTACCTCCGCCCCCTCGTCCTCTCTCTGGCGATCCTCGCGCCCCTCGCCGCAAACGGGCAGGCCGCCGAGGACATCACGCTCCAGGCCTCCGACGGCAACGCCGTCACGATCGACCGCGACGACTTCGGCGTGCCGCACATCACCGCCGACACCGAGGCCGCCGTCTTCTTCGGCCAGGGCTTCGCCGTGGCGCAGGACCGCCTCTTCCAGATGGAGACGTTCTGGCGGACCGCCACCGGCCGCCTCTCCGAGCTGCAAGGCGCCGCCGCGCTCGGGCAGGACCAGGCTATCCGCACCGTCTTCTACACGCCCGCCGAGCGGCAGGCGATCTTCGAGGCGCTCCCGGACGAGCTCCAGACGATGCTCTCCAGCTACGTCGACGGCGTCAACGCCTACATCGACTCGACGGCGACGAACCCCGACGTGTACCTCCCGTTCGAGTACACGCAGTTCCCGCTCAACCAGCTCGGCATCGAGGCGTGGGACATCGACAAGGTCGTGGCCGTGATGCAGTTCTTCATCCGCCGCTTCGGCGAGATCGGCGGGGAAGAGCTCGTCCGCCTCGCCGAACTCCAGGCCGAGGGGCAGGCGTGGTTCGACGAGAACCGCCCGATCAACGACCCGACCGCGCCGACGACGATCCAGTCCGCCGTGCCGGTGACGGACGAGGGCGCGCCGCCGTCGTACCTCGGCCCGGAGATCGACCCGGCCATCGCCGATCGGGTCGCGCAGCAGCGGGCCGAGATGGACGCCGGGCTCGACGCGCTCGGCGTGCCCCGGAAGTTCGGCTCGTTCGCGAGCGTCGTCTCCGGCGAGCTCTCCGAGAGCGGGAACGTCCTCCTCCTCGGCGCGCCGCAGATGGGCAACCCCGAGCCCGATGAGAAAGCCGTGACGTCGGAGGTCGAGCTACTCGCCGGTGAGGCCGGGGACCCCGAGCTGCACGTCGCGGGGATGACGGTGCCGGGCATCCCGGGCGTCATCATCGGCCGCACCGCGGGCCGGACGTGGACCTTCACCACGGGCAACACCGACAACACGGACACCTACGTCGAGACGACCGACGAGACCGGGCAGCAGTATTTCTACGAGGGCGAGTTCCGGCCCTTCGAGGCGATCACCGAGACCATCGACGTGCTCGGCGCCGACCCGGTCGAGTACACCCACCTCCGCAGCGTCCACGGCCCGGTCTACGCGGCCGACGCGGCGAACCAGCAGGCGTTCACCTACAAGTACACCTTCTGGCAGCGCGAGCTGGAGATGGCGACGGCGCTCTACGACGCGTGGAAGGCCGACGACGTCGCGGGTTTCCAGGCCGCCGTCGAGGGCGTGCCCGTCTCGTTCAACATCTTCTACGCCGACAAAGAGCAGAACATCGCCTACTGGCACGTCGGCGACTACCCCGTCCGGCCCGAGGGCTCGGACCCCCGCCTCCCGCTCGTCGGCGACGGGACGCAGGAGTGGGACGGCTTCCTGCCGTTCGAGGCGCAGCCGCAGGCCGTCAACCCGCCGCAGGGCTACTTCGCGAACTGGAATAACAAGCCCGTCGCGACGTGGGACCAGGGCGACAACGTGGACTGGCGCGAGGGGGCGGGCCGCGTCTACGACGGCGTGCTCTACCTCGACGCGCACCTCCAGGAGAACGCCCCGGTCTCGTTCGCGGACTTGCAGCAACTCACCTGCGTCGTCCGCTCGAACCCGGAGTACCAGGAGTACCCCGGCACCTACCAGCAGGTCGTCGAGTTCTCGAGCTTCGGGAGCTACGCCGAGAACGTGATCCCGCCGGGGCAGAGCGGGTTCGTCAACACGGCCGGCGTGCCGAGCCCGCACTTCGCCGACCAGTGGGGGCTCTACACCAGCTCCATCGCCTGCGACGAGGTCGAGATGAAGCCGTTCACGTTCCTCGGCTCGACGCCGGTGGCGAGCGAGCCCGGCGCGGCGCCCGGCGCGTCGGCCTCGCTCGATGCGGTCTACCCCAACCCGATCCACCGCCAGGCCGTGACGGTCGCGTTCGAGACGAGCGGCAGCGAGGCGCGCGTCGAAGTGATCGACGTGCTGGGGCGGACGGTCGCGGTGCTCGCGGACGGGGCGCTCCCGGCCGGCCGGCACGAGGTGGACTTCGCCACGGGTGCCCTCCCGAGCGGGGTCTACTTCGTGCGCCTCACGACGGACGAGGCGATGCAGACGCGGAAGCTGACCGTCGTGCGCTAGCCGCTCGCTGAAGGTCGGGGTGCGCGTCCGGTGGGGGCTCAGCAGCGTGGACGCTGGGCCGTCGCCGGACGCGTCCGCATCGTGAAATCACCTTCACACCTCCTTCGAGCGGGGACCCGAAAGGAGGCCGAGGCGTCTACGTCCCCACTCGACGCCTGGCAAGGCTACACCCCCCGAAAGGCCTGCTGATGACTCCACCCCGCGTCTCCGCCGCCTCATCCGCGGCGCGCCCTGCGTGCGGACGGGCCACGTGGATCGCCGTGCGCTGCACGCCGTTCGACGGCGGCGCGTCGCTCGCATAGGCCTTCGCCGACTCGTTCGGCCCCTCGCTCCCGTGGTTCCGGCGAGGGCTCCCACCTTGCCGCCGACGTGCGTAGCCTTCGAGAGGCTGCCGTAGCCTCCGAGAGGCTGCGCGGTGCCGCCCCGTCCGCCTCACCCCCCCTCCTGCATGCAGACTCTGGAATACACGATCGCCTTCGCCGTCATCTGCCTCGCCTCGTACCTCATCGGGCAGGGCTTCAAGTGGCTGCGGCTCCCGACGATCACCGGCTACCTCTTCGCGGGCGCGCTCGTCGGCTCGTTCGGGCTCGACTTCCTGCCGTCGAGCGCGTCCGAGAGCCTCCGGTTCGTCGACGAGATCGCGCTCGCGGTGATCGCGTTCGTGGCGGGCAGCGAGCTCTACCTCAAAGAGCTGAAGCCGCGCCTCCGCCCGATCCTCTTCAGCACGGGCGGCATCCTCGCGGTGACGTTCGTCGCCGTCGCCGTGGCGGTCTACTTCCTCACCGCGCTCCTCCCGTTCACGGCGGACTGGGCGCCGCCGGCCCGCCTCGCGACGGCGCTGTTGGGTGCGGCCGTCCTGCTCGCCCTCTCGCCGCCGTCGACGATCGCCGTCATCAAAGAGGTCCACGCGCGCGGGCCGTTCACGCGGACGGCGCTCGGCGTGACGGTGCTGATGGACGTCGTCATCATCGTGCTCTTCGCGATCGCGACCTCGCTCGCGGGCGCGCTCCTCACGGGCACGTCGCTGAGCGTGTCGTTCCTCGCGCTCCTCGCGCTCGACCTCGGCCTCGCCGTCGGGATCGGGTGGGTGGCGGGGCAGCTCTTGAAGGTCGTCCTCGGGCAGCGGTGGCCGCGCCTCGCGAAGACGGCCCTCGTCCTCGCGGTGGGCTTCGGGGTGTACGAGCTCGCGAGCTGGGTGAAGACGGCGAGTGTGGCCGAGCTCGGCTTCGAGATCTACATCGAGCCCCTCCTGATCGCGATGATCGCCGGCTTCATCGTGACGAACTTCACGCGCTTCCGCGACGAGTTCGACCAGATCCTCCACGACGTCGGCCCGGCCGTCTACGTCGCGTTCTTCACGATCACCGGCCTCGCCCTCAAGCTCGACCTGCTCTGGGCGACGTTGCCGGTCGCGGCGGCGCTGTTCTTCGTGCGGATGGCGGGCATCGGCATCGGCACGGCGATCGGGACGACGCTCGCCGGGGAGTCCGGGCGCGTGCGGGCGTTCGGGTGGATGGCGTTCATCACGCAGGCGGGCATCGCGCTCGGGCTCGCGCGCGAGGTCGCCGTGCAGTTCCCCGACCTCGGGAACGCGTTCGCGACGCTGATCATCTCGGTCGTCGTGCTCAACGAGATCTTCGGGCCGATCTTCCTGAAGTCCGTGCTCAAGCGCGTCGGCGAGGCGAACATCCCGACGGGCAAGCCCGGCGACGAGGCGCGCGGCGCGCTCATCCTCGGCGTCGAGGGGCAGTCGGTCGCGCTCGCGCGCACGCTCGGCGCGAAGGGCTGGCGCGTCGTCATGGCCGACCCCGACGCCGAGCACATCCGGCGGCTCGCGGCCGAGGACGTGGACGAGCGCCACATCCCGGCCGTCACCGAGGCCGTCCTCGACGAGCTCCTCGCCGACGACACGGCCGCCGTCGTGGCGCTCCTCCCCGACGACGCGGCCAACCTCCGCGCGCTGCGGTACGCGAGCGAGCGCTACGGCGTCGAGCGGCTCGTCGTCCGCCCGGCGGGTCGTCGCCACGCCGACGCGTTC
>CAYTJT010000176.1:0-7443 GCA_964438105.1 uncultured Rhodothermales bacterium | reverse complement strand
AGGAGGAGATCGTGCCGCTCGAAGTCGAGGAGGTCGTCTACGCCGGCGGCACCGAGACGGAAGAGAACGCCTTCGTTCACAACGTGGACGAGGGGCCGCGCGCCGACACCACGCTCGAGGCGCTCGCCCGGCTCCGCCCCGCGTTCAAGCAGGGCGGGAGCGTGACCGCCGGCAACTCGTCGCAGATGAACGACGGGGCCGCCGCCGCCGTCGTGATGAGCAAGCGGCTCGTGGAGGAGACCGGCGCCGAGCCGCTCGCCCGCCTCGTCGGCTTCGCCGTGCACGGCGCGCCGCCCGAGATCATGGGCATCGGCCCGATCGAAGCGGTGAAGAAAGTCCTCAAGCAGACCGGGCTCAGCCTCAGCGACATCGGGCTCATCGAGCTCAACGAGGCGTTCGCGTCGCAGGCGCTCGCCGTCGTCCGCGAGCTCGGGCTCGACCAGGACAAGGTCAACGTCAACGGCGGGGCGATCGCGCTCGGCCACCCGCTCGGCTGCACCGGCGCGAAGCTCACCGCCACGCTCCTCCACGAGATGAAGCGGCGCGGCGAGCGCTACGGCATCGTCACGATGTGCGTCGGCGGCGGGATGGGCGCGGCGGGGGTGTTCGAGAACCTGCGGGTCTAGACCCTCCAGCGCCAGGCCAGCGCTAGGCCCCCGCCGGCAGCGTGCGGGGTCTAACACGTCCTTCCTGTCAACCCACCGGGGGGGCGCCTTCGCAGGTGCCCCCCGCGCGTTCTAGGCTCCGGGATCGCGATAGCGAGGATCGGCGAACCTAAGGCGCCGTTCCCCGTTACAGACTCATAGCAACACCCAGCCCGAGCGCCTTCACTTCTCGCTCGGGTGCTTTCTCATCTCACATCATATCTGGAGGCAACCGTGGCTAACATCCCTGTAGAACGCAAAGGCGGCACCCCGTGGTGGACGTGGCTCCTCGCGCTCCTCGCCATCATCGGACTCATCTGGCTCATCGCCGAGCTCTTCGACGACGAACCCGACGAAGACGACGTCGCCGTCGTCGACCCCGTCGAGCCCCTCGATCAACCCGATCCCATGGACGTCGACACCGAGATCACCTCGTTTGCGGCCCTCGCCAACGGTACCGCTTTGGTGGGTCGCGAAGTCGACCTCGACGGCATGAACGTCGTTGAACTCACCGGCGACAGCTCGTTCGTCGTCGCCCCAGGTACCGGTACCGGCGAAGGCGCCCTCGTCGTACTAGAGGACATGGGTGAATGGAAGATCGGGCCCGGCACCGGCGAGGATGGAGAGTACGACGTGAATGAAGGGAACATGATCGACGTCGGGGGCACCATCCGAGCCTTTGACGAAACCGTGCCGGACTACGCTGAGCTGTCTGAGACCGACCGCGAGCGTGCCATGCGGCAGGGGGTCTACATCTCCGCCGGCAGCGTCGACCTCATGAAGAACATGAACGACATGTAAGCCGGACGGAACGCACCCGCACCCTTCGCACCAACAGACCCGACTACTACCATGACACGCGTACCCCTCTCTAACACCGGCTCTTGGGAGCTCTCCTTCGATGACCAGGACGTCCGCGGCTACGAAGCCCTCGACGCCGACGGCAATCGCGTCGGCGAAGTCGACCGAATGATCGTCAACACTGACGAAAAGCGCGTCGACGCGATCGTGCTGCACGACGGCACGGAGTACCCCGCGCGCGACATCTCCATCGGCGACGGCGTCGTCTACCTCACCGGCTCGGTCCCCGAGCACGTGGACGAGTCCGTCACGGTGTACGACGACTACGGCCACGTCGTCGAGCGCGAGAGCGTTACGGCAGGCTCGTATGATGAGCACGCCGACGCCTTCCGCACGCACTACGGCGAAGCCTACGCCGCGACCGGCAACGAGTACGACTACTACGACCCGGCCTACCGCTACGGCTACGAGGCGGCCTACGAAGACACCTACCGCGACCGCCCCTACACCGAGGCCGAAGCCGACCTCGAACGCGACTTCGGCACGCGCCACCCAGACCGCCGCTACGACGACGTGCGCGACGCCGTGCGCTACGGCTACGCCAGCGCGCGCGGAGACCGCACGTGAGCGCAAAGCCCTCCACCGTGATCGATTCGGCGGGCCGCGAGGCTCGCATCGAGTCCGCCTCGTCGGAGCCCACCGGACGCCTCGTGCTCCGGCTGGACTCCGGCGAGCGGGTGGAGGTCCCCCGTGACCTCCTCGAAGAATCGGCCGACGGGCGGCTCTCGCTCCCCCTCGCGTTCAGCGCGTTACAGGTGGGGGACGAGGTAACCCGCATCCCCATCGCCGAGGAGCGGCTACGGGTGAGCAAGCGCGTCCGTGAGACCGGGCGCGTCCGACTCACCAAGCACGTAGACGTCCGCGAAGAGATCGTGGACGAGCCCCTCTTCCGCGAGGAGGTCGAGGTCGAACGCGTACCCATCGACCGGTACGTCGACGAGCCGACGGCCACACGAACCGAGGGCGACACGACCGTCATCCCCGTCTACGAGGAGGTGCTGGTCGTGGAGAAAAAGCTCCTCCTCAAAGAGGAACTGCACGTCACGCGGCGGCGGACCGAGCACCGGGACCCGCAGCGTATCGCGCTCCGCTCGGAGCGCGTCGAGGTCGAGCGGACGGAGCCGGATTCGGCCCCGCCCGGTACGCCTCGCTGAGGTCGGCGACGACCTCTCGCACATCTAGACACCTCATTCATCTCTCAACACTTCAACCGCTTACCCATCATGGCAAAGACAATAGTTGGACTCTACGACGACCGCGCCACCGCACACCGCGTGGTCAACGACCTCGAAGGCCGCGGCTTCGGCGACGACCACCTCCGCTACGCCTCGCACGAAGAAGGCGAGCGCAGCGACTACGAGGTCGACGCGAACGAGAACGCAACGCCCGACGCCCTCACGGGCTACGGCGTGCCCGACGACGAGGCGCACTTCTACGCCGAGGCCGTCCGCCGCGGCGGGGCGCTCGTCATCGCGCGCGTTCATGACCGCGACGCCGAAACGGCGGCGGACATCATGGCGCGCCACAACCCGGTCCCCTACGAGCAGCGCTCCGCGGCATATAAGGAAGAGGGCTTCACAGCCTATCAGGAGACCGAGCCGTACGGCCACGACGAGATGCTCAAAGAGCGGAACCGCTACGCCGACGAGGCGACGTCCCGCATGAAGGAGATCGAGGAGCAGCTCAAAATCGGCAAGCGTGAGGTCGTCCGCGGCGGCGTCCGCGTGCACAAGTACGTCGACACCGACGTGGTGGAGGAGACCCTCCTGCTCCGCGACGAGGAGATCCACGTCGACCGCGACACCGTCAACCGGAAGCTCACGCCCGACGAGGCCGACGCGGCCTTCAAGGAAGAGACCGTCGAGCTGACGGAGCGCGACGAAGAGGCTGTCGTCTCAAAGGAGGCCCGCGTCACCGGCGAAGTCGCCGTGGGCAAAGAGGTCCGCGAGCGCGAAGAGACCGTCGGCGGCGAGGTCCGCAGCACGCGCGTCGAGGTCGAGAAGACCGGCGGCACCACGGCGGCCAGCGGCGTCGACTGGGTCGAGGTCGAGCCGACGTTCCGCGAGCACTACGGTACGGCGTACGCGTCGAACGACTACGACTACGACTACTACGAGCCGGCCTACCGCTACGGCTACGAGATGGCGCAGGACCCCGACTACCACGGCAAGGGCTTCGCCCGGGTCGAAGACGACCTCCGCAAGGGGTACGTCCACCGCCACGACGAGAGCACGTGGGACAAGACGAAGGACGCCGTCCGGCACGCTTATGACAGTGTCCGCCGCAAGTTCTAACCTGGACGGGTCCAGACGCAACGAGGCAGGTGGCCACCGCGGCCGCCTGCCTCGTTTGCTATGTGCACGCTACAATCCCATGCTATGTGCACGCTACAATCCCAAAAAATCGAATTGAGACCTTGCGTGGATCTTCATCGTAGTTTACACTGTTAACTACCCGTAAGACTTCTGCCTCCATACGACCCGGCAGGGCAGGAGGCCCTTTTTTACGTGCTGCGGTTTACGGCGTTAACCGAGCACGCATTCCGTACCTGTCCATCAAGTACCCAGGCCCATGAAGCTCCGCACAGCTCTCCTAGGCGCCGGTGCCGCCGCCGCCCTCTTCGGCGTGCCGCCCATCCGCCGCAACACGCTCTCCAAAGGGATCATGGAGGGGATGAAGGCGCTCGGCTTCCTCCCGCAGATCTCAGAAACCGAAAAGACCGCGATCGAGGCCGGCACGGTCTGGGTCGACGGCGAACTGTTCTCCGGCAAGCCCGACTTCAAGCGCCTCCTCCGCGAGGCATATCCCGGCCTCACGCCCGAAGAGCAGGCGTTCCTCGACGGCCCCGTCGAAAAAGTCTGCCGCATGACCGACGATTGGGACGTGCAGCAACGCAAGGACCTGCCCGACGACGTGTGGCAGGTGCTCCGCGACGAGAAGTTCTTCGGCCTCATCATCCCCGAGGAGTACGGCGGCCTCGGCTTCAGCGCGTCCGCCAACTCCGCCGTCGTGGCGAAGCTCGCCGCCCGTAGCCAGACGCTCGGCATCACCGTGATGGTGCCGAACTCGCTCGGCCCGGCCGAGCTGCTGATCCACTACGGCACCCCGCAGCAGAAGGACCACTACCTCCCGCGCCTCGCCACGGGCGAGGACCTGCCCGCGTTCGCGCTCACCGAGCCCCAAGCCGGCAGCGACGCCGGGGCGATCTCGTCGCGCGGCGAAGTCTTCCGCGGCGACGACGGTGAGCTCTACGTCCGCCTCAACTGGAAAAAGCGCTACATCACGCTCGCCGCGATCTCGACCGTGCTCGGCCTCGCCTTCAAAATGGAGGACCCCGACAACCTCCTCGGCAAGGGCAAGAACCTCGGCATCACGTGCGCCCTCGTCCCGACCGACACCGAGGGCGTCGAGCTCGGCCTCCGGCACGACCCGATGGGCGTCCCGTTCTACAACTGCCCGACGCAGGGGCACGACGTCGTGCTCAAGCTCGGAGACGCCGTGATCGGCGGGGCGGCGGGCGCGGGCAACGGCTGGCGGATGCTGATGGAGAGCCTCGCCGCCGGGCGCGGCATCTCGCTGCCGGCGAGCGCGACGGGCGGCGCGAAGAGCGTCTACCGCGTCGCGAGCGCCCACGCCGCGATCCGCAAGCAGTTCGGCCTCCCGATCGGGAAGTTCGAGGGGATCGAGGAGCCGCTCGCCCGCATCGGCGGCTTCACGTACATCATGGAAGCCGCCCGCCGCTACACGAACGGCGGGCTCGACAAAGGCGCGAAGCCGGCCGTCGTGACGGCGATCATGAAGTACAACACGACCGAGATGTTCCGCGTCGTGATGAACGACGCGATGGACATCCTCGCCGGCAACGCGATCTCGCGCGGCCCGCGCAACACGCTCTCCGGCGGCTACATGGGCATCCCCGTGTCGATCACCGTCGAGGGCGCGAACATCCTCACGCGCACGCTGATGGTGTTCGGGCAGGGCGCGATCCGCTGCCACCCGTACGCGCTCAAAGAGATCGAAGCGCTCGAGAACGACGACCTCAACGCGTTCGACCGGGCGTTCTGGGGCCACATCGCGCACATCGGCCGCAACAAGGTCCGCGCGCTCACGCTCTCGCTCTCGCGCGGCTACCTCACCGGCGCCCCCGTCAGCGGGCCTGCGGCGAACTACTACCGCAAGCTCTCGTGGGTTAGCGCCTCGTTCGCCTTCCTCGCGGACGTCGCGATGGGCACGCTCGGCGGCGACCTCAAGCGGAAGGAGAAGCTGACCGGCCGCTTCGCCGACATCCTCTCGTGGATGTACCTCGGCAACGCCGTGCTCGCGCGCTTCGAGAACGAGGGCCGGCTGAAGGAGGACGAGCCGTTTATGCGGTGGTCGATGGAGTACGCCCTCCAGCAGATCCAGATCGCCTTCGACGGCATCTACGAGAACTTCGAGGTGCCCGGCCTCAGCGCCGTGCTCAGCGGCCCGATGGCGCTCTGGAGCCGCGTCAACCCGCTCTCGACCGGCCCGAGCGACGCCCTCGGCCACAAGGTGGCCGCGGCGATGCAGGTCCCCGGACCGCAGCGCGACCGCCACACCTCCGGCCTCTTCATCTCCGACGACCCGACCGACGCGCTCGGCCGTTTCGAGAACGCGCTCCGGCTCGTCCACGAGGCCGCGCCCGTCGAGCGGAAGATCAAGGAGGCGATCAAGGCCCGGCAGCTCCCCCGCATCCGCGGCGCGAAGCTCGTCGAGATGGCCGCCGAGAAGGGCATCATCACGCCGATTGAGGCGGAGACGATCGCCCGCGCCGAAGCGGCCCGCACCGACGCGATCCAGGTCGACGCGTTCACGCTGGAGGAGTACATGAAGAACGCCGTCACGACGCTCGACGCGGCGTCCGGCGACGGCGCGCCCTCCGGCGACGGCGGCCCGGTCCCGCAGAGCAAGGGGCAGGCCTACGGCGCCGCGACCTTCCCCGGCGAGCCCGAGGTGAAGACGAAGAAGTCGAAGAAGTCCAAGGCGTAGCACCGAGCGAACGCTGGGCGAGGGGCAGGCCGCGAGGCTTGCCCCTCGCTGTTTATGGCGAGCGTAAGTTCCTCGTCCCCACTCTCCACTCCACGTAGCACTTCGACCATGGCTGACATCTATCGAGACGACCTACTCTCCGGCGAGCACCTCGTCGTTACCGGCGGCGGGACGGGACTCGGGCGCGAGATGGCGATGCGCGCCGCCGCCCTCGGCGCCCGCGTCACGATCTGCGGGCGGCGTACCGAACCGCTCGACAAAACGGTCGGCGACATCCGCGACGCAGGCGGCGAGGCCGAGGGCATCTCCTGCAACATCCGCGACCACGAAAGCGTCGCCGCATTCTTCGACGAGGCGGATTCGCGACAGGGGCCCGTCACGATGCTGCTCAACAACGCCGCCGCCAACTTCCTCTCCGCCTCGGCCGACGTCAGCCCCAACGGCTTCGACGCCATCGTCAAGACGAACCTCTACGGCTCGTTCTACTGCACGCAGTGGTGCGGCCAACAGTGGATCGAGCGCGGCACGCCCGGCGTCGTGCTCTCGATCGCGACGACGTACGCCGACACCGGCAGCGCGTTCGTCCTCCCGAGCGCCGTCTCGAAAGCGGGCATCGTGGCGATGACGAAGTCGCTCGCGGCGGAGTGGGGGACCTACGGCATCCGGCTCAACTGCATCGCCCCCGGGCCGTTTCCGACCGAGGGCGCGTGGAGCCGCCTCGTGCCGGACGAGGAGATGGCGGAGAAGATGAAGATGCGCGTCCCGCTCCAGCGCTTCGGCGAGCCGGAGGAGCTCTCGAACCTCTCGGTCTTCATGCTGTCGAAGGCGTCGTCGTACCTCACCGGCGAGTGCATCGCGCTCGACGGCGGCGAAATCCTCGCCTCGGGCGGGCAGTTCAACGACTTCATCAAGATGCCGCGCGAGGGCG
>CAYTJT010000175.1:7037-7476 GCA_964438105.1 uncultured Rhodothermales bacterium | reverse complement strand
TTCGCCCCGAACCTCCGCTCGAACGAGGAGGCCATCGAGGTCATCCTCGAAGCCATCGAGCGCGCGGGCTACACCGCCGGCGACGACATCTTCATCGCGCTCGACCCGGCCACGAGCGAGATGTACCAGGCGGACGACGACGGCGACGGCCGCTACGTCTTCTTCAAGAGCGACCCCGACCGCAAGCTGACCTCCGCCGAGATGGTCGAGTACTGGCAGGGCTGGGTCGACGAGTACCCCATCATCTCGATCGAGGACGCCCTCGACGAGAACGACTGGGACGGGTGGGTCGCCCTCACCGAGGCCGTCGGCGACCGCGTGCAGCTCGTCGGCGACGACCTCTTCGTGACGAACGTGGAGCGGCTCGGGCGCGGGATCGAGGAGGGCGCGGCGAACTCCATCCTCATCAAGGTGAACCAGATCGGCACGCTCACCGAGA
>CAYTJT010000175.1:0-7027 GCA_964438105.1 uncultured Rhodothermales bacterium | reverse complement strand
GCCGACCTCGCCGTGGCGGTGGGCTCCGGCCAGATCAAGACGGGCTCGGCCAGCCGCTCGGACCGCACGGCCAAGTACAACCAGCTCCTCCGCATCGAAGAAGCCCTCGACGACGCGGCGTTCTACCCGGGACCCGCCGCGTTCCTATTTTAGGCCCTCCGGTCCGCTCGCCGTCCCTCCGGCCTTCCATGCCCCACCGCGCCCCGCAGCCCCTCGCTCACCCCCGGCTCCGACGCTGGCTGCTTCTCGCCGGCCTGGCCGTGGGCGGCGTGTGGTTCCTCTTCTTCGACAGCCACAGCCTCGTGCAGCGGGGGCAGTACTACGCGGAGGCGCGCGAGCTCCGGGCCGAGAACGCGGCCCTTCAGGCCGAGATCGACCGGCTCGAAGCGCAGCTCGACGCCGGCCTCTCCGACGACCTCGTCGAAGCCATCGCGCGGGAGCAGTACGGGATGCGCCACCCCGGCGAGACCGTCTACCCCGTCGAGCCGCGCGAGCGCGACTAACCCCTTCTCCAGCATGGCAAAGCAGTACGCAGTCGGGATCGACCTCGGGGGGACGAGCGTCAAGGCGGGGCTCGTCGACGACGCGGGGACGATCCTCCACCACGCGCGCGTCGAGACGCAGGCGGAGCGCGGGCCCGAGCACGTCCTCGGCCGGATCGTCCGCGCGGTGCACGAGGTCCTGCCCGCCCTCCCCGACGGCGAGGGGATCCTCGGCGTCGGCATCGGCGCGCCCGGCAAGGTGTCGATGGACCGCACGACGGTCAGCAAGCCGCCCAACTTCCCCGGCTGGGAGACCGTCAACATCACCGAGTCGCTCGCCGGCCTCGTGCCCGGCACCGTCACCGTCGGGAACGACGCGAACGTGGCGGGCCTCGGCTCGGCCCACTGGGGCGCCGCGCGGTCGTTCGACTCGTTCATCATGATCACGCTCGGCACGGGCGTCGGCGGGGCCATCATCCACAACAACCGGCTGTTCCGGGGCACCACGGGCGGCGCCGGCGAGATCGGCCACCTCTCGATCGACTACGAGGGGCCGTACGCCCGGAGCGGCGTCGCGGGCGCCATCGAGGCCTACCTCGGCCTCCACTTCCTCTCGCGCCACGCGCGCTACCGCCTGCTCACGCGGACCACGATCCTCCGCGAGATGGCGGGCCCCGATCTCGAACGGCTCACCCCGAAGATGCTCCACGAGGCCGCGCAGCAGGGCGACAAGGCGGCCATCGACATGCTCGCGTGGGCCGGCCACAAGCTCGGCTGCGCGCTGGGCTCCTGCGTCAACCTCCTCGACATCCGCAAGATCGTGGTCGGCGGCGGGATCTCGGCGGCGGACGCGTACATCCTCGACCCCGCGCGGGCGTCGCTCCGGCGCGCGGTGATGCCGGGGATGCAGGAGGGCGTCGAGCTCGTGCGCGAGTTGCGCGGCAACGAGGTCGGCATCCTGGGTGCGGCCCGGCTCGCGTGGGGCGACATGGACGCGTAGCGTCGCCGAAGGCGGAGGCGCGAACGCGGCGCGAACGTGGGGTCGTGAACGCGGGAGACTCAGGGCGGCGCCCGCCCACACGAAGCCGCGGGGGACCGCCGTTCCTCCGTCCCGTACTGTGAAGAGGCCGCCTATTCCCTTGCCGCCGACGCCGTGCGGTGTTACGATCCGCGCTCGCGCCCCGGCTCCCCCTGTGCCGGGGCGACGCGCGCCCGCAACGATCCCAACCTCCTCCCCATCGGTGACGGCCCGAGCCCTATTCGCGGCAGGACTCCTGCTGGCAGCGCTGTGCGGCGCGGCTCCCGCCGCCGCGCAGGTCGCCGACACGGTCGCCGTACCGGACGAGGCGCCGCCCGACACGGTCGCTGCCGTGCCCATCGACACGGTGGCGACGGTCGGCTTTCCGACGGCCGCCCCCCGCCCCGCGCGTCGCGGCGACGGCGAGGGGCTCGAACAGCCCATCACGTTCGCCGCCCGCGACTCGCTCGTGATCGTGTTCGCCGCCGACGGCGACTCGGCCGCGACGGACGGCGACGTCGGCACGCTCTTCGGCGCGGCGAACGTCGACTACGACGACGCCACCCTCACCGCCGCCGAGATCGACCTGCTGTTCGGGCGCGAGGAGATGCGGGCGCGGGGGCTCCCGTCGGACTCCGGCCTCGTCGGGCTCCCGGCGTTCGCGCGCGGCGGCGAGGCGTTCTCCGGGCTCGAGGTGGCCTACAACCTCGCCGCCGGGCGCGGGCGCGTCGTCGGGGCGCGGACGGAGATCGAGGACGGCTACCTCCTCGGCGGCGTGGTGAAGCAGGCCAGCGAGCGCGTCGTCTACGCCGAGGACGCGACGTACACGACCTGCTCGAACCCCCTGCACCCGCACTACGGCCTCCGCGCGGGGCGGATGAAGATCGTCGACGGCGAGTGGGTCTACACCGGCCCGGCCCGGCTCTACATCCTCGGCATCCCGACGCCGCTGTGGCTGCCGTTCGGGTTCTTCCCCGCCGCCGAGGGCCGCCGCAGCGGGCCGCTCCCGCCCACCTACGGCGAGGACCCCCAGCTCGGCTTCTACCTCCGCGACCTCGGCTGGTACTGGGCGATCTCCGACTACATGGACCTCCAGCTCCGCGGGTCGGTCTGGACGCGCGGCAGCTACGAGGTCCGCCCGCTCTACCGCTACGCCAAGCGCTACGCCTTCTTCGGCAGCCTCGACCTCGCGTACGCCCAGCTCCGCCGCGGCGAGCCCCAGGACCCCGGCGCGGGCGTGCAGCAGAACGTCCGCGTCGGCTGGACGCACCAGCAGCAGTTCGGCCCGACGGCCAGCCTCAACGGCAACGTCAACCTCGCCTCGACGGGCTACCTCCGCGCCGTCTCCGACGACTTCGACGACCGCGTGACGCAGACGACGCAGTCCTCGATCCGCTTCCAGAAGAACTGGCGCCGCGCCGGCCGCTCGCTCTCGGCCGACGCGCGGCAGAGCCAGAACCTCACCACGGGCCGCGCCGACCTCACCCTCCCCAACCTCTCGTTCCGGCAGAGCGAGCGTTTCCCGCTCCGCCGCGCCGGCTCCAGCGCCGTCACGCAGCGGTGGTACGAGCGCGTGAGCTACTCCTACTCCGGCACGCTCCAGAACACGTACAGCTTCGTGCCCGACACGGCGCTCGCCGGCAGCGACGGCGTCTCGTGGCTCGACGGCATCCTCTCCTACGACGACTACGTCGCCGCCACCGGCAACCGCGAGCGGTTCGACCTCAACGCGTCGCACAGCATCCCGCTCCGCGCGACGTTCGCCCTCACGCGGTTCCCCTTCACCGGCGCGCCGTTCCGCCTCAACCTCACCCCGAACGTGCAGTACGAGGAGGACTGGGTCACGCGCACCGAGCGCGTCCGCACCGACGACGACGGCGTCGCCGTGCTCGACAGCCTCGGCCGGATCCAGCGGTTCAACGAGGATGGCTTCGCCGCGATCCGGCAGGTCTCGGCCGGGCTCAGCGCCAGCAGCGAGTTCTACGGGACGTTCCCCCTCCGCGTCGGGCCGCTCGACGGGTTCCGCCACGTCGTCCGCCCCAGCCTCGGCTTCCAGTACCGCCCCGACTACTCCGAAGGGCTGTTCGACTACTTCGAGAGCTACGTCGACCCGGAGACGGGGGAAGAAGTGGAGTACCCGATCGTGAGCGGGGTCTCGGCGCGCGAGACGCGCAGCCTCTCGTTCCGCGTGAGCAACGTCTTCCAGACCCGCATCGCCCGGACCGACTCCACGGGCGAGGTGCAGCGCCGCGCCCTCCAGCTCCTCACGCTCGACGTCGCCTCGAACTACGACCTCGCCGCCGACTCGCTCCGCCTCGCCCCGTTCACCGTGAACGCGCGGACGCGCGTGGCGAACCTGCTCAACCTCAACCTCAGCGCGCGCTACTCGCCGTACTCGGTGAGTGAGGGCGGTGGCCTCATCGACCGGCTCTACTACGAGGAGACGGGCAAGCCGCTCCGCTTCCTCTCGATGAACCTCTCCGCCTCGACCTCGCTGCGCGGCGGGACCGGCGGCCGGGGCCCCACGGTGTCGGCGGAACGGACGCTGCCGCGCCGCCTGCCCGTCCCCGTCTACCCCGACCTGCTCGCCGAGGACGATCGGGCCGACGGCCTCCGCCCCTACGACTACCGCCGCCGCGACCTCGCCTACGTCGACTTCGCGATCCCGTGGTCCCTCTCGCTCGACTTCAGCTACGCCCTCCGCCGCTCGTTCGACCAGAGCATCGAGCGGACGGCCACGCTCGGGACGCAGTTCGACCTCAGCCTCACGGACAACTGGAAGATCGCCGGGCGCAGCGGCTACGACTTCGAGGAGAAAGAGATCACCACGACCAGCCTCTCGATCCTCCGCGACCTCCACTGCTGGGAGATGAGCTTCAACTGGATTCCGTTCGGCACCTATAAATCGTTCGGCTTCTCGATCTACGTCAAGAGCGGGCAGCTCAGCGACCTCCTCCGCCTCGACGTGCCGAAGCAGGACGTGAACAACCGCCTCGGGCTCTCCGGACTGTAGACTTTGAAGGCCTTATATGGCGATCTCCGATGTCAGGATACCCGCCGCCGTCGAGGTCGTCCTCATCGCCGTAGAGACGCAGCATGCTGCGTCTCTACCGTCGGTCGAGCCGGAATCATACCGACATCGACAAACAGAATCCGTAGTACGCCGCGGCCTCGCCGCACGATAGTCCCCTGTTTGGGAAACGCGTCGATCGATCTTCGTGGGTTTTTTCCACCCGGCGCACGGTTCGTTCGCGTCGATTCCCTATCTTTTCGCCCCCTTTATGCCGGCTCCCGTCCGGCCGATACCCCCCACATGCTTCCCACCACCCCCAAACGCCCCTCCATCGGCTCCCGCGTCTCCGACGTGCGGACGCTGCTGGAGTCGCTCAAGACGCGGCGCGAGCGGACCGACGCCGACCGCAAGGTCGCCACGAGCGTCTTCGTCGCGTTCGAGCGGCTCGAACGGGAGAACGACGTGCAGGGCCTGCACTTCTACGTGTTCGAGGGCGCGATCTCCGTCTACGGCGACGTCCTCACCCACGAGCAGCGCGAGGACGTGCTCCGCGACCTCTCCGCGCTCCCCGGCGTCCGCCACGTCGCCGATCACCTCCGCGTCGCCGACCGCCGACCGCGCCCCTTCACCATCCGCCCCGTCGCGTTCGACACGCCTTAGCGCGTACGGCCCTCGATCGCGCCACGCTTCGCGCCATGCTTCGGGCAGCCTCACCGGCTGCCTTTTCTGTTCCGTCGCGGGGTGATCTAGAGCTGTTTGATCCAGCCGTTCTGGACGCGCCGGAAGCCGAGCCGCTCGTAGAAGCCCGACGAGAGGTCCGAGTCGCGGAGGACGAGCTCCGTGCCCGCGCAGCGCTCTAGCACCTCGGCGATCAATTTTTTGCCGATGCCGAGCCCCTGCACGTCGGGCTCCACCGCGAGGTCGCAGAGGAACGAGAACAGCACGCCGTCGGTCATCACGCGGGCGAGGCCGACGAGCCGGTCGTCGAGCCACGCCGAGAGCACGAGCGAGGAGTTGTCGAACATCCGCCCGATCGCGGCGCGGTCGCCGGTGGGGCGGAGCAGCGGGGCGCGGCGGTAGAGCGTGGCGATGCGGGCCGGCGTGAGGTCGCCGAGCCCCTCGCGGAGCTCGACGCTGTGCAGGGTGTCCATGGGGGGGTCGCGGTTCGGGATGGGCTGCGGCAAAATACGGCCCCGCCTCTCCCCCGTGGCGGACAATCGGCGGACGATCAGCCGCGGACCCAGTGCACCGACGAGGCGCGGACGAAGAGGGGGTCCGGCGCCGGCGCCCCCGGCGGCATCCACACCCGGAGCTCGACGCCCTCGGCCTCGACCGTCCACTCCGTGTAGGCCCCGAGGTAGAGCCGGCTCAGCACGCGGGCCGGGACGGTGCCGGGCGCGTCGGGCGTCGCCGCCCAGAGCTCGCCCGGGCGCACCGAGAGCACGTGGCCGTCGGGGCGCGGCTCGTCCGGGGCGAGGGCGGCGATGAGCCGGTCGTCCTCGATCACGTTGCTCCCGCCGAGGAACCGCGCGACGTACGCCGTCTCCGGGGTGATGTAGAGCGCCTCCGGCGGGCCCACCTCGACGATCCGCCCCCGGTCCATCACGGCGATGAGGTCGGAGAGCGCGAGGGCCTCGGCCTGGTCGTGCGTGACGTAGAGGCTCGTCGTGCCGAGCTCGTGCTGGAGCGACTTGAGTTCGCGGCGCGTCTCTTCGCGGAGCGCGAGGTCGAGGTTCGAGAGCGGCTCGTCGAAGAGCAGCACGTCGGGCTCGACGGCGAGCGCCCTCGCGAGCGCGACGCGCTGCTGCTGCCCGCCCGAGAGCTGCGTGACGGGCTTGTCTTCCAGCCCACTGAGGTCGACACGGCCGAGCGCTTCGGCGACGCGCGCACGGACGCGCAGGCGCTTCCACTTTTTCACCTCGAGTCCGTAGGCCACGTTTTCGCCCGCCGTCATCGTCGGGAAGAGCGCGTAGTTCTGGAAGACGAGCGCCGTCGGCCGTTTCTGCGGCGGGGTGCCGGTCACGTCTGCCCCCATGATCTCGACGCGCCCGGCGTTGGGTTGCTCGAAGCCCGCCACGAGCCGGAGCAGCGTCGTCTTGCCGCAGCCGCTCGGGCCGAGGAGCGAGAAGAAGCAGCCGCGCGGCACCCCGAGGGTCACGTCGTCGACGGCCGTCAGCGCGGTCCCCTTGCGGGGGTCGCCGTAGCGCTTCGTCACGCCGTCGAGCAGGATGCCGGGGTCGGGACTCACGGGAGGGATAAAAACGAAGTAGGGACACGATGCATCGTGTCCCTACGGGGTTGCGGGTTGGCGAGCAGCCTACTTGCCGAGGGCGGCCGTCACCTTGTCGGCGGCCTCCTTGAGCTGGATCGCCGACTCGATCTCGATGCCGGAGGTGCGGATGATCTCCATCCCCTCCTCGGCGTTCGTGCCCTGCAGCCGGACGATCAGCGGCACCTGGATGTCCACGTTCTTCGCCGCCTCGACGACGCCGCGCGCGACGCGGTCGCACCGGA
>CAYTJT010000174.1:0-7632 GCA_964438105.1 uncultured Rhodothermales bacterium | reverse complement strand
GGATCGTCTCGATCTCCTTGTGCGTCCGCTCGTGCATGAGCTGGGCTTCCTGCCCGATGGCCTCCACCTTCCCGGTCGACCGGTTGATGGCGACGATCGAGGGCTCGTTGAGCACGATGCCTTTCTGGCGGACCCAGATCAGCGTGTTGGCGGTGCCGAGGTCAATGGCGATGTCGGAGTTAAACAAGGCGGCGGTACGATCGGTGTGGTGGAGGAGAGGGGCCGGTTGGAATATAGACCCGGTATCGGGCGGGGCGTACGGTGGTCGGAAAGTCGCGGGTGGGGCGGCGGGGTCGGGCGGCCGTCCGACCTGGTGCCGCGTCCGGCTTAGTGCCGGAAGTGGCGGGCGCCGGTGAACACCATCGCGAGGCCGCGCTCGTCGGCGGCGGCGATGACCTCGTCGTCGCGGATCGAGCCGCCGGGCTGGATCACGGCAGTGGCACCGGCTTCGGCAGCGGCGACGAGACCGTCGGCGAACGGGAAGAAAGCATCGGACGCCACGGCCGACTTGTTAAGCGAAAGCTCGGACTTGGCCGCTTTCATCACAGCGATTTCGCTCGCGTCGATCCGGCTCATCTGCCCGGCCCCCACCCCGAGCGTCGCGCCGTCACGTGCGTAGACGATCGCGTTCGACTTGACGTGCTTGCAGACGCGCCACGCGAAGTCGAG
The DNA here is from genome assembly GCA_964438105.1 of uncultured Rhodothermales bacterium. Classification (GTDB taxonomy): domain Bacteria; phylum Bacteroidota; class Rhodothermia; order Rhodothermales; family JANQRZ01; genus JBBSMX01. Next base: position 6,963 of record CAYTJT010000174.1, on the reverse strand, counting down.
GTCGGCCCATTCGGCGTCGGTGGGCTGCCGCTCGGTGGCGACGGTGCAGCGATCTCGCAGCGCAGCCGTCGCGCCGAGCGGGGCGTCCTGCTCCTGCACGAGCAACCCGCCCGCCGCCGTCCGCACGTCGAGGGGTCGCTTCGAGGTGTCCGGCAGCATCTCGACGAGGCGGCGGTTCTTCTTCTGCCGGAGAAAGTCGAGCACGCCCTCGTCGAAGGCCGGGGCGATGACGATCTCGGTAAAGATCTCGTCCACCGCCTCGGCCGTGGCGCGGTCGAGCGGCCGGTTCACCACGACGATCCCGCCGAACGGGCTCTGCCGGTCCGTCGCGAACGCCTTCCGGTACGCCGCCTCCAACGTGTCCGCCGTCCCGACGCCGCACGGGTTCGTGTGCTTGAGGATCGCGACGGTCGGCGCCTCGCCGAACTCGCGGATGAGGCCGAGGGCGGCGGTGAGGTCAAGGAGGTTGTTGAACGAGAGGTCTTTGCCGTGCAGCTTGCGGAAGACGCGCTCCGCGTTCCCGTAGAGCGCGGCGGCCTGGTGCGGGTTCTCGCCGTAGCGCAGCGACTGGGCCTTCGGGAGGGAGAGGTTCAACGTCTCCGGTAGAGATGCAGCATGCTGCGTCTCTACGTCATCCCCCCGCTCGAAGTACTCCGTGATCGCCGCATCGTACGTGGCCGTGTGGGCGAACGCAGCGCGCGCGAGGCGGCGGCGCGAGGCCATCGAAAGCTGCGTGTCGTTCGCCTCGAGCTCGTCCGCCACGGCGTCGTACTGCCCCGGGCTCGTGACGACGCCGACGAAGAAGTAGTTCTTGGCCGCCGCCCGCAGCATCGTCGGCCCGCCGATGTCGATGTTCTCGACGGCGACCGCGTCGGTCACGCCGTCCTGCGCGACGGCTTCTCCGAACGGGTAGAGGTTGACCACGACGAGGTCGATCGGGGCGATGCCGTGCTCGGCGAGTTGGCTCAAGTCGTCGGGGTCGGTGCGGCGGGCGAGGAGGCCGGCATGGACGTGGGGGTGCAGCGTCTTGACGCGGCCGTCGAGCAGCTCGGGCGAGTCCGTCACCTCGGACACGTCGCGCACCGACAGCCCGGCGTCGCGGAGCGCCCGCGCCGTGCCGCCCGTCGAGACGAGTTCGACGCCGAGCGCGGCGAGGCGCTGGGCGAACGGCGCGAGCCCGGCCTTGTCGCTCACGGAGAGGAGCGCGCGGCGGACGGGGTAGCGGTCGGCGGGCGCGGGGAGGTCCTTCGATTGAATCATCGGGGAAGGGCGATTTGGGATGGTGGCGATCAATCCGAACTCGGAAATCCGGGATCCGAAATGCGGACGCGGCGGCCGTCGATGCGGACGCGGCCGTCGGCGAAGAGGCGGAGCGCTTCGGGGTAGAGCCGGTGCTCGACGGCGAGCACACGCGCGGCGAGCGTGTCGGGCGTGTCGTCCGGGCGGACGGGCACGACGTCTTGCAGCACGATCGGGCCGGTGTCGTACGCCTCGTCCACGAGGTGCACCGTCGCGCCGCTCCACCGAACGCCGTGGTCGAGCGCGGCGGCGTGGACGCGGCGGCCGTACATCCCCGGGCCGCCGAACGCCGGCAGCAGCGACGGGTGGACGTTGAGCATCCGGTGGCGGAAGGCGCGCACGACGGACGCGGGGACGTGCTTGAGATACCCTGCGAGTGCAATAAAATCTACGCCCTGGGCGTCGAGCGCCTCAAGCGAAGCCTGGCCGAATTCCTCGCTTCCGCCGAAGTCGGCCGGGCGCAGGACCACGCTCGGAATGCCGTGCCGCTCGGCGCGGTCGAGCACGCCGATGCCGGGCCGGTCCGTCACGACGAGCACCATCTCCGCGCGCAGCGTACCGTCGGCGATCGCGTCGAGGATGGCCTGCACGTTCGAGCCGCCGCCCGAGGCGAACGCGGCGAGGCGGAGCGGGGCGGCGTCGGGCACGGCTCAGCGGGGTCGGGTGACGGGGTCGAGGACGGTGAGCGCCGCCGCGTCGCCCTCGACGTCGAGCCGGGCGCGGACGCCGACGGGGATCGTGCTCTTCCGCGCGATGTGGCCGTAGATGAGCCCCCGCGCGACGGGGTAGTTCAGATCGCGGGTGTAGTCGTCGAGCACGGCGTCGAGAGAGAGCGACGGGCGGTTCGGAGGCGGCTCGGCGTCTGTGAACGCGCCGAGCACGAGCCCGCCGAGCGCGTCGAGCACGCCCGCGAGCCTGAGCTGCGCGAACAGCCGGTCGATGCGGTACGGCGGCTCGCCGACCTCTTCGAGAAAGAGGATCGCCCCGCGCAGGTCGGGGAGGTACGGCGTGCCGAGGAGCGCCGCGACGAGGGTCAGGTTGCCGCCGAGGAGCACGCCTTCCGAACGGCCCGGCCGCACGCCGACGAGTGCTTCGCCGCCGGGGCCGACGACGGGGCCAGTGCCGCCCTCGGCGAAATGCCAGAACTGCGCCTCGGTCTCGGCGTCGAGGTCGGGCCAGTCGGGCGCGACCATCGGTCCGCTGAGCCCGGCGAGGCCGGCTTGCGCGTAGAGCGCGAGGTGGAGCGCCGTGATGTCGCTGTAGCCGACGACCAGTTTGGGGTGCGCGCGGGCCGCCTCGTAGTCGAGGCCGGGGAGGAGGCGGAGCACGCCGTAGCCGCCGCGCACGCAGACGATGGCATCCAAGTCCTCGCGGCGGAGGAGCGCGTTGAGTTCGCCGAGGCGGTCGGCGTCGGGGCCGGCGAGGAAGCCGTGCGCCGCGAGCGACGGGCGCGGCGTTTCGACGCTCAGCCCGCGCGCGCGAAGGGCGTCGAGCCCGGCGCGGTAGCGGGCGGCGTCGAGCGGGGCGCTCGCGGGGGCCGCGACGGCGACCGTGCTGGTACGTCGGAGGGGGCGTGCGCGGGGCACGAGGGGCGGAGAGCTGGAGGGCGGCCGTCGCAGGCCGGGGCGGGACGACGGCCGGAAGATAGAATCGCCCGCATCAAGTCGGCGTGAAAGGCCGGCGCGTCGTGTACCTTTCGCCGCACCGTTCTCCCGTCTGAAGCCCACGCCGCCCCATGCCCCGATTCGTCCTCTGCGGTCTGATCTGCGCCCTCGCCTTCGCGGGCTGCGACGCGTCCGACCCCGAGCCCGATCCTTTTGACCCGGATACGGTTGATTACGACGCGATCGACACGCCGAATTTCGAGGCCGACGTGCAGCCGCTCCTCGTCGCGCGGTGTGGCGACTGCCACGGCACCGACGGTGAGGCCGGGCTCGACGCGACGACGTGGGCCGGAATCACGGCGGGTTCAGACGCGGGCGAAGCGCTGATCGCCTTCGATTCGGACAACAGCCTCCTCATCGAACTGATGACGAAGCTGCCCGAGAGCCACCCGATCTACGAGGCGCACCAACTGCGGCAGGCCGAGGTCGACTTCCTCCGCCGCTGGATCGAGCAGGGCGCGCGCGGCCCCGAGGGCATGGCGCCCTTCAGCGGCGTCGGTGACGGGAGGGTGTACGTCTCCAATCAGGGGGCCGGGCAGGTCGCCGTCATCGACCTCGAGAACCTCGTCGTGGCGCGGACGGTGTCGTTTGCCGCCTTCGGCGAGCCGAGCATGGCGAACCCGCACGACACCGACGTCGAGCCCGACGGCAGCGCGTGGTACGTCTCGCTCATCGGCGCCGGCCGCGTGCTGAAATACGACGCGGCGACGAACGAGCTCGTCGGCGAGGCCGACCTTGGCGGCTCGTTCAAGCCGGGCATGCTCGCGCTCAACCCCGCCGACGGCATGCTGTACGCCGGCCGCTCCTTCGCCGATGCCACCGGCGGGCGCAGCTTCTTCGCGATCGACCGGGCGACGATGGCGCAGACCGAGGTGCCGATCCCCTACACCCGCCCGCACCCGATCGCGGTGACGAACGACGGCGACTATCTGCTCTCGGGCAGCCTCGCCGACAACCTCATCGCCTCGTACGACCTCACCGGCGACGAGCCCGAACTCTCCGATCTCATCGAGGTCGCCGGGCCGCAGAAGTCGTTCGTGCACTACGCCGTCTCGCCCGACGGCGGCGTGGCGGCGATCACCTCGCAGCTCTCGCAGGAGCTCTACTTCGTTGACATCTCGGACCCGGAGAACCTCCGCGTGCTCGGGATCGCGGCCGTCGGCGAGCAGCCGTGGCACCCGACGTACAGCCCGGACGGCCGCCGCGTCTACGTCCCGAATCGGCTCTCGAACACGGTGTCGGTCGTCGATGCCAGCGACCTCGCGAACCCGACCGTGATCCGGACGATTGCGGACGAGCGCTTCGCGATGCCGCACGGCAGCGCCATCACCGACGACGGGCGGCTGCTGTTCGTATCGAGCCGGAACCAGGCGTTCGCGGACAACACATTCCGCTACACCCCGCGCTACCCGCTCGGCGACAACGAGGCCGTCGGGAACGTCGCCGTGATCGACACCGAGACGTTCGAGGTCGTCAAGGTGCTGGAGACGGAGGAGTTCGCCTCCGGCATGTCGATCTACCAGCCGTAGTGACGCGCACGCGGCTCAAGGTCTGCTGCATCGCGAGCGTCGACGAAGCGCGCCTCGCGATCCGCTTCGGCGCCGACGCGCTCGGGCTCGTCTCGGCCATGCCGAGCGGGCCGGGCGTGATCTCGGAAGACCGCATCGCTGAAGTCGCCGCCGCCGTCCCGCCCGCGGTGGCGACGTTCCTGCTGACGAGCCTGCGCGACCCCGACGCTATCGCCGCGCAACAGCGCCGCTGCCGCACGAACACGCTGCAACTCTGCGATGCGTTGCCCAACGGCGCGCACGCCGCCCTCCGCGCCACGCTGCCCGCCGTGAAGCTCGTGCAAGTGATCCACGTCGAGAGCGAAGCGTCGGTCGACGAAGCGCTCGCCGTCGCGCCGCACGTCGACGCGCTCCTGCTCGACTCGGGCCGCCCGAGCGCGACGACGAAGGTGCTCGGCGGGACGGGGCAGACGCACGATTGGAACCACAGCCGCACGATCCGCGAGCGCGCAGATGTGCCGGTGTTTCTCGCGGGCGGGCTGCGGGCGGAGAACGTCGGCGCGGCGGTGCGGCAGGTCGAGCCGTTCGGGGTGGATCTCTGCACCGGCGTCCGCACCGACGGCCGCCTCGACGCGGCGAAGCTCCGCGCGTTCGTCGCGGCGCTGCGCGCGGCTTGACGCGGTTTCCACGCCCGGCGCGAACCAATCCGCCCGCCGGGCGATTGACAGAGCCGCCCCTTTCAACTTGCCATTGCGAGGAGGTGCATAGCACCGACGCGGCAATCTCCATGCGCTAGCAGAACGGCTGCTTGCGTAACCGTCGCCTCAGCCCTGAGGAGATTGCCGCGTCGCTCGACTCCGTCTCGCTCCTCGCAATGACAGTAGGTTTCCAATTGATCGCCCTCTCGTCCTCACCCCTCGCCATGACCGTCTCTGTTTCCGATCAGCCCTTCGCCGACCTCGACAGCCTGCCCCGCTCCGGCGGGGCGGACCTGCGCGTCCTCGTCCTTTCTGGTTCGTCCGCCGATCTGCCCGACGGCATCCCCGACGGAGCCACCGCCGACGCGGCCTCGAGCGAGACCGTGTTGACCTACGCGAGCGACGGGCGCCGCGTCGCGCTCATCGGGCTCGACGAAGACGGCGATGAAGACGAACGGCTTCGGGTGGCGGGCGCCGATGCGGCCGTGCTCGCGCAGAAGCTGAAGGCGGAGTCCGTCGCCCTCGCGCTCGCCGGGGGCGCCGACGCCGACGCTGCGGCGGCGCTCGCCGAGGGCTTCGTGCTCGGCGGCTACCGCTTCACCGAGTACAAAACGAACGACGAATCGAGCCCCGAGCCGACGCTCACCGTCCACGCCGACAGGGATGCGGACGCGGCCGTGCGAGCGGCCGTGACCCGGGCCGAGGCGGCGTGCTTCGCGCGCGACCTCGTCAACCTCTCGCCGCACGACAAGACCCCGACCCTCTTCGCCGAGCGCATCGAGCAGCGGGCGAACGCCGTCGGGTTGCGCGTCGAGGTGTGGGACAAAGCGCGCGTCGAAGCAGAGCGGATGGGCGGACTTCTAGCCGTGAATCGCGGGAGTCAGGAGCCGCCCGTCTTCATCACGCTCGAACACAAACCCGCGAACGCGGTCAACGACGCGCCGATCGTGCTCGTCGGCAAGGCCGTGGTATTTGACACGGGCGGGCTTTCGCTCAAGCCGACGAAGGGCTCGATGGACAAGATGAAGGCGGACATGGGCGGCGGCGCGGCCGTCGCCGGGGCCATGATCGCCGTCGCCGCGCTCGACCTCCCGCTGCACGTCGTCGCGCTCATCCCCGCCACCGACAACCGGCCGGGCGAGAACGCCTACGTCCCCGGTGACGTCGTGACGATGCGGTCGGGCTCGACGGTCGAGGTGCTCAACACCGACGCCGAGGGCCGGATGATCCTCGCCGACGCCCTCGATGTGGCGAAGGGGTACGACCCCGAACTCGCGGTGAGCGTCGCCACGCTGACAGGGGCCGCCGTCGTCGCGCTCGGATCGCGCGTCGCCGCCGTCCTCGCGAGCGAAGGGGAGGAGGCCGACGCGCGCCTCGAAGCCTTCGCCGCGGCCGGCGACCGCACCGGCGAATGGGTCGCGCCGCTCCCGATGCGCGCGCACTACGCCGACCTCCTTAAGAGCGACGTGGCCGATCAGAAAAACGTCGGCGGGCGCGAGGCGGGCACGGTCACGGCCGCGAAGTTCTTGGAGCACTTCACGCAGACGGACGGCGCAGCCGCCTACCCGTGGGTTCACCTCGACATCGCGGGGACGGCGTTCATCGACAGCCCGCAGCCGTACCGGCCGAAGGGCGGCACCGGCTTCGGCGTGCGCCTCCTCACCGACCTCCTCCAGCACCGCGCCGAATCGTAGGGGCACGATGCATCGTGCCCCTACGGCATCGTGCCCCTACGGCATCGTGCCCCTACGGCATCGTGCCCCTACGGCATCGTGCCCCCACGGCATCGTGCCC
>CAYTJT010000173.1:0-7669 GCA_964438105.1 uncultured Rhodothermales bacterium | reverse complement strand
AGGGCCGGGAAGATCAGCGCGTGGAAGACGATGTTGTCCTTCCCGATGAAGTGGAGGAGGTCGCTCCCCTCGTCCTGCCAGTACCGCCGCCATGCCTCCGGGTCGCCCTGCCGCTCGGCCCACTCCTTCGTGGCCGAGATGTAGCCGATCGGCGCGTCGAACCACACGTAGAGCACTTTGCCCTTGGCTTCGCCGCGCTCGTCCTCGACGGGCACGGGCACGCCCCACGGGAGGTCCCGCGTCATCGCGCGGTCGGCGAGGCCGTCGGCGAACCAGCTGCCGACCTGCCCGCGCACGTTCGACTTCCACTCGGGGTGCTCCGCGATCCACGCTTCGAGCCGGGGCTGGAGGTCGCCGAGCGGGAGGTACCAGTGCGTCGTCTGCCGCACCTCGGGCACGGCGTCGGTGAGCGCGCTGCGCGGGTCGATGAGGTCCTTCGGGGAGAGCGACGTGCCGCAGTTCTCGCACTGGTCGCCGTAGGCGTCTTCATACCCACACACCGGACACGTCCCGCGCACGAACCGGTCGGCGAGGAAGAGCCCGGCTTCGGGGTCGTAGAGCTGCTCCTCGGTCCTCTCTTTGAACACGCCCGCGTCGTAGAGCGTTCGGAAAAAGTCCCGGCTCGTCGCGCGGTGCGTGTCCGAGGTCGTCCGGCCGTAGTAGTCGAACGACATCCCGAAGCGCTCGAAGCTCGCCTCGATGAGGGCGTGGTAGCGGTCCACGATGTCCTGCGGGTCGACGCCTTCTTCGCGGGCGCGGAGCATGATCGGGACGCCGTGCTCGTCGGAGCCGCAGATGTAGAGCACGTCGCGGCCCCTCAGCCGCTGGTAGCGGCAGTAGAGGTCGGCCGGGAGGTAGGCCCCGGCGAGGTGGCCGAGGTGGAGCGGCCCGTTGGCGTACGGGAGGGCGGACGTGACGAGGATGCGATCGGCCATGGCGAGGGGTTGGAGTGGGACGAAAAGCTACGGACGGGGCCTCTCCGAGGTCGGCCCCGACCGCGAAGACTTGAGCAGGAATACGGTTAGCCGGGGCTCCATCTTTCACACCCGATGGCCTGTGGGTATACTTCGCGCGCAGTTTGGAAACGAGTTTCCCCGTTCCCGCCGACTCTCGTACAGACGCGGCATGCCGCGTCTCTACCTCCGAATCACCCCCGACTCCCCTCATGACCCGACGTTTCGTACTCCCCCTCCTCGCGGCCGTGCTCACCCTCGCCGCCTGCGAGCAACCCGCCGACCCCGGTAGCCTCGACACCCTCGACGAGAAGGTCGCTTACATCGTCGGCCACGACCTCGGCATGGCGCTCCACAACCAGATGGAGCAGCTCGACGCCCAGGACGTCGAGCTCGACAACGACCTCATCGTCGCCGCCGTCCGCAACGGCCTCAACGGCGACTCCCTCCTGTTCTCGGAGGCCGAAGTGGATTCTCTGATGCGTGCGTTCCAGGACACCCTCGTCGCGCGGCAGAGCCTCGCCAACCTCCGCGAGAGCGAGGCCTTCCTCGCCGAGACCGCCGCGCTCGACAGCGTGCAGGCCACCGATAGCGGCCTCCTCTATAAGGTGCTCGAGACGGGCGAAGGCCCCTCGCCGCAGCTCGGCGACACCGTCGTGGTGAACTACCGCGGCACGCTCCCCGACAGCACCGAGTTCGACTCGTCGTTCAACCGCGGGCAGCCCGCGCGCTTCGTCGTCGGCGAGGTGATCCCCGGCTGGAACGAGGCCCTGCAGCTGATGAGGCCGGGCGCCGAGTACGAGCTCTACATCCCCGCCGACCTCGCCTACGGCGAGCAGGCCCGGCCGCAGATCGGACCGAACCGGGCGCTGATCTTCCAGGTCCAACTCCTCGACGTGATGCCGGCGGGCACCGAATAAGCCCGCCCCCTCGTCTGCCTCACGTAAGGGCGACCGGCCGGTCGCCCTTACTATTTTCCAGCGCTGCCCTCACACCTCGCCGCCGACGGCGCGGTACGAGCGGGCGTAGTAGAGCAGCGGCCCCGCCCCTTCCGCCTCCAACACGCGGGCCACGCGGCCGATGAAGAGGGCGTGGTCGCCCGCGTCGTGGACGGCGAAGCGCCGGCAGAACAGCACGCCGAACGTGTCCTCGAGCACCGGCGGTTGACCCGGCGCGGTCTGCACGTGGGGTACGTCCGCGAACTGCGCCTCGCCCGTCAGATCGGGGAGCGCGAAGTGGTTGGCGAGCTCGGCCTGCGCGTCGGTGAGCAGGTGGATGGCGAAGGCCTCGGCGCGGGACAGCGCGGCGTAGAAGGCCGACGCTTTCTGCACGTTGAACGACACGAGCGGCGGGTCGAGCGACACGCTCGTGAACGAGCCGATCGTCGCCCCGCGAGCCTCGCCGTCGGCCGCCGCCGTGACGACCGTCACGGGCGAGGCGACGCGCCGCATCACCGCCCGCAGCATCTCGCCGTCCACCCCGTCCTCCCCGGCGTGCGCGGGATCGTGAACGGGCGCGTCGACGGGGCCGTGGTCGGAAAGCGAAGGGTCGTGGGACACGGTACGGAGGGTTCGCGCTGCGCGGCCCCGTGGGACTCGCGCGGCTCGCGTTACGAGAACACGTCTTTGACTTTGCTGAAGAACGACTTCTTCTCCTGCGGCTCGTCCGGCTGCGGCTCGAAGGCGGGCGCCCCGCGGAGCTGCTCGATGAGGTCGCGCTCGTGGTCGGTCAGCTTCGTCGGCGTCCACACCTGCACGGTGATGAGCTGGTCGCCGCGCCGGCCGCCGCCGAGCTCGGGGATGCCGCGCCCGCGCATCCGCAGCACACGCCCGCTCTGCACGCCGGGGTCGATCTGCAAGCGGGCCCGTCCCTTCAGCGTCGGCACCTCGACTTCCGTGCCGAGGGCGGCGTCGGGGAATGAGAGGTGGAGGTCGCAGCGGACGTCGAGCCCGTCGCGCTGGAGCGTGGGGTGCGGCTCCTCGAGGATCTCGACGCGGAGGTCGCCGGGTGGGTCGCCTCGCCGACCGGCGTTGCCGCCGCCGCGGATCGAGAGGAAGTGCCCCTCACGAACGCCCGCCGGGATCTCGACGGTCGTCGTGTCCTCGCCCTTGACGCGCCCCTCGCCGCTACAGGTCATGCACGGGTCGGCGATGATCTTGCCTTCGCCGCGGCAGGCCGGGCACGGCTGGACGTTTACGAACTGGCCGAAGAACGTGCTCGACACCTGGCGGAATTCGCCGGAGCCGTCGCAGGTCGGGCACGTGTGGTAGCCCTCGCTGCCGTTCTCGGCCCCCGTCGCGTCGCAGACCTCGCACGGGACGAGCTTCTTGACCTTGATCTTCTTCTCGGCCCCCTCGGCGATCTCCTCGAGCTCGAGCGCGAGCCGGACGCGGAGGTCGGTGCCGGTGCGGCGGCGTCCGCCGCGCGGGCCGAAGCCCCCGACGCCCACGTCGCCGCCGAAGATGTCGGAAAAGGCGCTGAAGATGTCGGAGATGTCCTGGAATCCGCCGGGCCGCCCGCCGCCGCCGCCGTTGACCCCGGCCTTGCCGAAGCGGTCGTAGCGCTGGCGCTTCTGCGCGTCCGAGAGCACCTCGTACGCCTCGGCCGCCTCCTTGAACTTCGTCTCGGCCTCGGCATCCCCCTGGTTGCGGTCGGGGTGATACTGGAGCGCCTTTTTGCGGTACGCCTTTTTGATCTCGTCCGGCGAAGCCGTCTTTGAGACGCCGAGCACCTCGTAATAATCCATCGTCTCCGTAGAGCTTGTCATACGCTGATAAATCCTGCTTGAACGGTGTGATAGGGCGTGGCGGCGCCCCGGCTGGGGGGTTCCCCGAACGGGCCCGGCTACGCGCAGCCTCGGCGGAGGTTGCGACGCGCCTCGGCGGCCTGGGCTACTGCGCGACGATCACGCGGGCGTGACGCAGCACGCGATCGCCCATGCGGTAGCCCCGCTGGATCTCGCCGACGACGGTGCCGGACGCCGCCTCGGGCACCGGCTGCTGCATCATCGCCTCGTGCTGGTTCTCGTCGAACGGCTGCCCGACGGCGTCGATCGGCTCGACGCCGAGCGCGTGGAGTGTGTCCTCGAACTTTTTACAGACGAGATCCACGCCCGTCTTGAGCGCCTCGTACGTCGAGCCGCCCTGTTCGGCGTCGTTGGCCTGTTCGGCCGCGTCGAGCGAGCGCTGGAGGTCGTCGAGTACGTCGAGCATCTTGACGACGACTTCGCCCCGACCGCGCGCGGCGGCCTGCCCGAGTTCGAGGTCGGTGCGGCGGCGGTAGTTCTGGAACTCGGCGGCGCGGCGCAGCAGCTGCTCTTCGAGCTGGCGCGTCTGCTCGCGGTGGCGGTCGAGCTCGGCTTCGAGCTCGTCGATCGGCATCGCGGCGGCATCCGCATCGGGTCCCGCCGAAGACGGTTCGGATGTCGGCGCCTCGGGCGTGGCCTGCTCGGCGCGCGAAGCTTCGGATTCGGGAACGGTGTGGGTGTCCTTCTCGGTCATGCGTCTGGGGCGTCGGCGCGGCCCGGAGCCGCGTACGGGGTAGTGGGGAAAAGAGAGGGGGTCATGCGTCGGGCGCGGCGCCGCTGAGGAGGCCCGAGAGGTACTCGACGAGGGTGACGACGTAGGCGTAGTCCATCCGCTTCGGGCCGATCACGCCGAGCGCGCCCGTCGTGTCGCCGAAGCGGTATTGCGCCTTCACGATGGAATACTTCCCGCCGAGCTGGTCGGAGGGGTCGCCCTCGTGACCGATCAGCACGACGGCGCGGTCGGCGTCGGGCTCGGGAGCGCCCGCCTCCAGCAGGTGCACCACGACCTCGCGGTTCTCCATCAGCTCGATCACGCTGCGCACCTCGCCGGGCTCCTGAAACTCGGGCTGCGTCACGATCCGCTGCGCGCCGCCGACCTCGGCCTGCCGGTCCTCGGGGAGCTCGTCGAAGAGCGCCGTCGCCTCGTTCAGCACGAGCCGGACGACGCCGGTGCCGTCGCCCGCGTCGAGGTCGTGCATCCGCTCGACGGCGGTGTGGCGGACCTCTTCGAGCGTCAGCCCGGCGAGCCGCTCGTTCATCGCCTGCACGACGCGGTCGAGGTCGGAGCGCCGCACCTCGGCGTCGAGCTCGGCCACGATCGTCTTGACGAGCCCGCCGCGCACCGACACGACGAACATCAGCCGCGACGACGACAGCGGCACGACGTCGAGCCGCTCGAGCACGCCCGTCGCGAGGCGCGGGCTGAGCACGACGCCGAGCAGGTTCGAGAACTGCCCGAGCAGGCGCGAGGTCTCGCGCATGAGCGACTCGACGTCGCCGTAGAGCTTCTCGACGCCGGCCCGGAGCAGCTCTTGCTCGGCGGGCGAGACGCCCGGCAGGTCCATCAGCTCGTCCACGTACGCGCGGTAGCCGAGGTCCGTCGGGACGCGGCCGGCCGAGGTGTGCGGGTGGCCGAGGTAACCGTACGCTTCGAGGTCGCTGAGCGTGTTGCGGATCGACGCCGAGGAGAGGTCCACGACGCCCTGCTCGGCGAGGACTTTGGAGCCCACGGGGGCCGCCGTCTGGATGAACCGGGTGACGACGGAGCGCAGGATGACGGCCTCGCGATCGCTCAGCGGCGGGCGCTCGTTCGATCCGTCGTTCTGGCGCTTGGGATCGCTCATGCGTGGTTCTGAGGTCGAGTAACGGGCGCTGACACCGCCCATTGGGCGGCCGTGCAGCTTCTCTGATACGGCAGTCGTTCCCGTGTGTTCAACGGGCGTGGGTGTGTTTTTTATGAGGCCGCGACGCCCCACACCATCGTCCCGCCGAGGTGCCCGGCGAGCACGACGAGCACCGCCGCCGCGAGCGCGAGCGCGACGGCGACGAGCCGCCAGGGGAGCGGGTCCGGGTCCGCGCTCTCCGCACGCCGCGCCCACGCCGCCCCGCCCAGCACGAGCGCCGCCGCCACGCTCAGCCACAGCGCCCACTCGCCGTACGTCTCGTGCCGCTCCACGAGCGCCTCCACGACCGGCGTCCCCTCGACGGCCTCGTAGATCGTCTCGCCGGTGACGTTCGCCGCCCACGCGCCGAGCGCGCCGCCGACGAACGCGAGCAGGGCCACCCCCCGCCAGAACGCCCGGCCGAGCGCGGCGTAGACCAGCGCCGCCGCCGCGCCGAACACGACGAGCGCGATCGGGAAGTGGACGACGAGGGGGTGCCAGTACGGAATTTCAAGATCCATCGTGGGGGGATGCGCGTGTGGTGGAGCGGCGAGCCGGCTTTTGCACCCCGGAATATCGGCCGCCCGTAGCTTCCCGCCCCTGACTTTTCCTCGCTCCCCTGCATGAAGCGCTTCCTCCTCTACACCCTCGCCGGGTTCATCGGCTCCCTCGTCGCCCTCTTCTTCTTCGTACTCTTCTGGTCGGCCGTGCTCCTCGGCGGCAGCACGGAACCCAGCGTCGAGAACGACTCCGTGCTCACCCTCGACCTCAGCGGGCCGCTCCCCGAGCGCGCGCCGGTCGACCTCATCGGCACGCTCGTCGGCGAGACGACGCTCACGCTGCGCGACGTGACGGGGGCGCTGGAGAAGGCCGCCGCGGACGACCGCATCGCCGCCGTGTGGCTCCGACCCGAAGGCGTCGCCGCGTCGTGGGCGACGCTGTCCGAAGTGCGCCGCGCGCTCGTCGAGTACAAGGCGAGCGGGAAGCCGCTCATCGCCGCGAGCGGCGCCGACGGGTTCGACGAAGCCAGCTACTTTCTCGCCACGGCCGCCGACTCCATTTTCACCCCGCCCGAGGCGTCGTTCGAGCTCAACGGCTTCCACCTCGCGGCCCCCTTCTTCGCCGGCACGCTCGACAAGCTCGGCGTCCGGCCCCAAGTGATCCGCGCGGGGGATTACAAGAGCGCGGCCGAGACGTTCACCGAGCGCGGCTTCTCGCCCGAGAACCGCGAGCAGTACCGCGCCCTGCTGGAGCACACCGACTCGACGTTCCACCACGCCGTCGCCGAGGCGCGCGGCCTCCCCGTCGCCGCGCTCCGCGCGATCGTCGAGCGCGGCGGGCTCTACGACGCCGCCGCAGCCGCCGAAGCGGGCCTGCTCGACGGGTTGACGTACGACCGCGACGTGGCCGACCTCTTCCGCCCGCTCACCGATCAGGACGCCGACGAGGCCCTCCGCACCGTGTCGATCGACCGCTACGTCGGCGTGTCGGCGGCGGCGGCGGGCGTCGAGCGCGGCGGCGGCGGCGACCGGATCGCCGTGGTCTACGCCGTCGGGATGATCGTCCCCGGCGAGAGCGTGCCCGACACCGGCTCCGGCGCGTTCCTCGGCTCGGACTCGTTCGCCGAGACGATGCAGCAGGCGACGCGCGACGAGTCGGTCCGCGCGATCGTCGTCCGCGTCGATTCGCCGGGCGGCTCGGCGACGGCCTCCGACGTGATGTGGAACGCCGTGAACGAGGCCCGCGCGCACGTCCCCGTGATCGTCTCGATGGGGCCCGTCGCGGCGTCCGGCGGCTACTACCTCGCCGCGCCCGCCGACACGATCGTCGCCGACCCGAGCACGATCACCGGCTCGATCGGAGTGATCTCGCTCCTCTTCGACGCCGAGGCGTTCTTCAACGAGCGGCTCGGCGTCACCTTCGACGACGTGCAGACCGGCCCGGCCGCCGACATCTACGCCCTCGGGCAGCCGCTCGAACCCGACGAGCGGGCGATCCTCGAACGGAGTACGGAGCGGATCTACGAC
>CAYTJT010000172.1:0-7678 GCA_964438105.1 uncultured Rhodothermales bacterium | reverse complement strand
GAGGCGAAGAGGCCGAGCTCTTGCAGGAGGTAGGCCGAGCCGACGCCGATCGTCGAGAGGCCGGCGATCGTGGGGAGGTTCCAGAATCCGGGCTTCTCCTCCTCGGCTTCCTTCGAGTAGAGGAAGTCGGCGATGTCGTCGTCGGTGATGTCGTCGTCGAGCCCGTAGGCCGTCTCGTACGAGCCCGAAGCCTCAGCCTCGAAAAGCTGGTCGTCGAACGGTTCGTCGGCTTCGAGCGGGTGCTCCTCGGCGGGGCGTTGTCGTCGTGTGCGGGTGCTCATGGGTAGCAGGAATCGGGTCCGACGCAATGTACGAAACGGTCCGGGCGATGTTGCGTGCGGTTATACCCCATCGCGGACTCGGCAGGCGGCATTGTCAGGACCCCGCCGTCCCCTCCGAGTCGCTCGCCGGCTCACTTATGCGCCAGGCCTCGCGCTCGGTCACGACGATGTCGAGCGGCACGTCGTGAGGCTCGGCGGGTACGCGCTCGACGAGGCACCCGGCGAACACGGCACCGACGGCGGGCGCGTCGACGGCGGCGAGGAAGGCGTCGTAGAACCCCCGCCCGTGGCCGATGCGGTGGCCGTTGCGCCCCGCCCCAAACGCCGGCACCACGACCGCATCGAGCGCGCCCGGGTCGACCTCCGGCGTGTCGCGGGGTTCGGGGATGCCCCAGCGGTTCGGCCGCATCCGGCCCTCGCCCGCGAACGCGACGTGCCGCAGCCGCGGCGCCCCCTCGAACGCCGCCACGACAGGGAGCACGACGCGTTTCCCGTTTGCGGCGAGCAGTCGGATCAGCGGACGCGTGTCGAGCTCGCGCCGCTGCACGAGCGGCCAGTAGACGTGCACGGTCCGGGCCCGTTCGATCTCGGGCAGCGACGCGATGCGGTCGCAGACGGCCGCGCTGTGGGCGGCGTAGTCCTCGTCCGAAAGCGCAGCGCGGGCGGCACGGAAGCGAGCGCGGAGGACGTCTTTCTCCGAGGCGATGTCGGTGTTCTTCACCGGGGCTGCGAAATGGGGCGGGAGAGAGCGGAGGGACCGAGCGTATACGGCGCCTCTCCAGAATAAACCCATTACTCCATGGCCGACACCCCGAACCGCCTCGACGCCTTCGATGCGTACCGCGAGCGGATGAACGCGCGCATCCTCGACGAGAAGAGCCACCTCGGCACCAAGCGCTTTTTCAACCTCGACACGGCGGCGTACTGCGACGGCGCGCTCGACAGCCGCACGAAAGAGCTCCTCGGGCTCGTCGCGAGCGCCGTGCTCCGCTGCAACGACTGCATCGACTACCACCTCGGGCAGTGCGTCGAGGCCGGGTTCACGGACGACGAGCTCGACGACGCGCTGAATGTAGCGCTCGTCGTCGGCGGGAGCATCGTGATCCCGCACCTCCGCCACGCCGTCGAGACGATCGACCTGCTACGGGCGAGAGGAGAGAGAAAGGAAGGGGTGGAGAGAGTGGAGGGGTAGCCGCAACGCGGTCTTCTTACCACTTTACCCTCCTTTCCTTCCAACCCCTCCTCTCCCTTCACCTTCTAAACGCTCACCAGCGGTCTGCGCCTTCGGCCGTGCCGCCGACGCCGAGGTCGGTGTAGGCGACGAGCGCGGGGAAGAGGGGGAGCAGAAAGCGCTGGCTCGTGACGAGGTAGGGCATCCCGCCGCCGCCCGTCCCGCCCTCGCCCGCGACGTGGCGGCGGACGGCTTTGCGGTGGACCGTGAGGAAGCTCTCGGCGCCGGGATCGTGCAGCGCCGCGTCGGCGGCGGCGATACGGTCGAGTACGAACGCGAGCGCGGTGCGGGGGAGCGCGGCGTGGAGGGCATGCGCGCCGCGCCGGGCGGCGTCGAAATCGGCGCGGCGCTCGTTCTCAGCGATCGCTGCCTGTTCGAGGTCGAGCCGGAAGGTCTCGGTCGTGGCGTCGGCATCGGGCGCGTCGCCGAGCGTGGCGCGGACGCGGGCGACGGCGCGCTCGACTTCGTCGGAGCGGATCTGCCGGACGGTCGGGGGAGCGGACAGACCGTCGGCGAGTGGGGCGAGGCGGGCGAGCACGGCGTGGGCGAGGTCGTCGAGGTGGGCGACGTCGTGCGCCGGGTGATCGTCGGGCGGGAACGCGCGGGTGTGGCCGCTGCGGAGCACGCGCGGATCGCCGAGGGCGACGTGCCCGCACGGTGAGCCGGTGTAGTGCTCGCCGTAGGTGTCGCCCGGGAACACCCGCACGTCGAGGAGGGGCGACTTCGCGAGCGCGCGCTGGATGAGCCGGAGTTGGGCGGTCTGGAACCCGCTGGCGGGGACGAGGAAGTCGCGGAACCGCTCGTACTCGAGCGTCGAGAACAGCACGTCGTCGTCCTCGCCGCGGCCGACGTACTGCATCACGGTCGGGAGCACGCGGCGGGCGGAGTAGCGTACGCGGGCGGCGGCGGTGAACGCCGGGCGCCAGAACGCGCTCGGCCCGCGCTCGTCCGGGAGCGGCTCCCGCGTCAAATCACCCAATGTCTCGTCCGACGCGTCGAGCAGGGCACGTAGCGTCCGCGCGACCACGCCGAGGTCGAACGTCATCTGCTTGAAGACGAGCTCGAACAGTTGGTGGACGATGACGAACGCCCGCTCGTCCGGCACCCGCGACGCCGGCGTCTGCGCGTCGAGCAGTCGGTCGAGCCCGAGGTAGTCGGCGTAGTCGAGCCCGAGGCGGTCGTCGGCGTCGGGCGGGTTGACGAGCGGCGTGCCGTCGGCGTCGGTGAGGCGGCGGGCGTCGGTGTCGTCGCGGACGGTGGGGTCGACGGCGAAGTCCCACCACGCGTCGTTCGAGGAAGGGGAGGTGTCGGGCATGGGCGAGGCGTTTTGGGCGGCAAGGTACGGGTCGGATCGGGAGACGGACGCCGTTGCTTCGTGGCGCACGAACCCGTTTCTTGAAGAATGAACCTGACAGATGAGGATCTCGCTGCCGTCGAACTCGCTCGCATCTTTCTCCGCGAGTCACCGTTCGGCTCCGAAGACATCGACCTCCGCAACCCGTCCCACGTCGTGCGCGGGCCGGACGCGTGGCACGTGTGGTTCGTGGACTTGCAGGCCTACCGCAGCCACCGAATCCCGATGCACGTCATCGTCGAGGTGGACGCGGCGACCGGCGAGGCCCGTTGGGGGCCGCCGCTCGAATAGGGCGTTGCTTCTTTCGCCGGTCAGCCGTTACTTCCGGCCCCGACCGCACCACTACTCTCCCGACCGCATGGGCTCCGTGACGAACACGCTCTATTTCGGCGACAACCTCGACATCCTCCGCCGCTACGTGGAGGATGAGAGCGTGGACCTCGTCTACCTCGACCCCCCGTTCAACAGCGCGCAGGACTACAACGTCCTTTTCAAAACTCAGAGCGGCGACCGCTCGCCCGCGCAGATCCGCGCGTTCGAGGATACGTGGCGGTGGGACGCGGCGGCGGCCCGCGCCTTCGACGACGTGGTGACGGGCGGCGACCAGCCGACGGTGAACGTGCCCGTGAGCCAGACGATGCAGGCGTTCCGCCGGATGATGGGCGAGAACGACATGCTGGCCTACCTCTCGATGATGGCGCCGCGCCTCGTCGAGCTCCACCGCGTGCTCCGGCCGACGGGCAGCCTCTACCTCCACTGCGACCCGACGGCGAGCCACTACCTCAAGCTCCTCCTCGACGCCGTCTTCGAGCCGCAGCACTTCCGCAACGAGATCATCTGGAAGCGGACGACAGCGAAAAGCCTCCAGTCGCAGAAGCTCCCGACCAATCACGATGTACTCCTTTGCTATGGCAAGTCAGAAGATGCGAAGTGGAATGCTGACGCTGCTTTCATCCCTTACGATCCGAACGACCTCCCCGAGAAGACCGCACAGAAATATCGCCACGTTGACGAGGACGGAAGACGCTACACGCTCGGCGATATCACAAATCCGAACCATGATCGGCCGAACCTGACCTACGAATTCCTCGGCATCACTCGTGTTTGGCGATGGACGCGAGAGCGAATGCAGAAGGCTTACGAAGACGGATTGATCGTTCAGTCAAAGCCTGGGGCTGTGCCGCGAGTGAAGCGGTATTTAGATGAAAGGCAGGGAATCCCGCTCGGCGATGTGTGGACAGATATTCCACCGCTGAACTCGCAGGCGGCGGAGCGGCTCGGCTACCCGACGCAGAAGCCCGTCGCCCTCCTCGAACGGATCATCGAGGCCAGCAGCGACCCCGGCGACGTGGTGCTCGACCCGTTCTGCGGCTGCGGCACCACGATCGACGCCGCCGAAAAGCTCGGCCGCCGCTGGATCGGCATCGACGTGACCCACCTCGCCGTCTCCCTCATCAAGCACCGCCTCCGCGACACCTACGAGAACTCGGTCGAATACGAGGTCGTCGGCGAGCCCACGAGCCTCGACGGCGCCCGCGCCCTCGCCGAGCAGGACCGCCACCAGTTCGAGTACTGGGCGCTCGGGCTCGTCGGCGCCCGCCCGCAGCAGACGAAGAAAGGCGCCGACCGCGGCATCGACGGCCGCATCTTCTTCCACGACGAGAAGAAGCCCACAAAGCAGGTCATCGTGCAGGTCAAGTCCGGCAAGGTCGGCGTGCGCGACGTGCGCGACCTCGTCGGGACTGTGGACCGGGAGGACGCCCAGATCGGCGCGCTCCTCACCTTAGAGCCGCCCACCGGCCCGATGAAAAAAGAAGCCCACAGCGCCGGGTTCTACCTCTCGCCGTACACGCAGCAGAAGTACCCGCGTCTCCAGATCCTCACCGCCGACGAACTGCTCGACGGGTACGAGATCGCCATGCCGCCGCTGCACGTCGTGAGCACGACGTTCAAGCGCGCTCCCCGCACGCGCCGGGGCGACGGCAGCACGCAGGGCGCGCTGGAGTTGTAATCGCCGTGGAGCTTTCGTATTCCTCGCCCGAGGTCGGTCGCTCCGACGGTCGCCCGTTCCGCGCCGCCGATTGGAAGAAGGCGCAGCCGCTTCCCGAGCGCCGGGAGGCTTTCGCCTCCGACCGCGTGCTCACGACGGCTGAGGTGGATGCGCTCCGGCCCGGCGTCCGGCCCGGCAGCATGGACGACCGATGGTTTTTCTGGGCGGAGGCGCTCGGTGGCGAAACGCTCCGTCTGCACATGCACCGAAGCTGGACCGGGCAGTGCATCTTCGTCGCCCGCGTGGAACGTGCCGCCGAGGGGTGGTGTGTCGCGCGCGTCGAGGCCAACGCCGACCCCGCGCAGGTCCGATTCCGGCCGGGCGAAGCCGCCGAGGTCTTTTCGGACGTGCTCGATCTGTGGCTCGACTGTGCGCGTCGCTACACGGGTGGGTGAGCGCCGAATTTTGTGAGCGCCAAGTCCGGTGGAACGGAACCACCCTGTCATTGCGAGGAGGCCGTAGGCCGACGCGGCAATCTCACGGAAGGGAGGCAGATCGAACGAGACTGCCGCGCTCCCTCCGGTCGCTCGCAGTGACAAGCCTGGATTTGGTGCACATTCTAAATCCCTAAGCTGTCCATGTCGTCCTCGGAAAAGCCGAGCATGGCGCGCAGTTCCCTGAGTTCATCTAACGTGATGTAACCGAGGACGTAGTGTGACCAAGCCACGCCAAGCCGGACGTGGCGCTCTTCATAGGTCATCTCGTGTAAGAACTCCTCAAGCTGCGAGCGCAGGCTGCCGAACCGGGAGCGCTTTATGTCGGATTGGTGGTCTGGCATCGGTGAGTGGGGAAGGGGAAGGACAAGGTATGGAGCGGAAGGTACGGGTCGCGGGGCCGAGGTTCTTCGCGGCGTCTGCACGGAATCGGGCGCTCGGTTCCGTATCTTTGGCGCTGCCCAGTCCGGAACTCGCCGCGGGGCACGGCCGTGCTCGACGGCTCCACCCCCGGCACCGCGGACCGCCCCAACGGCGCTCGCGGCCTTCCCTCACTCCCCACTGCGCTCCATGTTTGAAAGCCTCTCCGATAAGCTCGACGTCGCCCTCAAGAACGTCAAGGGCCAGGGCAAGATCAACGAGCTCAACATCGCCGAGACGATGCGCGAGGTCCGCCGCGCGCTCCTCGACGCCGACGTCAACTACCAGGTCGCCCGCGACTTCACGAACCGCGTGAAGGACCAAGCCACGAACGAGTCGGTGCTCACCGCCGTCTCGCCCGGCCAGCAGTTCGTCAAGATCCTCTACGACGAGCTCGTCTTCCTCCTCGGCGACGTCCACGTCGATCTCAACAAGCCGAAGCGGCCGCCGCAGGTGATCCTCATCGCCGGCCTCCAGGGCTCCGGCAAAACGACGTTCACGGCCAAGCTCGCCCGCCACCTCAAGAGCAAGGGCAAGAGTCCGCTCCTCGCCGCCGCCGACGTCTACCGCCCGGCCGCTGTCGACCAGCTCGAAACGCTCGCGAAAGGGATCAACGTCCCGGTCTTCGCGATTCGCGGTGAGGACGGCGTGCCCGAAAAGGATGCCGTTGCCGTCGCCCGCCAGGCCGTCGCCGAGGGTCGCCGCCTCGGCCGCGACGTCGTCATCATCGACACCGCCGGCCGCTTGCACGTCGACGAGACGATGATGAAGGAGGTCGTCGACATCAAGTCCGCGACCGACCCCGACGAGGTGCTCTTCGTCGTCGACTCGATGACGGGGCAGGATGCGGTCAACACCGCGAAGGCCTTCAACGAGCAGCTCGACGTCGACGGCATCGTCCTCACCAAGCTCGACGGCGACACGCGCGGCGGCGCGGCCCTCTCGATCCGCTCCGTCGTCCAGAAGCCGATCAAGTTCGCCTCGACGGGCGAGAAGCTCGACGCCCTCACCGAGTTCTACCCCGACCGCATGGCGCAGCGCATCCTCGGGATGGGCGACGTCGTGACGTTCGTCGAGAAGGCGCAGGAGCAGTTCGACGAGGACGAGGCCGAGAAGCTGCAGAAGAAGATCCGCAGCCAGGACTTCAACCTCGAGGACTTCTACATCCAGCTCCAGCGGATCAAGAAGATGGGGTCGATGAAGGACCTCCTCGGGATGATCCCCGGCGTCGGGAAGCAGATCAAGGACCTCGACGTGGAGGACGACGCCTTCGTCCACATCGAGGCGATGATCCAGTCGATGACGCCGGAGGAGCGCGCCAATCCGAACGTCATCAACGGCAGCCGCCGCCAGCGAATCGCGCGCGGGTCGGGCGTCGAGGTGCAGGACGTGAACCAGCTCCTCAAGCAGTTCCGCGAGATGAAGAAGATGATGAAGACGATGAGCAAGATGGCCTCGAAGGGCCGCTCCGCCGACCTCGGCGGGATGCTGGGCCAACTCGGCGGACGCTAGCTCGGTTTGAGGTCGTGGGTTCGAGGTCTTAAGTACCTACTCCCACGATCGCTACCCACCCCCTCAAACTTATTACCTATAACCTCCAACCCAACCCCATGGCAGTCAAACTCCGCCTCCGCCGGCTCGGCCGGAAGAAGCGCCCGATCTTCGCCCTCGTGGCCGCCGACAGCCGCAGCCCGCGCGACGGCCGCTTCATCGAGGACCTCGGCCGCTACGAGCCGATCAACGAGCCCGCCCAGCTTTCGCTGAAAGAGGACCGCATCCTCTACTGGCTCCAGGAGGGCGCGCAGCCCTCGCACACCGTCCGCAACCTGCTCTCGAAGCGCGGCGTGATGCTCCGCCTCCACATGCTCCGCAAGGGCAAGGAAGAGGCCGAGATCGAGCAGGCCGTCA
>CAYTJT010000171.1:0-7692 GCA_964438105.1 uncultured Rhodothermales bacterium | reverse complement strand
TACGACCCCGACGCCGGCCGCATCCTCCTCGACGGGCACGACCTCCGCGACGTGCCGGTGCGCTCCGCGCGGGAGCAGATCGGGCTCGTCTCCCAGGAGATCCAACTCTTCGGCGCGTCGATCGCCGAGAACATCCGCTACGGCCGCCTCGACGCGTCGGACGACGAGGTGCGCGCGGCCGCCGATGCCGCGAACGCCACCGAGTTCATCGACGCCCTCCCCGGCGGCTTCGGCACGACGGTCGGCGAGCGCGGGGTGAAGCTCTCCGGCGGCCAGCGCCAGCGCGTCGCGATCGCCCGCGCGCTCCTCAAAGACCCGCGCATCTTGCTCCTCGACGAGGCCACGAGCGCGCTCGACGCCGAGAGCGAAGCCCTCGTGCAAGAGGCGCTCGACCGGCTGCTCGACGGGCGGACGGCGTTCGTCATCGCCCACCGCCTCGCCACCGTCCGCGACGCCGACCGCATCCTCGTGCTCGACGGCGGCCGGATCGTGGAGGACGGCACGCACGCCGAGCTCGTCATGCGGAACGGCCTCTACCGCCGCCTCGCCGAGCTCCAGTTCCGCGAGCCTGCCACTGCGTCTGCGTCGTCCCCGAACTAGGCGCCCGCCCCGTCTCCTATCTCGACCAGCGCCTCGCCGTTGCGCAGCAGCTCCACGGCCGGACGAAGCAGCTGGCCCAAGACCGAGCGCATGCGCAGGTTCGAGGTATTCCCACACGTCACCCAAATCACTTGGGGCGGCGAGCCGTGCCGCTCCAGCAGATCAATGAAGTCGCTGTCTTTGCTCATCACAACGACGCCCGCATCACGCGCCGCGAAGAAGATCTCCTCGTCCTCCGCATCGTGCATCCCCACGGCACGGACGGACTGCGCATGGATATCGTCGAAGGTGCGGTTGATCCAGGCGGCCAGCGCGGGCGATAGCTGCGCATCTACCCAGATCTGCATCACGCTGCCAGCACGGGGTGATCCACGCGGCTCCGTGCGTACCGCAGCGCGGCGTCGATGTCAGCGGATTCCAGATCGGGCATCTCTTCGAGGATTTCGTCGCGGGACAACCCGGCAGCGAGGAGGTCCAGCACATCCACGACGCGGATACGCATGCCGCGGATACAGGGACGGCCGCCACACTGCTTCGGGTCGGTTGTGATGCGCGCTCTCCAAGTCATAATCTTCCGTCCGAGCGAATACGAGCGCCGGGGATCGCCCCTAAGATAGCGTACGTCGCAAGCGTATGGCTCGTCATGCGCGACGGCCTCTACCGCCGCCTCGCCGAGCTCCAGTTCCGCGAGCCCGTGCCGGTTTCGTCGCCGTCGTAGCGGTGCCGAAACCTCCGACGCGCGCCGCTCACTCGGCGGTGCCGTCGCCCTCCGTTTCCGCCGCGATGCGTTGCGGCGACAGCCCGGCCTCGTCCAGCGCCCTGCGCGCCTCTTCCGCCTGGCTTTGAAGCACGAGCAGCCGTGCGCCCTCGGTCAGTTGGAGCGGCACGTGCACGTCGTCTGCCACGACGGACGCCACGATGTCGTGGTCGCCGAGGAAGTCTTTGGCCATCTCGGCGTAGTGGCGCGCGGGGTAGATGGCCACGACAGTGGTGGCATCGCTTGAGTCGGTAGGCATAGCCTCGTGGTCGACGGGAAACGGAGACGGCAGCGCCTGAGTAGACGGCGCCACCCAACATACGTCCAAAGGAGTCCATCCAAAGGAGTCCATCCAAAGGAGTCCATCGACCGGCCGTTGCGTCTCCCGCGAGCAGTCCCCGCGGTGCACACGGCGCTCACCGGCTCCGAACCCGTCGGCGGGTTCCCCGTTGCATCGGGGCTCCGCCGCTCTCCTTTCTCACCCACCCCCTCTTCGCTATGGCTACCCAATACGACAGCCCGCACGACATGCAGATCGACCCGGACAAAGAGTACCGGGCCACGATCGAGACGGACAAAGGCACGATCGACGTCAAGCTCTACCCCGAGCACGCGCCGAAGACCGTCAACAACTTCGTCTCGCTCGCGCGCGACGGGTTCTACGACGGCCTCGTCTTCCACCGCGTGATCCCCAACTTCATGATCCAGGGCGGCGACCCGACGGGCACCGGCCGCGGCGGCCCGGGCTACCAGTTCGAGGACGAGGTGAGCGACAACCCGCTCGGGCACGAGACGGGCTCGCTCTCGATGGCGAACGCCGGCCCCAACACGAACGGCAGCCAGTTCTTCATCACGCACGCCCCGCAGCCCCACCTCAACGGCCGCCACACCGTCTTCGGCAAGGTGATGGACGGCCAGGACGTGGTCGACGCGGTGGAACAGGGCGACGCGATGCAGAAGGTGACGATCACCGAGTCGTAGCCCCGCGCCCCTCGCTGCATCTATCGGTCCGGTCGGGACGTACCGCACGGTGCGCCCCGACCTTTTTTATCCCGATGCCCGACTTCTCCGCCCCCGGCTCGCCCGACCTCTCCGGCCTCGCCGACGCGCCGCTCCGGCCGCGCTGGCTCGACCGGCTGCCGCTCACCCCGAGCGCCCGCGACTACCTCCGCTTCTCGCGCACGGCGACGTACAGCTTCCTCGCCGCGCTCCCGCTCCTCGTCGGCTACCACGTGCTAATCGTAGTGGCGAACGTCGGCAGCCGGTCGCAGGTGCGGGTCGGGGCCGAGGTGTGGATCACGCAACTGCTGGCGTGGTTCGGCGCGACGGGGATGCTCGCGCTCGGCGTCGCGGTGTTGCTGGTCGGGCTCGGCGTGCTGTGGGCTGAGCGGAAAAAGCGCATCCCGATCCGCGCGCGCTATTTCGGGCGGATCGTCGTCGAGAGCACGGTCTACGCCGTCATCCTCGCCCTGCTCGTCGGGTGGGTGGTGGGGTTGCTGTTCGCCGTCGCGCCGCAACTCCTCGCTGCCGCCCAGGCGGTGCAGCCGGGGTGGCTGACGATGATCGCGCTCTCGCTCGGCGCGGGGATCTACGAAGAACTCGTCTTCCGCGTGATCCTCGTCGGCGGGCTGTTTCTCGCGCTCCATCGGCTGACGGCGTGGGAGCGCGGCCGGGCCTACGTCGTCGCGGCCGTCGTCGGCGCGCTCGTCTTCAGCGCGGTCCACTACATCGGGGTCTTCGGCGACCCGTTCCAGCTCTCGTCGTTCACGTTCCGCTTTCTGTTCGGCCTCGCGCTCAACGCCGTCTTTCTGATCCGTGGCTTCGGAATCGCCGCGTGGACGCACGCGATCTACGACGTGCTCGTGGTGACGTTCGTGCTCTGACCGGGGCCGCGAACCCCCGGCGCGCTGCGTCGTTTAGCAGGCCCTCTCTCTTCTCACTTCCCCCCGCTCTCATGTCTGACACGAAGAATCAGTACGCCATGCAGGACCCGCGGACGCAGTACCCGCAGCCCCCCTTCCCCCGCCAGCCCCAGGACGCGCCCGGCACGATCTACGAGATGGAGCCCAGGCCCGACCACGGCGAGGACAGCTACGAAGGCTTCGGCCGGATGAAAGGCCGCAAGGCGCTCATCACCGGCGGCGACAGTGGCATCGGCCGCGCCACGGCGATCGCGTATGCCCGCGAGGGCGCCGCCGTCGCCATCAACTACCTCCCGAGCGAGGAACAAGACGCGCAGTCGCTCAAAGAGCTCGTCGAGAGCGAAGGCGGCACGCTCGTCAGACTCCCCGGAGACCTCACCGACGAGGGCTTTTGCACGTCCCTCATCGACGACGCGGCCGACCAACTCGGCGGACTCGACGTCGTCGTGATCAACGCGGGCAAGCAGGTCCATCAGGAGCACATCCGCGACATCACGAGCGAGCAGTTCGACCAGACGCTCAAGACGAACGTCTACGCCATGTTCTGGATGTCGAGGGCGGCCGTCGAGCACCTCCCGCCGGGCGGCTCCATCATCATCACGACCTCGATCCAGGGCTACAAGCCCTCCCCGGGCCTGCTCGACTACGCCACGACGAAGGGCGCCCAGGTCGAGTTCACGAAGGCGCTCGCCAAGCAGCTCGCCGACGACGGGATCCGCGTCAACGCCGTCGCCCCCGGCCCGTTCTGGACGCCGCTCCAGCCCTCCGGCGGTCAGCCGCAGGACAAGGTCGAGGAGTTCGGCTCCAGCGTCCCGCTCGGCCGCCCCGGCCAGCCCGCCGAGATCGCGCCGACGTACGTCTTTCTCGCCACGCAGGAGGCCGGCTACATCACCGGCGAGGTCTTCGGCGTCACCGGCGGCAACCCGACGATGTGATTGGGGGTGGACGTTTGGGGGGGTGGAAGCTTGGGGGGTGTGGACGTGCGAACGTATCGAGGCAAGCCACGTCCGCACGTTCATACGTCCACACTCCCACCATACGTCCACACTCCCACACCTCAAAACGGCAGCCCGTCGCTGGTGTCGCGGGCGGCGGGCGGCAGGCGCGGCGGCGACGCGTCGAGTTGCTTCGGCGCTTCGTCCTCTTCCTCGGCGAGCATCCACGGCTCCAGCAGGGTCGAGGGCACGTCGGCGAGAAATCGGCTCGGGTTCGTGAAGTAGTCGCCCGAGCGGCGGAAGTGGACCGTCGGGTAGCTCACGAACAGGTTCGTCTCGGCCCGCGTGAGGGCGACGTAGAGCAGCCGCAGCTCCTCGTCGAGCTCGTCGTCGCTCTTGACGGCGTACTGGCTCGGGAGCACGCCGTCGAGCGCCTGAATCAGAAACACGGTGTCGAACTCCAGCCCCTTCGCGCTGTGGATCGTCGAGAGCACGAGCGGCGGCTCGTCCTCGTGCGTGCCCTCGACGTCCGTCGCCGTGAGGTCGATGGGGTCGAGCGCAAGCGATTCGAGCAGGGCGCCCCGCGACCGGTGCCCTTCGACGACGCCCGCGAAGCTCTCCAGATCCTGCGCCCGCTTGTCGAAATCCTCGAAGTAGACCCGCTCCAGCAGGGGCTGGTAATATTGCAGCAGCAGTTCGACCTGTGCCGGGAGCGCGAGGCCGTCGGCGCGCATCCGAGCCAACGTCTCGCCGAGGTGCCGCAGCCGGACCTCAAAGCGCGGCGAGACGGCCGGCGCGTCGAGCGTGTACGGGTCGTCCTGCGCCAGAATCCACGCGAGCAGGTCCCGCGCCGTCTTCGGCCCGATCCCCTCGATCAGCTTGAGCACGCGGTTCCACGCGACGACGTCGAGCGGATTCTCGGCCACGCGGAGGTGCGCGACGACGTCTTTGATGTGCGCCGCCTCGGTCAGCTTCAGCCCGCCGAACTTCACGAACGGGATCCGCCGCCGGTCGAGCTCGACCTCGAGGTCGTACGAGTTGTAGCCGCTGCGGAAGAGCACGGCCATCCGGTTCAGCGCCGTCCCCTCCTCGCGCAGTTGCAGCAGCATCTGGCACACGAACCGGCTCTGCCAGCGGTCGTCCGGCGCGGCGACGAGCGCGGGTTTTTCGCCCTCGGTCCGCTCGGTGTAGAGATGTTTTTCGTACTTCCGCTTCGCCTGTTCGAGGACGTGGTTCGCGAGGTCGAGGATGGGCTGCGTCGAGCGGTAGTTCCGTTCGAGCTTGAAGACGCGCGTGCCGGGGAACGTGTCGGGAAACGCGAGGATGTTGCCCACGTCCGCGCCGCGGAAGCGGTAGATCGACTGCGCGTCGTCGCCGACGGCGGTGACGTTGCCGTGCACGCTCGCGAAGAGCTCGACGAGGCGCGCCTGCAGACGATTCGTGTCCTGATACTCGTCCACGAGCACGAAGCGGCACGCGCCCGCCACCTTCTTCCGCACCGCCTCGTCCGATTCGAGCAGGCGGACCGTCAGCGACAGCAAGTCGTCGTAGTCCACGAGCCCATGCCGCCTTTTGTAGTCGGCGAAGGCGCGGTGCAGCTCGTCGATCTCGTCGAGGTGGATGAGGAACTGCGGATGCGTCTGTTCGAGCACATCCGCGATATCGAGCCCGCGATTTGCGGCGGTCGAGAAGATCCGCTGGAGCGTCCGCTTTTTTGGGAATCGCTTTTTCGAGCGGTGCAGCCCGCGCTCCGTCCGCAGCACGTCGATCACGTCCGCGGCGTCGACCGCGTCGAGGATCGTAAAGTTGCGGGGGTAACCGACCGACTTCGCGAAGCGGCGGAGGATCTGGAGGCAGAACGCGTGAAACGTCCCGCCGCGCACGCGCTCGCAGCGGCCGTCGAGGAGGGTGGCGGCGCGCGTCAGCATCTCGCGCGCGGCGCGGCGCGTGAACGTCAGCAGCAGCACGCGCTGGGGCGGCGTGCCCGTCTCGATGAGATAGGCCACGCGGTAGACGAGCGTCCGCGTCTTGCCCGTCCCCGCGCCCGCCACGATCAGCACCGGCCCCGGCCCGGCCGTCGCGGCGGCGTGCTGCTCCTCGTTCAGCGCCGACGCGTAGTCGATCGTCAGGTTCGACGGCGGGGCGAGGTCGGGTTCTTTTTTGAGGACGAAGCGGCGAGCCACGATGACGGCGGATGACGGAATTCGAGAGACGAGGGGAAAGTACGGGCGCAGTGGCTGTACCCCCCGCTTTCCGGCCCATCGCTCCCGCTCAGGGGCCGGAAAGCTGTTCCCCTAAATTAGGGGGACAGTCGCGCGAAGCCGGGAGTGAGCGCAGGGATGCGTCCCGAAGCGAACGACCGCGAGCGCGGCAGGGGGTCCGACTGCGGGTGCGGCGGGGGAACCGTTCGCCCGATCTTCGCACCCTCGCTGCGCCCGACTCCGCTTGCACGCCGTGGGGGGCTCGGGTATATTGCCGACGAATGCACAGGGGCGACCGTGCACCGCTCGCACACAGAGCGCACAGGTCCCCCGCAGAGCCTCTCTCAGACCTCTCGACAGGCTTCCACGGACAGATCACGACGCATCCGGCGCGGATATGGGCAAGGTACTCGCGGTAGCGAACCAGAAAGGCGGGGTGGGCAAGACCACCACCTCCATCAACCTCGCCGCGTCGCTCGCCGCCACGGAGCACCCGACGCTCCTCCTCGACATCGACCCGCAGGCCAACGGCACGTCGGCCGTCGGCGTGGACCAGCGCGCCGTCACGCTCTCGACCTACGAAGTGCTCACCGGCGACACCTCGCTCGAAGACGCCGTCTGCCAGACCGAGATGCCGTTCCTCGACGTGGTGCCGAGCCACATCAACCTCGTCGGCGCCGAGATCGAGATGATCGACGTGATGGAGCGCGAGCGCGTGCTCAAGCGGGCGATCGCGTCGGCGCGGCGGAAGTACGACTTCGTGGTGATCGACTGCCCGCCGTCGCTCGGGCTGCTCACCCTCAACGCCCTCACCGCCGCCGACAGCGTAGTCATCCCCGTGCAGTGCGAGTACTTCGCGCTCGAAGGACTCGGCCAGCTCCTCAACACGATCAAGATCGTCCGGCAGCACCTCAACCCCGGGCTCGAGATCGAGGGCGTGCTCCTCACGATGTTCGACCGGCGGCTGCGGCTCTCGAAGCAGGTCGCCGCCGAGGTCCGCCGCTACTTCGGCGAGAAGGTGTTCAAGACGGTGATCCAGCGGAACGTCCGGCTCTCCGAGGCGCCGAGCTTCGGCAAGCCCGTCCTCCTCTACGAGTCCACGTCGATCGGCGCGCGCAACTACATCAGCCTCGCCAAAGAGGTGATCCAGGCGAACGTGGCGTACCTCCAGGCCGAGGCCGCGGACGTGGGCTCCGACGGCCCCGTCGCCGCCGGCCTCCGCGCCGGGTCCGGCACGGCCAACGGCGCGGCGAGCGCGCGGCCCGTCCCCGGTCCCG
>CAYTJT010000170.1:0-7700 GCA_964438105.1 uncultured Rhodothermales bacterium | reverse complement strand
AGAAGTTGTCGTCCATCACGTAGTACGCCTCCTGATCGGCGTTGGGGCTCTTGCCGAAGAAGCCGTTCCACGAGCCGCACCAGCCCGGATCGTCGGGGGCGTCGCGCTTGTCGTACCAGCAGTCGAGCGGATTCGTATCGGGGCTGATGTTGCCCATCGCGTCTGCGGCGCCGGGCCAGGTGCGGGGGTCGTTCGAGACGGCGACCGAGCGGCCGGCGTTGATGGTGGGGTCGGTCTCGACGAAGCCGGGGCGCGGCTCGAAGCGCATCGTCCGCCCGGAGAACGGGCTCGTGGCCTGCCGCTCGCGAAAGCCGGTGAGCATGATGTACGACTCGCGCCCGCTCGCGCCGGTGACCTTGGCGAGGACGTAGGGCGTGATGCCGTCGGAGTAGTTCAGCCCGATCCCCCTCGGCACCTCGACGGAGTGGAAGATGCTGAGGTCGGGGTTCGTCTCGAAGTCGCCGACCATGCCGTAGTTGTAGAACAGCGTGCGGATGCGGTTGGCGTCGTGGACGCCGCTGCGCTCGGCATCGATGCGGCTGCGCCACTCGGGCGGGGTCACGGGGACGGGCGTCTGCGCGAGGGCCGGGGGCAGCAGCCCCGCCGCGAGAAGCACGAGAGAGAGAAGGAGTCGGTGCATGGGGAAGATGGAAATGGTCGATCGTCGCGGACCCTCTGTTCGGCTCGCTGAGGGGGACAGCGTCCGAGTCCCCCAGGCGACGCACTGAAAAGCGGGCGGGCGGGTCACCGCCGCGCGGCGAACGCGCCGCGGAACGAGAGGCCGATCTCGACCCGGCGCGGCTGCGCGAGGCGGCCGGGGTTGGGGTTGAACTGCTGCTGCGGGTTGAGGGTGTAGAACGGGCTGCCCGTGTCGGCATAGACGAACCCGTTCGTGAAGTGCGCGTCGAAGAGGTTGAACACGCGGGCGAAGCCGGTGAGGTCGAGGCCGCCGAAGGCGAAGAACTTCTCGGCGCGGAGGTCGACCGTCACGAAGGTCTCCTTGCGGCCCGAGTTGGGCTCGAGGTCCGCGCCGAAGTTGGAGTCCAGCTCCGGCGTGTAGGGCCGGCCCGTGCCGAGCTTGAGGATGCCGGTGACGGCGAAGTTGTCCGGCCGGAACCACACGGCCGTCGCGTTGAGCGTGTGGCGCTGGTCCCAGTTGAACGGGATCTGGCGGGGACGAGCGTCGTTGCCTGCCTGGGCGCGGTTGAACGTCTCGCGCGGGTCCGAGGAGTTCCCCGTCGCGACCTGGTAGGTGTAGTCGAGCGTGGTCGAGAGCGCGCCGAGGCCGCGCTGGTCGAGGGCGACGGTGAAGCCGCTGACGCCGCCGAAGTCGACGTTCGTGAAGCGGGCGTAGCTGGCGGCCGTGTAGGTCTGCACGAACTCGACGCCGAGGAGGTCGCGGATGTCCTTGTAGAAGAGGCTGACGTCCACGCCGAGCCAGTCGGTAACCTCGCTCTTGAACCCGAACTCGTACTGCGCGGTGAACTCGGGGTCGAGGTCGGGGTTGCCGAGGATGCCCTTCTGGCCCGCCGAGTCGCTCGTGTCCTGGAGGTCTTCGAGGATCGAGTAGTCGGCGTTGTTGAAGAGGTTTTCTAGGCCGGGCATCTGGTAGAAGTGGCCGTAGGAGAAGAACAGCGAGGCCCGCTCGAGGATCGGGAACGAGACGCCGAGGCGCGGGGCGAGCACGAGCTTGACCTCGGTGTCCACCGACCGCGACGCGGGGGCGCCGTCGATGGAGTTGGCCGGGTTCTGGAGGTCGCTCGGGACGGTGGCGTTCGCGTCGAAGTACTCGAGCCGGAGGCCGGCGCGGACGCGGAGGTCGCCCCACTCGACGCGGTCCTGCACGAAGGCCGCCGCCTGCACCGGCGTGAAGCTCAGCACGACGGCGTCGAGCGTGTCCTGCACCACGCCGAGCTGCTGCTCCCCATCGATGACGACCTGCTCGACGCGCCCCGGCCGCCCGAACTCAAGGTCGAACACGGACACCTCGGCTCCGGCTTTGAGGAGGTGGACCTTCGTGGCCTGCGCCGTCACCGCGCCCTTTGCCACGTAGGCGTTCGTCTTCTGTACGAACCGCCCTAACTCGACGCCCTGCACGATGGGCAGATTTTCGAACCCCTCGGCCGGCGGCGTAACCGGTTGCCCCGCCTCGAAGTAGCGCGGGTCGAAGGGGTCGTCGTACTTGAGGTCCTTGAAGTCGAAGTAGTTCTGCCGGAGCCCGAGCTCGTAGAACACGTTGTCCGAGAGCGTGTGCGTCACGTCGATTCCGTGGACGAGCGAGAGCTGCCGCCGCGTCGTGAAACCGTCAGGATTGAAGCGATAGCCATAATTATCGTTGAGGCTACCATCGTTCTCTTCCCAACTGCCGAGCACCTGGTAGTCGAGCTGGACGTTGCGGAGGGAGCGATTGGAGAGCTTGCCGAGCCACGAGTACCGCTCGCGCGAGGAGAGCGGGATCAGCTCGCCGTCGCCGCTGGGCTGGAGGATGAACTCGCCGTCTTCATTTCGGAACGATGAGTCGGTCGGGACGAAGAGGCGCTCGCCGAAGACGTAGCCCTCGTCGGCGAGGCGCTGCCCGTTGACTAGGAAGGTCGTGCTCGGGACGAGTGGGACCGGGCCACTGAAGCTGGCCTGGACGTTCTGCAGCGCGAAGGGGTCGATGTCCTCGACGTAGGGGTAGAGCGGGACGCGCGCCCGCCCGAACCGGGTCTGCACCATCGTCGAGTCGTTGCCGGGGCTGACGTAGTCGCCGGCGTAGGCCTCGAAGGAGAACTCGTACTGGTCGGGGTCGCCGGAGCGGAGGACGGCGTTGACGACGCCCGAGAGCGCCTGCCCGTACTCGGCGTCGAACGTCCCGGAGATGACCTGCACCTCCTGCAGCACGGAGCGGTCGAGCGTGACGGACGAGGAGTTGTCGTAGGGGTTGTTGACGGAGACGCCCTCGACCTGGTACTGCACCTCGCCGATGCGCCCGCCGCGGAAGTGCCCGTCCACGACGCCGGCCTGGAGGTTCACGAGGTCGGCGAGCTCCTGCACCGGGAGCACGTCGATCTCCTCCTTCGAGATCGTCGCCATCGCGCTCGTCTGGGAGATGTCCACGAGCGGGCGCTCGGCCGTGACGACGATCTCCTCGCCTACGATCACCTCCTCGCCGAGCGTGACGTCGAGCTCGGTGGTCTGGTTGGACCGGATGAGCACGCCCTCGACGACCTGCGTCTGGTAGCCGACGCTGGAGAACCGCACGCTGACCGTCCCGACGGGAACGCGGAGGATGGCGTAGTCGCCGCTGAGGTCCGCCGCCGCGCCGAGCGGCGGCTGCGTCCCGACGATCAGGGCGGTCGCGCCGATGAGCGGGTCGCCGAACTCGTCGGTGATGGTCCCGGCGAGCTTGCCGGTCTGCGCCGACGCCGTCGAAGCCCCGAGGACGAGCGCGAGGGCCAGGACAAACGCGAGGGCCGCGGAGGGGAGCGCCGGGCGGCGAGCGCCGGGCTCGGTGAGGTTCGGACGGTCTATCGCTCTCACGACACGTGGGGGATGGTACGACATCAAAAAGAGGGCTCGCCCCGTCGCCCCGGCGTGGACCGACGGGGCGAGCCGCTGTGGGAACACGAGTCCACCGGGGAGGTCGGCGCAGCGGGTTCCGCTCCACCGACCTCCAGTGGACGCTGTTATTTCACGACGACCATGCGGCCGGTCACGCTCACCGGCGCGCCTTCGAGCTGCACGCGGTAGAAGTAGACGCCGGAGGCGAGGTCCGCCGCGTCGACCGTGGCGGCGTTCGCCCCTTCGGCCTGGAGGCCGGGCTCGACGACGGCCACACGGCGGCCGAGGAGGTCGTAGACCGCCACGCTCACCTCACCCGCTTGCGGAAGCACGTACTGAATCTGCGTGCGCGCGTCGAACGGGTTCGGGTAGTTGCCCAGCAGCCGGAGCTCGCCCGGCACCGCATCGCCCTCGTTCGCCACCATGTCTGCGGGCGCGAGGTAGCCGTAAAGGCCGGCATTGTCAGCACGCTCGGCGAGCAGCCACGTTCGCATGGCGTAGCTGTTGTCGGGCACATCGAGTGCGTCGCCGTCGAAGTAGTTCACCCCGAGCCAGAGCTGACGCTCGCCGAGCCCGCTCGGGTAGCCGAGCGCTTGCTGGAGATCGATAGCCATCTCTATCTGGTACCCCTCATCTACGTCGCTCGGGTCAGCCGCCGTCCCGGCCCCCTTGATGAATACGGCCGCCGTCACCGCACCAGGGGCGTCCTCCTGAAGCTCAGCGGCATAGTTGCCGTAACGGATCGCTCCGGTTGAGTCCACGGAGAAGTCGAACTGGATCTTGCCAAGCGTGCCGGTCGTGGTCAAGCTGTCGAGGCTGCGGATCGTGAATCGGATGCCGTCGCGCCCGTTCTCAACGCCCTGCCCGTTGATGGCTTGGTCGTCGGTGTCGAGTCCGAGGTAGAGCGTGTTACCCTGATTGAGGAGCTTGATCCGCCCGATAGTCGGGTCCAAGACCTTGGGGTCGGGATCATCCCCATTGATGTCGGGGCGGAAGAAGTTGACGTAGTAGGGCGCGACCACTCCGGGGAGCTGATCGAGGAGCTCTATGCTGGGCTGATATTGGAGCTGAAACTGCGGGTCCATTTCGGTCCACGCCGCCTCATCGAGCTGCCCATCCACGGTAAGCGTCTCGTCACCCACGTTCGGGACCACGAACTCGGCCTCGCGTACTTCGGGGGCCGCCCCCGAACTGGTGGTCACGTCGGAACGCCCGTAGATGTAGGCAATCCCCTCGTTGAAGTTATTGGCCCACTGGTTCTGCCACCACACGCGCGATACGAACTGCTGGTCCTCATCAAACGGCCAGCGATAGTCGGCGTCTATGAGGCCTAGGTTGAACGGCAGCGCGTCGCCCTCAGCACTGCTCATGTCGTACCCGAGGCTGTCGAGGTTGAAGCTCCACTCCATGACGTATCCGGTGTCGTCGGTGGGAGAGCCGGTTCCGTTTGTGTCGTCGTTAGCGACGCCGTCAACGGTCGTGGCGTAGTCGAAGAGCATGGGGTTGGGCGGCGGTGCCACCGGATCCCCGAAACCCTGGGCGTAGATGCCCTCGCCGAAGGCGCGTGGCATGATGCCCGGGACGGGCTCGCCGGTGTCCGTGGTGTCGGCAGGGTGCCACCAGCCGTAGATGATCTCGGCCACCTGGAACGGCCCGAACTGCGTGTTGATGCTGCCGAACTCCGAGTAGTCCTCGGGCCGGCGGCTGCGGTCGATGAAGGAGGCGAGGAACCCGTCGAAGGCGAAGTTGCCGGCCTGGAGCCCGCGTCCGCCGCCGATAGACTTGTCGTTGACCTCGAGGCTCATGAAGAGCAGGTTGTCATCGCGGAGGACACGGAGGGTGCCGTCGTTGCCGTCGAGCGGCTCAGCGAGCACGGGGTCTAGCTCGACGCGCTGCCCGCTGCCGGGCCTCGCGAGGACGTTGTTCCATTGCAGAACGATTTGCTCGGCTTGATCCCAAGCCTCCTCGTCCAGGACTCCGTCCACGGTCATTTCTTCACCCTCTACATCGCGAGCCCAGATGATGTCTTCACCGTTACGCACGGGTTGCGCTACGACCTCCATGCTAGACCAGCAGAAGTAGAGTACGAGAATTGCAGCAACAAACCTCATGATGAACCTCAAGGGTTTTTGTTTGGGAAGCAACGCTTGCCTATCGATTACAAGCGTCTTTACAGGGCGAAAGAGGTATATCTCTTTCAAGGTTTTGAAGGCCTTTAGAATTCTACTGTCGTGGTTAATGTGAACATCGTAGAGTAGTAAGGATCCTCAAATCGATGAGTCCCTACTAATTCCCAGGAATCTGCTCCGATCGGGAACCAACTCTTATCACCCGGTTTGCCCTCGAAACCTCCAACCTCAATGGGAGTGCCGTTGATCGTAGACCCGTCGTACTGAGCGTCTCCGCTCACTTGAATGGTATTGACTGGACTTCCATTCTTATAAAGGACCCCCTCCGCTTCATGAAAAAGGGGCTCTAGCGCACTGGGGCTATTGAGGTAAATCGTAGTGTACTCGGATGCGACGTACGGGCGCAGCCACGCGCCTCCACACGTAGTAATCACGACAGCTAGGCAGGCGGAACCTTTAAAGTTGGCATTGCCTGATGTGCCAGAAGCCGTGTCTTGAAAGGGGTATCCCGAATCCAAGCACGATGTGCTGCTCGAAAGAGTCCCACCACACCGTTGAGTAGCTTGAACGATCTCATCCATACTCGCGGCAGAAACGTCAGTAGCACTGCTGGTCTGGACAGGTGAGTCAACTGAAGCCGACTGATCACATGCTGAGAGGCACAGGCAAAAAACGAGCACTGAAATGCGTTTCATAAGAGAACCTCTTGGGTGGTTGGTTGACGGGTAATAAGGAGGCCACGCCGAAGCGCTTCCGGGAAGGAATTGCTGCGTCATGAGCCGAGTGGTTGGGTAGGGTTAGACGTGCGTCCCGCACGACTCGCGGAGGACGAGACGCGTCGGTAGGGTAACGGAGGAAGGGGTCTCCGCTCCGTTGTCGAGGTTGGCGAGCAAGGCCTCGATGGCCTGCCGCCCCATATCGTGGATGGCAACGTGAACGGAACTGAGCGCGGGGCTGACGTACTGCGCGACCGGAATGTCGTCGAAGCCGGCCACGGCCATCTCGTCGGGGACGCGCACGCCGGCTTCGCGAAGCGCCCGGAGCGCACCGATCGCCATCGAATCGTTGGAGGCGAACAACACCGTGGGGCGCGGGTCCGTGGCGAGCACGTCGCGCACGGCCTCGTAGCCGGAGCGCTCGGTGAAGTCTCCCGCGAACTCGAGAGCCGGATTGGTAGGTAGCCCCGCGTCAGTGAGGGCGTCACGGTAACCACGCAGGCGCTCCTCAGCGTCACAGTTGCCCTCGGCACCGCGGAGAATCGCGACATGCTCGTGCCCGTGCTCGATCAGGTGCCTCACCATGGCGTAGGCCCCACCGTAGTTGTCCACGGTGATGGTGCTCAGGGTTTCGTTGCCGGGCAAACAGTTCATCAGCACGACAGGCAGACCGGCGGGCAGATTCGCTTCGAGCGACGCGGCGTCAATGTCGGGCGACATCACGACGAGCCCGTCCACGCGCCCGGCCATCGCCCGCAACGCCGCCTCCAACTCAGCGACATCGTTGTGCGAACTCGATACGAGCAGGTGGTACTTCCGGCTGCGCGCGGCCTGATCGATGCCACGAATGACTTCGGAGAAGAACTCCCCGTACAGATCCGGGAGCAACACACCGAGCGTGTGCGACTGGTTCGTCGTCAGGCTCCGGGCCGCCCCGTTGGGCACGTAGCGGAGCCGCTTCGCCACGCGCATGACGTGATCGCGCGTGGTGGTCCGGACCCGGTCACTCCCATTGAGGACGCGGGACACCGTTGCGACGGAGACGCCTGCCTGAGTTGCCACCTCTCTAATGGTTGCCATCGGAAGCGCTTTCGAAAAAATCGAAAGGGTGGGACCCTTTAGAAAATGTAACCGGTTACATTCTACGTCATCCCCCCCCTAATGTCAAGCACAAATCCCACATTCGCGCTCACAACACCGTACCGGGCAAACGCTGTGTGCCCATGAGATGGGGGTTACGGTCGGGACGCTCACAGAAGCGGTCGATCAGGCTGCATCGTGGTGTGCTGTGTGCTGGATATCAACCGTGAGG
>CAYTJT010000169.1:6764-7719 GCA_964438105.1 uncultured Rhodothermales bacterium | reverse complement strand
TCACGCCGTGCTTCCGGCACACGTCCGCCCGAGCATCGTGCTCATGAACCCGCCAGATACTGCTGGCGAAGTCTACTTGGGACCTCCTGAGCCGCGCGCGGTAAGACCTGCAACTCCAACCCGCCTCCGAAGCCCCATGCTCCGACCCCAGACTCCCGGCCCGGTCCCGGCTGACACCGCCCGCGCCGCCCGAGCCGCCTTCCCCAAGGGCTCGCCCCTCGTCACCCTCCGCGACGAGCTCGGCACCGTCTTCGCCGACGACGACTTCGCCGCGCTCTACCCCGACCTCGGCCAGCCCGCCTACCCCCCGTGGCGGCTCGCCCTCGTGACGGTGCTCCAGTTCCGCGAGGACCTCTCCGACCGCAAGGCCGCCGACGCCGTCCGGTCGAGGATCGACTGGAAGTACCTCCTCGGCCTCCCCCTCGACGACCCCGGCTTCGACGCGAGCGTGCTCTCGGAGTTCAGGGCGCGCCTCGTCGAGGGCGGTGCCGAGCAGGTGCTCCTCGACCGCGTCCTCGACGCCTGCCGCGACCGCGGCCTCCTGAAGAAGCGGGGTCGCCAGCGGACCGACGCCACCCACGTCGTTGCCAACGTCCGCGAGATGAACCGGCTCGAGCTCGTCTCCGAGACCGTCCGGGCGGCGCTGAACGCGCTCGCCGCCGAGGCGCCCGGGTGGGTCCGGGCGCTGGCGGAGCCCGCGTGGTTCGACCGCTACGGTCGGCGTGTCGAGGACGCGCGGCTCCCCCAGGGCAAGGCGGGCCGAGCCGCCCGCACCGCCGAGGTCGGGGCCGACGGGTACGCCCTCCTCGACGCCGTCGACTCGCACGACGCCCCGCCGGGGCTCGCCGCGCTCCCGGCCATCGACGCGCTCCGCCGCGTGTGGGGCCGGCATTACGAGCGCGACGTCGGCGACCGACCACGGTCTGGCACGGCGCGGCCCCGCGAGCTCCGCGGG
>CAYTJT010000169.1:0-6754 GCA_964438105.1 uncultured Rhodothermales bacterium | reverse complement strand
CTTCCCCCGCCCCCGCCCGGTACCGGAAGAAGCGGGCGACGACGTGGACGGGCTACGCGGTCCACCTCAGCGAGACGTGCGACGAGGGCTTCCCACGGCTCGTGGTCCACGCCGACACGACGCCCGGCGATGTCCACGAGGCCATGCGGACGGGGCCGATCCTGGCCGCGCTCGACGCACGGGGGCTCTCGGCGTCGGAGCACCTCGCCGACGCCGGGTACGTGAGCGGGGAGCACTTCGTCGCAGCGAAGCTCAAGCACGGGGTCCGCCTCGTCGGGCCGGCGCGGAAGAACGTCCGGTGGCAGGGCGAGGTCGAGGAGCACCTGCTCGGCACCGCCCTCGACGAGGCGCGCGAGGCGATGCGGGCCGAGCTGGCGACGGACGAGGGGTGGGCGGCCTACGCCGCCCGGGCTGGGGTGGAGGGGACGATCTCGCAGGGGGTCCGGGCGATGGGGCTGCGTCGGACGCGGTACCGAGGGCTCGCCAAGACGCGGCTCGGCCACGTCGCGACGGCCGCCGCGCTCAGCGTAGACCGAGCAGCGGCCTGGCTCGATGGTCGCCCGGTGGCGCAGACGCGGACCTCACGGTTTGCCGCGTTGGCTGCCTGACCGACTTCGCCAGCAGTATCCCGCCGTTCTCGCAGACGGCGGGGCGGCTCGGCAACCGGCGCGTCCCGCAGGTCGGGGTCAAACACGTAGAGCAGGCGCTTAGGCGCTTAAAATCGGGCGGGAGGCTCGTCGCCATTGTGAGTGCGGCGGCACGGCGCTCATCCAGAGCACGGGCCCCGTTCTTCGAGTGGCTCGATGGAGAGCCCTTCGCGCTCCGCGCCGACGTGGAGGTGTCCGGCTCCGTATACCGGGCCTGCGGGACGTCCGTCGAGACGCGCGTGCTGGTGATCGACAGGGTGGAGACCTCGGAGACCTGCGTCACAGGGCGTGCTGAGAGCGTTCAGGAGCTGGTCGAGTTGCTCGCGCCCGTCCGTGCGCTCCGTGTCTCGGCTGAGGTACCGGAGCAGTCGGAGCCGGTGGGGGAGAGGCTGCCTGTCCCTTCGGGCGATGGTGTCGCCGGCGACGTCGCGTCCCTGGCGCTTGTCGGGCCGAGTGGCGCGTCGTCGTGGCCGCCGGAAGGGGTGGAACCGCTGGAGGTGATGACGGCAGAAGAGGAGCGGGCCGAGGACGAGCTCACCGCGTGCATCTTCGACGCCTACGTCCCACACGTCGAGGTCCCGGGGGCCAAAGCCGCACCCGACGAAGCTCGTCGAGTCGGCGGCGATGGCCGCCGCGGCGATGCCGCCCTGCCAGTACCGCCCGAGCCTCCCGCGCCAAGTCGTGGAGGAGGGACTCCTCTCGGACGCCCAGCTCGAAACGGTCTGCTACGCCGGGCAGGCTCACGGGGAGCGACTTCCGAGCGACGGCGAGGCCGAGGGGCCACGCCAGGGCTTCTTTCTCGGGGACGGAACCGGGGTGGGAATCTGTTGACGCTCGATAACGGCGCCTACCGTGAGTCGAACCCACAGTAGGCACCGTGTCCGTCAGCGGCTGGGGTTCGTGCACCGGATGAGCGCCTCGCGCTCGCCGTTCTGGTCGAGCTGGAACAGGAGCGCGCCGTCGTCCTCCCAGAACTCGAGGTTCTGGACGTTGTACGTCCGGTCCTCGAGGTAAACGACCTGCTGCTGGTACGCCCGACCGGCCTGGCAGTACGAGCCCTGGTGCGTCTTGAACCGCCCGCCGTCCTCGCGGTCGAACCCGAGGCGGACGACGCGGTCGGGGACGATGAGAGTCGTGATCGGCCCGCGGTTCGACTCGGCGCGGAGGAGGAGCCGCTGGTCGCCCTCGGCCTCAACGACGAAGCGGTTGATGGAGAACTCCTCGCCTTCGAGGACGGTGCACTGGGCGTAGAGGGGCTCGAACCTCGGGCATTGGCCGTCGGCGTCGGGGGCGGGCTGGGCGAGGGGGCCGACGGAGAGAGCGGCGACGAGGAGGGGGAGGGCGGCGGCTCGGAGCAAGCGGCGTGAGAGGGGCGTCATGGTAGAGAGGGGGGTATAGGGGAGAGACGGCAGCGGTGTCAGGACGCGAGGCGGCTGAGCAGGCCGACGGCCCCGCGCGGGGCGAGCCGGCCGAGCACGTAGAGGAGGTTGGCGCCGCCGACGCGGACTTCGGTCTCGCCCTTCTCGAGCGCGCGGACGGCCTTCCGGGCGAACTCGTCGGGCTCGATGACCGGGGGGCCGCCCTTACCGTCCTCGGGGACGCCGCCCGCCCCCCGGAGGAGCGCCGTGTCGACGGCGGGCGGGGCGAGGTCGACGACCTCGACGCCGGTTCCGCGGAGTTGGACGCGGAGCGCGCGCGTGAAGGCCTGGAGCCCCGCCTTCGTCGCGCTGTAGACCGGCGACGAGGCGAGCGGGACGTAGCCGAGCCCCGACGTCACGTTGACGAGGGCGGCGGGCCGCCCCGCCTCCGCGAGCGCGAGGAGCCGGGGCAGGAACCGGTCCGCGAGCCGGACCGGCGCCTCCAGGTTCACGGCGACCTCGCCCGTCTTGAGCGCGCCCGGGCCGTCGCGGACGTCGGCGGTCCTCTGGATGCCGGCGTTGTTGATCAGGACGCTGGTCTCGGGGTGCTCGGCCTCGACCCAGTCGAGGAGGCGCTGGCGGTCCCCGTCGTCGGTCACGTCGGCGACGAGGTACTCCAGACCCCGAGCGCGCGCTTGGGCGTCGCGCAGGGTCCGCTCGGTCCGGCCGCACGTGAGGACGCGGGCACCTCGGCCAGCCAGCTCCTCGGCGAGCGCGAGGCCGATGCCGGTCCCGGCGCCGGTGATCAGGACGGTTCGATCCGTGAAGGTCATCGTTCGGTGGCCGGTTGGCGGCTCGTGGGGGGTGGAAATGGAAGGGGGCGGAACCCCGCAGCCGGTGGGGGTGCAGGGCGCCTTCACTTGCCTACTGACTTTTAAGTAACCATGTTCCAGCGCCGCCCGCCCTCCCGCTCCCTGCCCCTCGCCGTCGTCCTTGCCGTCGTAGTCCTCACCGCGGGGTCCGCTGCGTCCGCGCAAGGGGTCACCGGCCGCGTCGTGGACGCGGTCACGCAGGAGACCCTGCCCGGCGCCAACGTCTCCGTCTTGGGCGACGGCGACGCCCTGCTCGGCGGGGCCGCGACCGCCCTCGATGGCGAGTTCGCCATCGAGGGCCTCGCGCCGGGGACGTACCGCGTCCGGGCCTCGTTCGTCGGT
Organism: uncultured Rhodothermales bacterium; assembly: GCA_964438105.1. Classification (GTDB taxonomy): domain Bacteria; phylum Bacteroidota; class Rhodothermia; order Rhodothermales; family JANQRZ01; genus JBBSMX01. Next base: position 3,535 of record CAYTJT010000169.1, on the reverse strand, counting down.
TACGAGACGCGCGTGCTCGCTGACGTCGTGGTTCAGGGCTCGCGACCGACCTTCGTCCTGTTCGAGCTACGGGAGGCCGCGCTCGAGGGCGGCGAGGTCGTCGTCACGGCCGGGCTGTTCGAGGACGAGCCCGACGCACCGGTCTCCGTCGTCGCGCTCGGGCCGGAGGAGATCCGGCGGACGCCGGGCGGCCAGAACGACATCTCGCGGACGCTGCTCTCGCTCCCCGGCGTCACCGGCGCCGTCGACAACCGGAACGACTTGCTCGTCCGCGGGGGCGGCCCAAGCGAGAACGCATATTTCGTCGACGGCATTGAGATCCCCCAGATCAACCACTTCGCGACGCAGGGCGCGGCCGGCGGCGCGCTCGGGCTCTTGAACGTTGACTTCATCCGCGAGGCCACGTTCTACACCGGCGGGTTCCCCGCGCGCTACGGCGACGCTGCCTCGTCGGTGCTCGTCGTCGAGAACCGGCCCGGGAGCCCCGAGACGCTCGCGGGCGACTTCTCCGTCGGCGCGACGGAGACGGCTCTGTCGCTCGACGGCTCGTCGGGCGCCGACTTCAACTGGACGTTCTCGGCCCGCCGCTCCTACCTCCAGTTCCTGTTCGAGCTCATCGGGCTCCCCATCCGCCCGGCGTTCTGGGACTTCCAGAGCCGCGTCGAGTACACGCCGACCCAGAACGACCGGCTGGTCTACTTCGGGATCTGGGCCGTCGACGACTTCGACATCGTCCAGCCCGACGACCCCGACGACTTCGAGGGGCGGGAGTTCGCCTCGAGCGTGCTCGACAACGACCAGCGGAGCTACACCCAGGGCGTCTCGTGGCGTCGGCTGATCCCGAACGGGTTCGTGACCACGGCCGTGTCCCGGAGCTACCAGGAGTTCGCCTTCGGCGACGTCGACGAGGCCGGGCTCGACCTGCTCTCGAACGACTCCGAAGAGGCCGCCTGGCGCTTGCGGTCCGACGCCGACCTCCGGATAGCGCCCGGGCTCACGCTGGGGCTCGGCGGCGGCGCCTCGCGCGAGACCATCACGAGCGACTTCTTCCAGCGCGCCACGCCGGCTACGCCGTTCGACACCGACCTCCAGTTCGGGACCGAGCTCGGGCTGTGGAAGGGGTTCGGCTACACGCAGCTCACGGCCCGCGCGCTCTCGGGGCGGCTCGCGCTCACGGCCGGGCTCCGCGCCGACGCGACCGACTTCCTCGACGAGACGGCCGTCGTGTCCCCGCGCCTCAGCGCGTCGTACGACCTCACCGACCGCGTCGAGGTCTCGGCCGCCGTCGGCCGGTTCACGCAGTCGCCCGAGCTCGTGTCGCTCGCCGTCCGCCAGGGCGACGCGTTCGTCAACCGCGGGCTCGACTGGATCGACGTGGCCCAGGTCGTCGGCGGCGTGGCCGTCACGCCGACCGAGAGCGTCCGGCTCTCGGCCGAGGGGTACTACAAGGCCTACGGCGACTACCCCGTCTCGGCCTCGGACCCCCGGCTCTCCCTCGCCAACCTCGGCGGTGACTTCGGGTTCGTAGGCGCCGAGCCGCTGACGTCGGGGGGCGAGGGGCGCGCCTATGGGCTCGAGCTCTCGGCCCAGAAGCGGTTGACGTCGCGGTTCTACGGGCTCGGCAGCTACACGCTCGGGTGGAGCGAGTTCGCCGCCGCCGACGGCGTCTTCCGCCCGAGCGCGTGGGACGTCCGCCACAGCGTGTCCGCTACGGGCGGCGTCCGGCTCGGGGCGTGGGAGGTCGGGAGCAAGCTGACCGTGCTCTCGGGCCGGCCGTTCACGCCGTTCGACTTAGAGGCCTCGGCGGAGGAGTACGCGCTGTCTCGGCGGGGCGTCCGCGACCTTGACCGGCTGGGCGAGGGGCGGACCGAGGCCTACGCCCGGTGGGACGTCCGCGTCGACCGCCGGTTCGCCATCGGCCGCCGCGTCAACGGCGTCGTCTACGTCGACATCCAGAACGTGCTCGACCGGGAGAACGTGTTCGGGCTCCAGTACACCGAGGACCCCGCCGAGCCCGACTTCGTCCGCGAGGAGCTCAACGTCGGCCGCCTCCCGTCGATCGGGTTCAGCGTCGAGTTCTAGCGCCGGTATGCCCCACGTCGTCGCCCAGCCCTGCGTCGGGTGCCGCCACACCGAGTGTGTGGCGGCGTGCCCGGCCGACTGCTTCTACCGGGGCAAGAACGTCCTCGTCATCGACCCCGAAGCGTGCATCGACTGCGCCGCGTGCGTCCGCGTCTGCCCCGTCGACGCGATCTACGACGCCGACGACCCCCCCGACCGGTGGGCGGCGTACGGCCCGCTCCCCGACGCCGATGCGTGGACGGCCGAGCCGCGGGCCTCGGCGAAGGGGATCGCCGGCGTGGTGGGGCTGCCGCCTGGGTGGGCGGGCGGCCCCGCCGCGCGGTAGGCCTACCCTGTCGGCGCCTGCGAGGCCGACCGCGCTCCGTCGAGGACGACGTCGACGACCATCTCAGCGAGCTCGGCGACGGGGAACGGGAGCATCCCCGCGTGCTCGGCCGGGACGAGCCCGTTCATCGACGACACGAAGACGCCCGCCAAGAGGTCCGGCGGGACGCCGGCGGTCTCGCCGCGCTCGGCGGCGGCGGCGAACACGTCGCGGACGGGGCCCATGACGTTGGCGTAGATCTTCTCGAAGGTGTCCCGGGCCTCGGGCTGCGGCGAGGCCGGGACGTCCGACGACGCAAGCGCGACGACGTTCATGGCCGGCTGCGACACGAGCCACCGGGCCATCGCGACGAGCTGGGCGCGGAGGTCGCCCTCGTCCTCGCGGGCGGCGGCGACGAGCCGCTCGCGGTGGCGCTCGAGGGCCCGGTCGATGACGCGCGCCCAGAGCTCGCCCTTCCCATCGGGGGCGTGGTAGTAGAGCGAGGCCTGGCTCACGCCGAGCGCGTCGGCGATGTCGCGGAGCCGTGTGCCGGCGTAGCCGCGGGCGAGGAACAGGTGCTCGGCGGCGTCGAGGACGTGGTCGGGGGGGCTCGTCGGCAGGGTCGGGGTCGTCGGCAGGATTAGGGTCGTCGGGTGCGAGCACCGTGTACGGGGCGGGCTCGGAATTGTTCGTCTATCAGCTCGGATGACTCCGTCCGGTTAACGGCGGATTAGGGAAGCAGAGGTTGGGCAGGTGTAGATCGCCCCTCACGGCTCTCGGGCGCCCGGGCAACCCGTACCAGAATCAGTGTTCAGCAACCCCGTCTGCTGAGACTTTCTGAACGGGGGGGCAAGTAGGCGGCGGAGGGTTGGAGGCCGGATCGCCGATGGGGGGTGACGAGCGCAGCTCGCCGCGATGCCGGGCCGATGGGCGAGCCCGTCGACGCGGCGGGCCGGGAGCCGCACCACCGAGACCGGCCGTGTCGTCCAGCATCTCCGCCGCGTCGGTGTCCGCTCGAACCGGCTCTTCGACCAGAGTGAAGTCGAGCGGGCGGGGGAAAGGACCGCTCACGGTCCCACCGCCGACGGTCCTTCGGGAGGCTACCGTCCGGTTCATCCCGACGAAGCGAAGCAGCATTGGGAAGCGGAG
>CAYTJT010000168.1:0-7737 GCA_964438105.1 uncultured Rhodothermales bacterium | reverse complement strand
GAGTTGAAGTGGATGGCGCGGGCGACGAGCTCCTTGCCCGTCCCGCTCTCGCCCTGGATCGCGACGGTGAGGTCGCCGCGCAGGGTCTTCTGGATGAGCTGGTAGACCCCCTCCATCGCCGGGCTGTCGCCGATGATCTCTTCGAGCCCGTACTTCTCGGCGATCTCGCCGCGCAGGCTCTCGACCTCGCGCGCGAGCGCCACGCGCTCTTTCACGTGGCCGACGACCTTGTCGAGCTTGACGAGGTCGTCCTGCCCCTTCGTGATGTAGTCGTAGGCCCCGAGCCGCATGGCCTCGACGGCCGTCTCGACGTTGCCCTGCGCCGAGATCATCACGACGGGGAGGTCGGCCCAGCGCTCGCGGATCTTGCCGAGCGTCTCGATACCGTCGATCCCCGGCATCATGATGTCGAGGAGGATGAGGTCCGGCGGCGCGCTCCCGCCGAGCGCCTCGAGCGCGTCTTCGCCGCTGTGGAAGACCTCGACCTCGTGGTCGTCGTCTTTGTCGAGGCGGTACGAGAGCAGGCGGGCGTAGTGCTTGTCGTCGTCGACGACGAAGAGGCGATAGGACATGGAAGACGTGGGGGGAAAGACGGAGGTAGTTCCGTCGGGGTATCGGCCGCGTCTCAGAGTGATAAAGCGCCGGGGCGACTTTTTCTGGCGTTCTCGCCCATCGGTCCCACGATCTGTCTCAAAACGACGCCGCCGTCTCACCCTATCTCTCCGAGCGCACCGCCCGTCATACCGTCGGCCCGCCGAGGCGTCCGCCCGCCGAGCGCGAAGAATTATCTCACGTCCCGACTTGCGTGCGCTCCGCGCATGCTTTACTTTACATCGCAAAGCGCTTCACGATCCATCGCCCATGCTCTACGACCGCCCCTCGCTCCGCCGCGACGAGCCCGCCGTCCGACCCGACCGCCGCGCCGAGGCCCAGCTCCGCTTCATCCGCGACACGATGTCGCGGACGGCCGAGTTCACCGCCGTCTCCGGCTGGGGCGGCGTCGCGATGGGCGTGACGGCGCTCGCCGCCGCCGCGCTCGCCGCCGTGCAACCCGACGTGTCCGGCTGGCTGCGGGTGTGGGCCGCCGAGGCGCTCGTCGGCTTCACCATCGGCGCGTGGACGACGGCGCGGAAGGCGCAGCGCCACAACGCGCCGCTCCTCAGCGGGCAGGGCCGGAAGTTTCTGCTCGGCCTCGCCCCCGCGATCTTCGCCGGGCTCGTCGTCACGCTCGCCGTCTACGGACTCGACCTCGACGCCGGGCGGGACGCCGTCGGGCTGAGCGACGCAGAGGCATCGGCCAGCCTGCGGCTGCTGCCCGGCCTGTGGCTGCTGCTCTACGGCGCGGGCGTCATCTCCGCCGGGATGTTCTCGATCCGCTCGATCCCGCTCCTCGGCGCGGCGTTCCTGCTCGTCGGCACGCTCGCGCTCCTCTCCCCCGCCGCGTGGGGGACGGCGTGGATGGCCGTCGGCTTCGGCGGGCTGCACCTCATCTTCGGGCTGCTGATCGCCCGCCAACACGGAGGATAGGCGATGTCTGGCAGCTCCATCACGGCCTGCGCACGGGTCCCGGCAGCCTCCGCCGCGTTGCGCTCGGCACCCGATATCCCCACATCTGCTCTCGCGCGCGCCTCGCGGAGTCGACCGGCCCCTCGTGCTCGGCTTCGTTCTGAATCACCAGACATCGCTTGACATGGCCAAATCAACGAGGGCCAAACGGAAGGCGGCGGCGACGCCCGCGCCCCAACTCGACAAGCTGATCCACGAGCGGATGCGCCTCGGGATCGTGAGCGCGCTCGCCGCCGGGGGGCGGATGGCGTTCAACGACCTCAAGGCCGTGCTTGACACGAGCGACGGCAACCTCAGCGTCCACGCCCGCAAGCTCGAAGACGCCGGCTACATCGCCTGCCACAAGTCGTTCGTCGACCGCACGCCGCGCACGGAGTACGAGCTGACGGCGGCGGGCCGCGCGGCGCTCGAAACGTACCTCGACCAGATGGAGGCCATCATCCGAACGGCCCGCCCGTAACCCCGGAGCGGAGCGCCCGGCCGCGCTCCGCTTTCTTTCTGCCCCTGTACTTTACAAAACAAAGTTATTTATGAACACAGAACCGCACATTCACGTCGCGCTCATCATGGACGGCAACGGCCGCTGGGCGCAGGCCCGGAGCCGCCCCCGCACCGACGGCCACCGCGTCGGCGTCGAGGCCGTCCGCCGCGTCGTCGAAGCCGCGCCGGGGCTCGGGATCGGGACGCTCACGCTCTACGCCTTCTCGTCCGACAATTGGAAGCGGCCCGCGGTGGAGGTCGCCGCGCTGATGGGCCTGCTCCGCCGCTTTCTCCGCGCCGAGATCGCCCGGCTCAAACGGAACGGCGTGCGCCTCACCGTGATCGGCCGGCGCGATCGGTTGCCCGAAGCCGTCCGCGCGGCGATCACCCGCGCCGAGTGGGAGACGCGGCGCGGTGGGCGGCTGCACCTCCGCATCGCCGTGGACTACTCCGCTCGCGACGCCCTCTGTCGTGCCGCCGCGCAGCTGCCCGACGCCCCGACGCGCGCCGACGTGACCTCGGCCCTCGCCGCCGCGATGCACGCCCCGAGCGCGCCCGACGTGGACCTGCTCGTCCGCACCGGCGGCGAGCAGCGGCTGAGCGACTTCCTGCTCTGGGAGTGCGCCTACGCCGAACTCCGCTTCGTCCCCACCCTCTGGCCCGACTTCACCGCGGACCATCTCGCCGCGGCCGTCGCCGACTTCCACCGGCGGTCGCGCCGCTTCGGCAGCCTCGGCGACGGGGCCGCACATGACGCCGTCCCACCGGCGGGCGCGACGCGTCGCGCCCCTACGGGTGCCTTGTCCGCGGGATGATGCCGCCGGCCGACGCCTTCGCTCTCTATCCCTGACCTTTCAACCTTTCACCTTTCCATCGCCATGTTCAAACGCATCCTCGCCATCGGCTTCATCTTCGGCTGCACGACGGTCGCCTGGTTCATCCTCAGCGGCGCCGTCGAGCTCCGCACGCACGAACAGAACGCTCACCTCCGCGACGCCGTCGGCGATCTGTGGGGCGGACCGCAAGTGCAGCCCGCCCCGACCGTCGAAGCGCTCATTCCGTACGAAGAGACGGTCCAAGAAATGGTCGATGGGCAGTTGACGGCGAAAACCGTCCAGCGCGTCCGGGTCGAGCCGCGGCCGCTCGTCGCGAGCGATTTGCGGGTGGCGCTCGCGCTCGAACACCGCAAGAAAGGGCTCGTCTGGTATCCGACGTATGAGGCCGATTTCGCCGGGCGCTACACCGTCCGCAACGACGGCGACGAGCCGGCACGCTACCGCATCCGCTACCGCTTCCCCGAGGGCGCGCCCGTGATGGACGGCTTCCGCTTCGTCGTCGACGGCGACTCCGTGGACGCCTCGATCGACGGTGGCACGGCCGTGCGCGAGATCGAGGTCGAGCCCGGCGAGACGGTCGCCTTCCGTGTGGCCTATCGGTCGCAGGGCGTCGAGACGTGGCGCTATGCGTTCGGCGAGCAGACGCAGCAGGTCCGCGACTTCCGCCTCGTCCTCTCCACCAACTTCGACGCGATCGACTTTCCGGTCGGCACACTCGCCGCGACGGACAAGGTGCGCGACGGCGACGGCTGGCGGCTGACGTGGCGGTACGACCACCTCGTCGCCGACGCCGGCCTCGGGCTCGCGCTCCCGGAGAAGCTCAACCCCGGCCCGTGGGTCAGCCGTGTGACGTTCTTCGCGCCGGTCTCGCTGTTCCTGTTCTTCTTCCTCCTCTTCCTGCTCAGCCTGATGCGCGGCGTCCGCCTCCACCCGATGCACTACTTCTTCCTCGGCGCGGCGTTCTTCGCGTTCCACCTCCTGCTCGCGTACCTCGTGGACCACATCTCCGTCCACGCCGCCGTCGCGATCTGCTCGGTCGTGTCGATCGGGCTCGTGGTGTCGTACATGCGGCTCGTGACGGGCGCGCGGTTCGCGCTCGTCGAGGTCGGGATCGCCCAACTCATCTATCTCGTCGGCTTCGCGTACACGTTCTTCCTCGAAGGCGCGACGGGGCTGACCATCACCGTGCTCTGCATCGTCACGCTCTTCGGCGTGATGCAGCTCACCGGCCGGCTCGACTGGGAGCAGCTCTTCGAGCGCGAGCGGTCCGACGCGCCGCGACCCGATTCCTCGGCGATGCCTTCGACGGCGTGACTGACCGGGCGGGGGTTTCACACCGAGGCCTCCGCCCGTGCGTTAGATAAACAGCAGCCCGAGCGTGCCGGCGGCGAAGCAGTAGTACGCGAAATACTGGAGGTCGCCGCGCTGCACGAACGCGATCACCACTTTGATCGCCCAGATGCCCGACGCGTACGCCACGAGCGTCCCGACGACGATCGGCAGCCAGTCGACGGCGGCGTTCGTCTCGAAGAGGTCGAACGTCTTCAGCAGCGTCGCGCCGACGATCACCGGCAGCGACATGAGGAACGAGAAGTCGGCGGCGTCCTTGCGGTCCACGTTGAGGTAGATCGCCGTCGAGATCGTGGAGCCGCTGCGCGAGATGCCGGGGATCATCGCCGCGCCCTGCGCGAGCCCGACGAGGAGGGACTTCCCGGCGGAGAAATTGCCGTCGGGGTTCGGGCGGAAGCGGATCAGCAGGAGGAGCACGCCCGTCACGAGCAGCATCCCGCACACGAACTTCGGGTACTCGAACAGCCCTTCGAGCGCGTCGCCGAAGAGGACGTACACGATGCCGGTCGGGACCATCGAGAGGAGGACGAAGAGGGCGAGGCGGACGGCTCCCGACGGCGGCGCGGCGCGGCCGCCCCCGGCGCCGACTTCGGACGCGAACGGCTCGTCGGGCGTGTGCTCGATGGGGCCGGGGCGGAGGGCGGCGCGGAGCTGTGCCGGCGATGTGAGCACCCTCGACAGCTCGCGGAAGATCGTGAGGATCCGCCGCCAGTACACCGTCACGATCGAGAGCACGGTCCCGAAGTGGACGAACACCTCGAACGTGATGTCGGCCTCCTCGACGCCGAGGAAGTACTGCCCGAGCACGAGGTGGCCCGACGAGGAGATGGGCAGGAACTCGGCGACGCCTTGGAGCAGGCCGAGGATGATCGCTTCCCACCAGGACATAGCGAGCGACGAGTTGCGGACGACGAGCGACGAGTGAAGTGCAGACTGAAGGTACAGTCACGCGCTCACAAGGAGTTCCTCGTTCGTCGTTCGTCATTCGTTATTCGTCGTTCGGCAGCCCCGGCTCGACGAGCACCACGTCCTCGCGATCGACCCGGACGAGGCCAGGCGCGCCGCCCTTCACCGGCCGGACGTACTTCCGCTCAGTCACGATCACCGGCACGAGCGACTGCGTCTTGGCGTCGCTGAAGTGCGCCGCGATCGCCGCCGCGACTTCGACGGCGCGGCGGTCCGGCGCCTGCGTTTTGTTCGGCCGTCGGATGACGACGTGGGAGCCGGCGACGCCGCGCGCGTGCAGCCAGTAGTCGTGCGGGCTGGCGTAGCGCGTGGTGAGTTCGGCGTTCGCGCGGGCGTTTTTGCCCACCCACGCTTCGTAGCCGCCGGGGAGCGCGAACCGGCGGAACGGCTCGGACTCGGCGTTCGCCCCTTTGCTCCCGACGAACGCGTCGAGCGCGGCCCGTTCGTCGTCGAGGAACGCGCGGAGGTCCGGCAGCGCGTCGAGGGCGCGGAGCCGGGCGAGGAGGTCGGCGGCGGCCTCGGCGTCGGCGTGGACGCCCTCCCACCGCGCCTCGGCGTGGATGCGGGCCGCGCGCGTGCGGCGGGCCTTGTCGTAGTACCGCTCGGCGTTCTCGATGCCGGTCAGCGCCTCGTCGAGCGGGATCGTGACGGGTTCGCCGTCGCCGAGGATGTCGGGCAGGTCGACGGCGTCGCGGCCGGCGGGCTGACTCGTCGCCTGCGCCATCAGGAGGTGGCCGTAGCGCTCGTACGTGTCGGCGCGGCTGGGGCTGCTCAGTTCGTCGAGCATCCGGTCGGCGCTGCGGCGGAGGCGTTGGACGGAGGCGGCGAGCTTGCGGTCGAGCGGGTCGTAGAGCGCGTCGAAGCGCTGCTGGGCGAGGCGGCGGCGGGCGTAGATCCGCACGGCTTCGTCGACCGAGTCGAACCGTTCCTCACGCAGATCGTCCCCCGCGCGGTGTCGAAGCTCGACGAGCGAGAACGCCTCGGCCCGCGCCCCGCGCCACAGGATGCGCGGCGTCGGCTCCGCGATCTCGGCCTCGACCGCTCTCGCGGCGTCGAAGAGCGTACGCCGTTCGGCCTCGGTCGTCGCGGCGGGATCGTCGGAATCGATATCGGCGCGGGCGACGGCCTCCTCGGCGAGCGTCCGGTCGAAGAGCGGCAGCGCCGACTGCACGGCGTGGACGACCGTCTTCCGGTTCTCCCGCCATCGCGCGTCGAAGTCCCCAAACGTCGCGACGACGGGCGCGGCGCGCGGCGCGGGCGGCGGCTCCCCCACCCACGCATCGCCCGACTGAAACGCCTCGACGACGCGCTCGCCGTCCGCGAGCCACACGTTCGGGCGCGGGCCGAAAAACTGAAGCTGGAACCGTAGCCCGCCCTCCAACTCGACGAACACGACGCGGTCGCGCTCGGCCGTCCGCACCGCCTCGACGCGGCGGCCGTGCGCGGCCTCGAACAGCGACGCGCTGTTGCGACGGGCGCGGCCGTGGCCGGGGTTGCGGAAGAGCAGCCGAAGCTCGGGCCGCACCACGGCGACGAGCGTCCAATCGTCGGCATCACTGTCGGCCCCGCCGAGCGCGACCGACAGTTCGGCTCGGTTCTGCGAGTAGGCGTCCTCCACGGTCGTGCCGCGGAGCGAGGCGTCCCATTCGGCGGCGAGGGCGTGGAGGGTGTAGTAGGTGAGCAGCATCGGAGTCAGGGAGCGCGGACCGCAAGGTAGTACCACGCCCTACCCCGCTGCTCGTCGGGCTCCATCAGCGCCCTGCGCCCCGCGTCGAGAGGACGAACGGGAGGTACGCCGGGCAGGTGCCCACGAAGCTCGTGAGGATGAAGACGACGGCGATGACGCCCAAGATGAGGGCGACGGTGCCGCTGATGACGCCGGTGAAGTACAGCACGGCGATGAGGACGGCGGCGGCGAAACGGAGCCCGCGGTCGAGGGTGCCCATGTTTTTGGTCATGGCGAACGGCGGTCGGGTGAGCGAGGCGTTGGGGTTCGGAGGCGTTGCCCCGAACCGAAAGGTAGCGTCCGCCGCGCTACGCTGCCCGCAAACGCGCCGGGCTCGGGCGGGCTCAGGGCAGGCAGTCGTACGCGGCGTCGGCGATGCTCGCGGCGAGTTCGTCGAGCAGTTCGTCTTCGATCTCGCGCTCCTGCTCGGCGATCTCGTCGGGGTCGAACAGGCGGCGCTCGCTGCGGGGGAGGTCGAGCGTGCGGATGCCCCCGCCGTACGCGCCGTATACGACGCGGCCCCGGGCCGAGCGCTCGATCTCGCGCTCGCACACCACGTCGCGCGTCCGCGTGTCGATCACGTCGAAGGTGACCGTCGCCGCGAGCGTCACGTCGTCTTCGACGCGCTCGTACCGCACGCGGTCGCCGCCGCGCGTCTGCGCGCCCCGCCCCTCGCGCTCGCGCTCCTCCGCCTCGCGCTCGAACCGCTCGACCTCGCCCGCGAACGCGAAGTGCGCGTCGAGCGCCCGGCCGATCTCGGCGGCCTCGCGGGTGCGGGGGCGGCTCCGCCCCGTGCCGAAGTCGCGCAGCACG
>CAYTJT010000167.1:0-7738 GCA_964438105.1 uncultured Rhodothermales bacterium | reverse complement strand
AGACCGACGTCTACGAGGTCGGCACCGTGCTCCAGGTCGGCGACGGGATCGCCCGCCTCTACGGGCTCTCGAACATCCAGGCCGGCGAGCTCATCGACTTCCCCGGCTCCGGCGTGACCGGCATGGCGCTGAACCTCGAAGAGGACAACGTCGGCGCCGTGCTCTTCGGCGAGGTGGACCAGGTGAAGGAGGGCGACGAGGCCCGCCGCACCGGCCGCATCGCCTCGATCCAGGTCTCCGAAGGGATGCTCGGGCGCGTCATCGACCCGCTCGGCAACCCCGTCGACGGCAAGGGGCCGATCGGCGGTGAGAAGCTGGAGATGCCGCTCGAGCGCAAAGCGCCGAGCGTGATCTACCGCGAGCCGGTGACCGAGCCGCTCCAGACCGGCCTCAAGTCGGTCGACTCGATGATCCCGATCGGGCGTGGCCAGCGTGAGCTCGTGATCGGCGACCGGCAGACGGGCAAGACCGCCGTGCTGACGGACACGATCATCAACCAGAAGCGGACGCACGAGGAGGGCGACAAGCCCGTCTACTGCGTCTACGTCGCGATCGGCCAAAAGGCCTCGACGGTGGCCCAAGTGATGCGCTCGCTCGAAGAGAACGGCGCGTTGGAGTACACGGTCATCGTCAACGCCCCGGCGTCGTCCCCGGCCCCGATGCAGTACATCGCCCCGTTCGCGGGCGCGTGCATCGGCGAGTATTTCCGCGACACGGGCCGCCACGCGCTCTGCGTCTACGACGACCTCTCGAAGCAGGCCGTCGCCTACCGCCAGGTGTCCCTCTTGCTCCGCCGGCCGCCCGGTCGCGAAGCCTACCCCGGCGACGTGTTCTACCTCCACTCGCGCCTCCTCGAGCGCGCCGCCAAGATCACGGCGGACGACGAGATCGCGCGCGACATGAACGACCTCCCGGACTCGCTCCAGGGCAAGGTCAAGGGCGGCGGCTCGCTCACCGCGCTCCCCGTCATCGAGACGCAGGCCGGCGACGTTTCGGCGTACATCCCGACGAACGTGATCTCGATCACCGACGGCCAGATCTACCTCGAGTCCGACCTCTTCAACGCCGGTGTGCGCCCGGCCATCAACGTCGGCATCTCGGTGTCGCGCGTGGGGGGGAACGCGCAGATCAAGGCGATGAAGAAGGTCTCCGGCACGCTCCGCCTCGACCTCGCGCAGTACCGCGAGCTGGAGGCGTTCTCGAAGTTCGGCTCCGACCTCGACCCGGCCACGCAGCGGCAGCTCCGCCGCGGCGAGCGCCTCGTCGAAGTGCTCAAGCAGGGGCAGTACGCCCCGGTGCCGGTCGAGGAGCAGGTCGCCATCATCTACGTCGCCGGGCAGGGCCTGCTCGACAACGTGCCCGTCGACGAGATCCGCGCCTTCGAGAAGGAGTACCGCGAGCGGCTCGAGATGAAGCACGCCGCCGCGCTCGCCTCGATCCGCGAGACGGGCACGATGAGCGACGAGGTCGCCGAGACGCTCCGCAAGGAAGCCACCGACCTCGCCGACATCTACACCTCGAAGTCCGCTTAACGCGCTCGGCGTTCGGGGCCATACCGCCCCGGGCGCTCGGCTTCGCCCCCTGATTTCCGACTGAACGCATGGCTTCCCTTCGCGACATCCGCACGCGCATCGCGTCGGTGCAGAACACGCAGCAGATCACCCGCGCCATGAAGATGGTGGCGGCGGCGAAGCTGCGGCGCGCGCAGGAGCGGATCTTCCAGACCCGCCCCTACGCCTTCAAAATCCGCGAGATGATCGGGCACCTCCGCGAGGTCGTGGACCCGACGAGCCACCCGCTCTTCCAGGCGCGCGAAGAGGCGGAGACCGTGCTCGTCGTCGTCGTGACGTCGGACCGCGGGCTCGCCGGGGCGTTCAACGCGAACGTGCTGAAGGCGGCCGAGTCGGCCATCGACGGGCAGTACGCCGATCTCCGCGGCACCCCCCGCCTCAAGATCCTCGCCGTCGGCCGGAAGGGGCACGACTACTTCCGCAAGCGCGACTTCACGCTCGTCGGCGACTACCGCGGCTTCTTCAACGAGCTCACGTTCGCCGAGACCGACGCGGTTGCGGACCGCATCGTCGAGGGGTGGGTCGAGGGGGACTGGGACGAGGTCGTCGTCGTCTACAACGAGTTCAAGAACACGATCTCGCAGAACCGCATCGTCGAGCCGTTCCTCCCGATCCCGACCGAGGCCTTCTCGACGCCGGTGATGGAGGAGGACGAGGGGTTCACCGACCTGCACGCCGAGCACAGCGGCGACGTGGACTACATCTTCGAGCCGAGCGCCGGAGCGATCCTCGAGAACCTCATCCCGCAGTACCTCAGCTACCAACTCTGGCGGATCGTGCTCGAGAGCAACGCCGCCGAGCAGGGCGCCCGGATGGTGGCGATGGACAACGCCACGTCGAACGCCGGCGAGCTCCTCGACGAGCTCCGCCTCACCTACAACCGCGCCCGCCAGGCCGCGATTACGACGGAGATCATCGAGATCTCCTCCGGCGCCGAAGCGCTCCAGCAAACCTAGCACCACGTTCCCTCAGCGGACCCGAAGGGCGGCTCCCTGAGCCGCCCTTCTCTCGTTACCGCGCGCCCTTCGTCGTCGGCTCGACGCCGCGAATTTGGAGGGCCCGTAAAAAAGCCCACCTCGTTTGGGTGCGGCCGCGCTCGATCCTATCTTTACGACTCTGTGGCCGTCCGCGTGGCGGCCCGCGCCTTTTCCGGAGAGGTGGCCGAGTGGCTGAAGGCGCTCCCCTGCTAAGGGAGTATGCCGTTTATAGCGGCATCGAGGGTTCGAATCCCTCCCTCTCCGCTGCGGACCAAGTGCCCGGTGCCGATCCCGTCGGCGCCGGGTTTTTGGTTAACGCTCCGCATCGTCCCGGGTGAGTGTCGAAACCTTTCCGCGCGGGCGAACCATAACAGATAACGACAGAGCGCCTCTGGAAAGAGAAGCAACGGCAAAGAATGAAAAAAAGAGGCCCCGGAACGCCGCGCGACGGAAACGGTTAAGGGATTCCTCCATAGGAAGGAGGGGCCGCTCCCCGAACTACCCCCGAACTCCCACTAATCGACGCAACGAGTATGTACGTTCCCCGGCAGCAACGGATGTTGGACCAGTACCTGGATGAGATCAGCCAGGTAGAGCTCCTCACCCCAGAAGAGGAAGTCGAGCTAGCCCAGCGGATCAAGAAGGGGGACCAGGAGGCGTTGCACAAGATGGTCCGCGCTAACCTGCGTTTCGTCGTGTCCGTAGCGAAGAAGTACCAGGGGCAGGGGCTGACGCTCACCGACCTCATCAGCGAGGGGAACTACGGCCTCGTGAAGGCGGCGCAGCGCTTCGACGAGACGCGCGGGTTCAAGTTCATCTCCTACGCCGTGTGGTGGATTCGCCAGTCGATCCTCAAGGCGCTCTCCGACCAGGCGCGCACGGTCCGCCTCCCGCAGAACCGCATCGGCACGCTGTCGAAGATGCGCAAGGCCAGCGCGCGCCTCTCCCAAGCGCACGGCCGCAAGCCGACCGTCGAGGAGCTCGCCGACGAGCTCGAGATGAAGCCGCACAAGGTGGAGGAGGGCTTCCGCCACGGCCGCCGCTCCCTCTCGATGGACGCGCCGTTCTCCGACGACTCCGCGCAGAGCCTGCTCGACGTGATCCCCGACGGCGAGATGGACTCGCCCGACGAGCCCATCACCGCCGAGTCGATCAAAATCGACGTGGAGCGGATCCTCCAGCAGCTGCAGCCGCGCGAGGCCGAGATCACGCGGCTCTACTTCGGCATCGGCCGCGAGCGCCCGCTCACGCTCGGCGCCATCGGCGAGCAGATCGGGCTCACGCGGGAGCGCGTCCGCCAGATCAAGGAGAAGGCGCTCCGCAAGCTCCGCCGCCACCACGCCCGCGCCGACATGCGCGCGCACCTCAACTGACAGCACGTCTCGGTTACGACCGATCGACCCGGCATCGCACGGCGGTGCCGGGTTTTTTCGTGGCCCCTGCCTTCTGCCCCTCACGCCTCGTCCTATGGATTCGTCGAACCCCAACCACGCGCCCGAGACGATCGACGCCCGCGAGATGCTCCACGACGAGCCGTTCCTCAGCGGAGGCCAGACGGCGTTGCTGTTCGGCGCCATGGGCGCGGGCTTTCTCTTCCTCCTCGCAATCCTGTACGTCATAGTCGTGTGAGCCGGAGGTAGACGTGCGTCATTCGTTGGTGCGCGGTATCCTTCGGAAGCGCTTCCAAAAACAAACGGGTACCCCTGTGCAAATAGACACGCTGCAGCTCGACACCTTCATGGCGGACGTAGAGCGCCGCAACCCGCAGCAGCCGGAGTTCCTGCAAGCGGTCCGCGAGGTCGCCGAAAAGGTGATCCCGTACGTCAACCAGCACCCGGAGTACGAGCGGGCGCGCGTACTGGAGCGGCTCGTCGAGCCGGACCGCGTGGTGATGTTCCGGGTGACGTGGGAGGACGACGAGGGCGCGGTCCACGTCAACCGCGGCTACCGCATCCAGCAGAACAACGCGATCGGCCCGTACAAAGGCGGGCTGCGGTTCGACCCGTCGGTCGACCTCAGCGTGCTGAAGTTCCTCGCCTTCGAGCAGGTGTTCAAGAACAGCCTGACGACGCTCCCGATGGGCGGGGCGAAGGGCGGCAGCGACTTCAACCCGAAGGGGCGCAGCGACCGCGAGGTGATGCGTTTCTGCCAAGCGTTCATGACGGAGCTGCACCGCCACATCGGGGCGAACACGGACGTGCCGGCCGGGGACATCGGCGTCGGGGGGCGCGAGATCGGCTACCTGTTCGGGCAGTTCAAGCGGCTCCGAAACGCGTTCACCGGCGCGATGACGGGCAAGGGCGCGGGGTGGGGCGGCAGCCTGATCCGGCCCGAGGCGACGGGCTACGGCAGCGTCTACTTCGCCCGCGAGATGCTGGCGCACCGTGGAGACCAGATCGAAGGCAAGCGGTGCCTCGTCTCGGGCGCGGGCAACGTCGCGCAGTACACCGCCGAGAAGCTGCTCGACCTCGGCGCCGTCGTGCTCACGCTCTCCGACCGCTCCGGCACGCTCCACGCCCCGGATGGGCTCAGCCGCGAGCTACTCGACGAGATCCTCGACCTGAAGAACAACCGGCGCGGCAGCCTCGACGCCCTCGCCGACCGCAGCGGGATAGAGTTCATGGCCGGACAGACGCCGTGGCAGATCGCCTGCGATGCTGCGTTCCCGTCCGCCACGCAGAACGAGATCGACGACGAGGACGCGCAGGCGCTTCTGGGCAATGGATGCACGCTCGTCTGTGAGGGCGCGAATATGCCGAGCACGGCCGAGGCGGCGCACCGCTTCGAGCAGGACGGCATCATGTACGGCCCGGGCAAGGCCGCGAACGCCGGCGGCGTGGCGATCTCCGGGCTGGAGATGGCGCAGAACTCGATGCGGATCTCGTGGTCGCGCGAGGAGGTGGACCGCCGCCTGCAGGAGATCATGAAGAAGATCCACGCGACGTGCGTCACCTACGGGCAGGAGAACGGAACGGTCAGCTACGTCCGGGGCGCCAACGTCGGCGGCTTCGTGAAGGTCGCGGACGCCCTGCTCGCCTACGGCGTCGTGTAACGACGCACGCAGAGAGCTGAACGGGCGCTAGCGTACCTCGGGGAAGCTCTCGGCGAGCCACGCCTCGTAGCCGTCGGTGGCGTCGGCGGCGGGGCGTGTCGTCGTGTGGCGTGCCGCCGTGGCAGCGCGAGCGAGGGTGCGGGCGAGGGCGGCGGCGAGCGTGCGGAGCAGCGACATGGGGGAAACGGTCGGTGAGTGGGTCGGAGCCAAGCTGTGGACCGTACGGAGAGCACACATTATGCCGCCGTTAAACGTGTGGCGTTCAGGTCGTTTAAACACAAGCGTAATGTGCGGTTAACGACACGGTAACGTGAGGCTGGGAGAGCGGCGGATAGCTTCGGCGATCCCGATTCTCTTTCCACCCGCCTTTCTATTTCCATGCCCCGTCCGCTACGGTTCCTTTTCCTCGCCCTGTTGCTCGCGCCGGGTCCGGCCCTCGCGCAGCCCAGCCTCAGCCTCGACCCCCTCGGCACCTACGCCACCGGCATCTTCGACGAGGGCGCCGCCGAGATCGTCGCCTACGACCGCGCCACGCAGCGCCTCTTCTTCGTCAACGCCGACGCCGGCCAGGTGCAGGCGCTCGACATCTCCGACCCGGCCACCCCCACGCTCGTCCTCTCGATCGATGTGCCCGGCGGCGGGGTCAACAGCATCGCCGTCCGGGGCGGGATCGTCGCCGTCGCCGCCGAGGCCGACGAGTCCACGGACCCCGGCTCGGTCCGCTTCTACTCCAACAAAGGCGCGCTCTTGGGCAGCGTGCCCGTCGGCGTGCTGCCCGACGGCGTCGCCTTCAGCGAGGACGGGCGCTACCTCGTCGTCGCGAACGAGGGCGAGCCGAACGACGAGTACACCATCGACCCCGAGGGCAGCATCTCCGTCATCGACCTCCAGAACGGCGTCGGCGGCGCCGTCGTCACGGACGTCGGCTTCGGCGATCTCGACGAGGAGGCGCTCGACGAGAGCGTCCGCATCTTCGGCCCCGGCGCAACCGTCGCGCAGGACCTCGAGCCGGAGTACGTCGCCATCCGCGACGGGCTCGCCTACGTCACGCTGCAGGAGAACAACGCCGTCGCCGTCGTCGACCTCGCCACGGCCACGCTCGTCGGCGTCGAGGGGCTCGGCTTCAAAGATTGGAGCGACCCGGAGAATATGTTCGACGCCTCGAACGAGGACGGCGGCATCAACTTCCAGAACTGGCCCGTCTTCGGGATCTACCAGCCCGACGCGATCGAGACCTACGAGGTGGACGGGCAGACCTACCTCGTGACGGCGAACGAGGGCGACGCCCGCGACTACGACGGCTTCAGCGAGGAGGAGCGCGTCGCCGACCTCACCCTCGACCCGACGGCGTTCCCCGACGCCGCCACGCTACAGCTCGAAGAGAACCTCGGCCGGCTCAACATCACCCTCGCGAATGGCGACACCGACGGCGACGGCGACTACGACGAGCTCTACGCCTACGGCGCCCGCTCCTTCTCGATCTGGACGCTCGGCATGGATGGCCTCGAACTCGTCTACGACAGCGCCGACGACCTCGAGCAGATCACGGCCGCCCTCCTGCCCGACGTGTTCAACTCGACGAATGACGACAACGACTCGTTCGATAACCGCAGCGACGACAAAGGCCCCGAGCCCGAGGGCGTCGCGCTCGGCGAGATCGACGGGCGGACGTACGCCTTCGTCGGGCTGGAGCGGATCGGCGGCGTGATCGTCTACGACATCACCGACCCCGCCGCGCCGACCTTCGTCGACTACGTCAACAACCGCGACTTCTCGGCCGATGCGGAGTCGCCCGAGGCGGGCGACCTCGGCCCCGAAGGGCTCGTATTCATCCCCGCCGCCGACAGCCCGACCGGGCAGCCGCTCCTCGTCGTCTCGAACGAGGTCAGCGGGACCGTCACGACGTACGGCATCGCGACGAACTTCACGCTTGCGATCCTCCACAACAACGACGGCGAGAGCGACCTGCTCTCCGAAGAGATCGACGGGATCGGCGAGGCCGGCGGCATCGCCCTCTTCGCCGACGTCGTCGAGACGCTGCGCGCGGACGACGGGGTTGACGCGAGCGTGCTGCTCTCGTCGGGCGATAACTTCCTCGCCGGGCCGGAGTTCAACGCGAGCCTCGACCAGGGCCCGCC
>CAYTJT010000166.1:0-7803 GCA_964438105.1 uncultured Rhodothermales bacterium | reverse complement strand
TCGGCCCGTGGGTTGAATGAGCGGGGCGTGGTGACCAGAACTTAGCAGCCCTGCTCGCCGAGGGGGACAGTTCGGCGAAGCCGGGAGCGGAGGCGCAGCCTCTGCGACCACGAGCCGGACGGGGGGTATTCGGATTGCACGGAGCCCGCGCACGCCGTAGTTTTGCGCCGCCCCGTCTTCTCTCGCTCCCCTCCCGGTCATGGCTGCGTCCCCGTCCCCGCTCCGCTACCGCCGCGTCCTCATCAAGCTCAGCGGCGAGTCCCTGCTCGGTGACGACAAGGAGTTCGGCATCTCGCCGAGCGTGCTCGACCGCTACGCCGAGGAGCTGAAAGAGGCGCACGAGGCCGGGGTCGAGATCGCGCTCGTGATCGGCGGCGGCAACATCTTCCGGGGCGTCTCGCCCGAGGGCTCCGCCGTCTCGTCGCGCGCCCACGCCGACTACATGGGGATGCTCGCCACGATGATCAACGCGATGGCGTTGCAGGACGCGCTCGAGCAGAAAGGCGTTTTCACCCGGCTGATGTCCGCGATCGAGATGGACGAGATCGCCGAGCCGTTCATCCGCCGCCGCGCGATCCGCCACCTCGAAAAGGGCCGCGTGGTGATCTTCGGCGCGGGCACCGGCAACCCCTACTTCACGACGGACACGGCGGCGAGCCTCCGCGCGGCCGAGGTCGACGCCGAGGTCGTGCTCAAGGGGACGCGCGTCGACGGCGTCTTCACGGCCGATCCCGAGGAGGACCCCGAGGCGCAGCGCTTCGCCACGATCAGCGGGATGGAGGTCGTCCGGCGTAACCTCAAGGTCATGGACCTCACCGCGATCACGCTCTGCCAGGAGTCCGGCCTGCCGATCCTCATCTTCAACATGGACAAGCCGGGTACGCTCCTCCGCGTGCTCCGCGGCGAGCCCGCCGGCACGCTCGTGCAGTGGAACGAGCACGAGCCTACGCTCGCCGACACGACCTCGGGCGCCGCCTCCGAGCCGTCGCCTCCCACCCCGAACCCTATCGCCGCACAGCCCTCATGATCGACGACACGCTCAAGCAGATCCTCGCCGACGCGCGCCAGCACATGCACAAGTCGCTGGAGCACCTCGCCCACGAGTTCAACCACATCCGCACCGGCCGCGCGAACGCGAGCATGGTGGACGAGGTCCGCGTGGATGCCTACGGCCAGCAGATGCCGCTGAACCAGGTCGCGAGCGTGAGCGCGCCGCAGTCCGACCTCCTCGTGATCCAGCCGTGGGACAAGGGCACGCTCCCCGAGATCGAGCGCGGGATTATGGCCGCTAACCTCGGGCTCAACCCCACGAACGACGGCCAGCTCATCCGCATCTCGATCCCGCCACTGACGGAGGAGCGCCGGAAGGAGCTCGCGAAGGCGGCCCGCGCGCAGGGCGAGGAGGCGAAGATCTCGATCCGCAACGTCCGCCGCCACGCCAAAGACGAGATCAAAAAGGCCGCCGACGAAGAGAGCCTCAGCGAGGACATGCGCTACGAGAGCGAGGACCGGCTCCAGTCCCTCACCGACGAATACGTCGGGAAGGTGGACGAGATGCTCGGCAAGAAGGAGACCGACATCATGGCCGTGTGACGATTTGGGATTTCCGATTCTGGATCGCGGATTTAGAGGGAATTGAACAGTTGCCCTGCCCTCTATGGCCGATATTCAATCCCCGATCGGAAATCCGAAATCTGGAGAGGTGCCCGAGTGGCTGAAGGGGCTCGCCTGGAAAGCGAGTGTGCCGGTTCCCCGGTACCGAGGGTTCGAATCCCTCCCTCTCCGCATCGCCCTGCACGGCTCGCCGTGGGGCTCCCCGAGCCGGACTGCGTCGCGCGGCCCGGCTCCTGCGTTACTCCCTCCCTGCCCCGCGCATGATCCACTCGATGACCGGCTTCGGACGCGGCACGGCGAGCGCCGAGGGCGCCGACGTGACCGTCGAGCTCCGCTCGCTCAACAGCCGGTACTGCGAGGTCACGGTGCGCGCCCCCCGCTCCCTCGCCGAGCACGAGGCGGCCATGCAGAACCGGATCAAGGACGCGCTCGACCGCGGGAAGGTCAACGTCGTCGTGCAGGCGCAGCGCGCCGCCGGAGCGGCCCCGCTCCGCGTGGACGCTGCCGCCGCCGCCGCGTACGGTCGCCTGCTCGACGAGGTGCGGACGGCCGCCGGGGTGGACGAGCCCGTCGCGCTCGATCATATTCTGAAGTTTCCCGACGTGCTCGTCGCTGACGAAGCGGAGTCCGCCGAGGGCGTGTGGGAGGCGACGCAGGCCGCGCTCGCCGCTGCGCTCGACGCGATCACCGCGATGCGGCGGCAGGAGGGCGAAGCGCTCGCCGATGACCTCCGCGCCCGGCTCGACGCGATCGAAGCCGAGCTCGACGCCGTGGAAAAGGAGGCCCCGGCCCGCGTGACCGCCGCCCGCGACGCCCTCCACGAACGCATCGCCGACCTGCTCAGCGACGACAAGGGCGACGCCCGCGTCGATCCCGACCGGCTCGAGCTCGAGATCGCGCTCCTCGCCGACCGGCTCGACGTGAACGAGGAGTGCGTCCGCCTGCGCTCGCACCTCGCCCTCTTCCGCGAGGCGCTCGGCAGCCCCGACCCCGTCGGCCGCCGCCTCAACTTCCTCGCCCAGGAGTTCAACCGCGAGATCAACACGATCGCCGCCAAAGCCAACGACCCCGGCATCGCGCACCGCGCCGTCGCGATGAAGGAGGAGCTAGAGAAGATCCGCGAGCAGGTCCAAAACATCGTCTAGCCGCGCAGCCGCTTATGAAAATTGTCGCCCTCACCGCCCCGAGCGGAGCCGGTAAAACCACGATCGCCCGGCGGCTCACGCAGGCGATCCCCGAGACGCGGTTCTCGATCTCGGCCACGACGCGCGCCCCGCGGCCCGGCGAGCTCGACGGCACCGACTACTTCTTCCTCTCCGAGGACGAGTTCCGCCGCCGCGTCGAAGCGGGCGACTTCATCGAGTTCGAGACCTACAACGGGCACCTCTACGGCACGCTCCGCAGCGAGATCGACCGGGTCGCCGCCGAGGGCATCGCGCTGCTCGACATCGACGTGCGCGGGGCGCTCAACGTGAAGCGCCTCTACGACGGCGACGCCTTCACCCTCTTCATCAAGCCGCCCTCGCTCGCCACGCTCGCCGAGCGGCTGCGGAACCGGCAGACCGAGACGCAGAGCTCGCTCACCGCCCGGCTGGAGCGCGCCGAGATGGAGATGGCCTACGCCACGGACTTCGACGCGGTCGTCGTGAATGACGACCTCGAAGCGGCCGTTTCCGAAACCGTGGAGCGCGTCCAGGCGTTTCTCGGCAGCTAGACAACCCCGACCCGAACGTTTACGACTGACTACCACGCACTAATCTGCTGCCCCGCATGGCTATCAAAACCATCGACACCGCCGCGCTCGCCGACAAAGTCGGCAACCTCTACGAGGCCACGGTGATCGTCTCGAAGCGCGCCCGCCAGGTCGCGACCCACACCAAGGCCGAACTCGACACGAAGCTCTCCTACTTCGAGGACTTCGGGCTGGAGCCCGTCGAGGAGCTGCGCCCGAACGAGGACCAGCTCCGCGTCTCGCTCGAATACGAAAAGCGCCCCAAGCCGACCCAGGTCGCGATCGAGGAGATGTTCGAAGACGAGATCTACTACCGCAACCCCGCGCAGGAAGAGGGGTGATCGAGGAGTGACGATGGAGGATCGACCCCAGCCCGTGACCGACCACAACGCGTCTGCGTCGTCCTCCTCCGTCCTCTCTTCGCTGTCCTCCAAGAACATCCTCCTCGGCGTCACCGGGTCGATCGCGGCCTACAAAGCGGCCGAGCTGGTCCGCCTGCTGAAGAAGGCAGGCGCCGAGGTGCAGGCGCTGATGACGGCGGACGCCGCGCGCTTCATCACCCCGCTCACCTTGGGGACGCTCTCCGAGCGCGAGGTGCTTACGGAGATCTTCCCCGAGAACGGGGGCGAAGCCAGCGGGAGCTGGACGAAGCACGTCCACCTCGGCCTATGGGCCGACCTCTTCGTCGTCGCGCCCGCCACGGCGACGACGCTCGCCAAGCTCGCGAGTGGCGTCTGCGACTCGATGCTGACGGCGGCGGCGCTCTCGGCGCGCTGCCCGCTCCTCGTGGCCCCGGCGATGGACCACGACATGTTCGTCCATCCCGCGACGCAGCGCAACCTCGCCACCCTTCGCGGCGACGGCGTCCGCGTCGTCGAACCCGAGCACGGCGAGCTCGCGAGCGGGCTCGTCGGCACCGGACGACTGCCCGAGCCCACGACGCTCGTCGCGCGGATCGCGGATGAACTGGAAGCGATCGAGCGGCGGAGAGAAGCGCGGGAGACCGGCAGCCTCGCGGGCAAAAAGGTGCTCGTCTCAGCCGGGCCGACGCGCGAGCCCATCGACCCCGTCCGCTATCTCACGAACGGCTCGACGGGCACGATGGGCTTTGCCCTCGCCGCCGCTGCCGCCGCCCGCGGCGCCCACGTCGTCCTCATCAGCGGGCCGACAGACCTCGACACGCCCGACGGCGTCGAGCGCGTCGACATCGTGAGCGCCGCTGATCTGCACGCCGCCGCGCAGCGCCACGCCGACGCCGATCTCGTGGTGATGGCCGCCGCCGTCGCCGACTACACCCCCGCCGCCCCCACGGATCGCAAGGTCAAAAAGTCGGACGGCGACCCCGGATCAGGTCCGGGGCAGGCTCTCACCCTCAGGCTTCGGCGGACGCCGGACGTGCTGGCCGGGCTCGGCGCGCAGAAGCGTGAGGGGCAGGTGCTCGTCGGCTTCGCGCTCGAAACGCACGACGGGCTCGACCACGCCCGCGGCAAGCTGGAGCGGAAGAACCTCGACTGGATCGTGTTGAACTGGGCGAACGAGGCGGGGGCGGGCTTCGGCACGGGCACGAACCGCGTCACGATCCTCGGCCGCGACGGCTCGGTGGACGACCTCGCGCAGCAGCCGAAGCGGGACGTCGCCGAGGCGATTCTCGACCGCGTGACTGCGTCGCTGCGCGCCGTCGCCCAGCCGGTCCGATGAGCCCCCTGCGGTTCCTCGCGTTGGGCGATTCGTACACGATCGGCGAAGGCGTCGAGCCCTCGGCCCGCTGGCCCGTGCTCCTCGCCGACGCCCTCCGCGCGCAGGGGCTCGACATCGCCGACCCCGAGATCATCGCGGAGACGGGGTGGACGACGGACGAGCTCGACGCGGCGATCGACGCCGCCGGCCCGCACGGGCCGTTCGACCTCGTCTCCCTACTCATCGGCGTCAACGACCAGTATCGCAAACGCTCCGTGGAGGCGTATCGGCTGGCATTCCGCGCGCTGCTCCGCCGCGCCGTAGGGTTCGCCGGGGGCGACGCCGGGCACGTGCTCGTCCTCTCCATTCCCGATTGGGGCGTGACGCCGTTCGCCGCTGAAGACGATCGGACGGCCGAGCAGATCGGCGCGGAGATCGACGCGTACAACGCCGTCGCGCGGGACGAGGCCGAGGCGGCGGGCGTTGCCTTCGTCGACGTCACGCCGCTGTTCCGGACGCGCCCGCTCGACGCCGCGCTCGTCGCTGAAGACGGGTTGCACCCGTCGGGGCGCGTTTACGCCGCGTGGGTCGAGCGCGTGCTGCCCGTCGCCGAGGCCGTGCTGGAGGGGCGAGCGCCGTGAAGCCGTTGCCGTTCACCGAATCGCTCGTCCGCGAGCACGCGACGGAGAAGGTGTTCGAGCGCGGCGTGCGCTACGCCGGGACGGACGCCGTGCATTTCCCCGTTCGGCGCGGCGACACGCTCACGGCCGAGGTCTACGGCACCGAGCCGAGGCCGTATCAAGTTCGCATCGCGCTGAAGGGAAACGGCGTCGATGGCGTGCGCTGCTCGTGCCCGTACGACTGGGGCGGCTGGTGCAAGCACGTCGTCGCCACGCTCCTCGTCGCTCTCGACCATCCGACTGCCGTCGACGAGCGGCCCCCCTTCGAGCAGACGCTGGCGAGCCTCGACCACGCCGCGCTCGCCGCCCTCTTCGCCGCGCTCGCCGAGGCGCACCCCGAGCTCGTCGCCGAGATCGAGGGGCGGATCGACCCAATGTGGGAGCGCCCGCCTCGGCCCGAGGACGAGTGGGACTCCGAAGGGTGGTGACGCCACAGCCCGCGGGCGCAACCCGGCGCCGGCCGGCCGCGTCGAACGGCTGCCCCGCCGTCCCGCTCGCTCCCACAGCCGCTCGCTCGCCATGACGACTACGCTCAGCCACCCGCACCTCCGCCGTCTTCTTACCGACGCTGAGGCTGTCCGCGCCGAGACCGAGCGGCTCCGCGACACGCTCACCGACGCGCAGCTCACGTGGCGGCCCGCCCCCGACGCGTGGAGCGTGGCCGACTGCTTCGAGCATATGCGGAAGGTGGACGAGGGCTACGCCGCGCGCATCGAAGCGGGCATCGGGCGGATGGAGTCGCGCGAGGGCGCGTACGCGCCGGGGTTCATCGCGCGGAACTTCATCAAGTTCGTCTCGCCCGACTCGACGCGGAAGCTGAAAGCGCCGCGCGCGATTCAGCCCGGGGAAACACCGCCGTCGGCGGGGGCCGCCGCGCTCGACCGGTTTCTCGACCAGCAGGCCGCGCTCCTCCGGCTGATCCGCGCCGCCGACGGGCGCGACGTGAACGGCGGCCGGTTCGCGTCGCCGTTCTTCGGACTCCTGAAGTTCTCCGTCGGCGAGGGGCTCACCCTCCTCGTCCGCCACGAGCAGCGGCACCTCGGGCAGGCGCTCCGCGTCACCGCTCGCCCGGACTTTCCGAGCGCCCAGGCGTAAGGGAGGCGGGGGCTTGACGTCGGCCGCGCGGCGCGCTATCGTGGGTAAACACCGTTAACCGCGCCGCCATGCAGATCCTCACACCCGACCCCGTCCGCGCCGTCCTCAACCAGCCGCCGCCCCTCGCCGGCTACAACGCGTACGAGGCGGACACGCCGCTCCGCGAAGCCGTCGCGCGTGAGGGGGGAGGCTGGATCGATGCAACGGCGCGTGACTTCGGTGCGCGCTGCGGCTCAGCCGAGGTGCTGGCGTGGGGCCGCCTCGCGAACGAGCACCCGCCGGTCCTCCGCACGCACGACCGCTACGGGCAGCGGTCCGACACCGTCGAATACCACCCGGCGTACCACGACTTGATGCGGCTCGGGATCGAGCACGGGCTCCACAGCCTGCCGTGGACGACGGATCGAGAGGGGGCGCACGTCGCGCGCGGCGTGCTGATGCACCTCCGGCATCAGGTGGACGAAGGCACGAGCTGCCCGATCACGATGACCTTCGCCGTCGTCCCCTCGCTCCGCCTCCAGCCCGAGATCGCCGACGTGTGGGGGCCGCGCGTGCTGACCAACGACTACGACCCGCGCTTCCTGCCGCCGGACGAGAAGCGCGGCTGCACCTTCGGCATGGCGATGACCGAGCGGCAGGGCGGCACCGACGTGCGCGCGAACATCACCGTCGCCGAGCCGGTCGTAGTGGGCGGGCCGGGAGCGGAGTACGCCGTCACCGGCCACAAGTGGTTCTGCTCCGCGCCGATGTCCGACGCGTTTCTCGTGCTCGCGCAAGCCCCCGAGGGCCTCTCATGCTTCCTCATGCCGCGCTGGATGCCCGACGGCGAGCGGAACGGGCTGCGCTTCCTCCGGCTCAAAGACAAGCTCGGCAACAAATCCAACGCCTCGTCCGAGGTCGAATTCCACGCCGCGTCGGCGTGGCTCGTGGGCGAGGAGGGGCGCGGCGTAGCGACGATCATCGAGATGGTCCGCCACACCCGGCTCGACTGCGCGCTCGGGTCGG
>CAYTJT010000165.1:0-7803 GCA_964438105.1 uncultured Rhodothermales bacterium | reverse complement strand
AACGGCATCACGATCCGGATGCGCGTGGCCGACATCCGCGAGATGGGCCGCAACACGCAGGGCGTCCGCGTGATCAACCTCAAGTCCGGCGACGCCATCGCCGACGTGACCCGCCTCATCCTCGACGAAGCCGTCGTCGAGCCCAGCGGTGACGGTTCGACTGTGCCCGCCGCCGGCTCCGCCGTCGAGCCAGCGGCGGAAACGCCCGAGGCCTCCCAGGCACCTGAGGAAGCATAGCGTCATTTCCGAACGAACGGTCAGCGCCCCGACAGGTCCGTGCCGCCGGGGCGCTCGCGTATACTCTCGCAGCGCGTCGTCAGCGCACGACCGTGAGTCTTCCGCTGGCCTGCTCGGTGCTGCCCGGCAGCGCGGCCTCGACGCGGTAGAGGTACACCCCGCTCGGCAGCGAGCGCACGTCGAGCGCGACTTCGCGGGCCGTACCCGCTGCCATCGGCTGCGGCGGGACGGTCAACACCTCACGCCCGAGCACGTCGTAGAGCGTGACGGCGACTTCGGCGGCTGCGGGGAGGTCGAGGCGCAGCGTGCCCTCCGTGCGCAGCGGGTTCGGGAACGCCGCGCCGACAGCGAAGGCCGCAGGCAACGCCGCATCGCCCTCAGCGTCCACGGTGCCGACGACGAACGTGCCGCCCTCGGCAAAGACACTGCCGTTGAAGGCGTTGTCGACGGCCTGCACACGCCATTCGTACTCGCCCGGAGGCAGATCACGGAGCGTCCACGCGGTGTTGTGGTCGACGTTGCCGCGCTCGGGTAGCAACCGCTGGCCGGTCGTGCGCGACATCGGACTGACGATATCCGAGCCCATGAGGTCGGAGACCTGAAGGTTGTACGTGAGCGCGTCGGCAAGCGTGTGGTCGTCGGAGGCGGGCTCCCACGCCAGCACGACGGCGTCGCCTGAGACCTCAGCGACCTGCGTCGTCGGCTGCGTGGGCGCTGCGTTTGTGGCAGGCGCGTCGTTCCGGAAGAGCAGCACGTTCGGAGGGCAGTCGCCGGTCTCGTTTTCTTCCACGACGCCACTCACGAAATAGTCGAGGTCGCCGTCACCTTCGAGGTCGATCCATGCCTGCGAGCCCGTGATTTCCAACCACGGTCCCGGCACGACGGCGGCGAGGGTGTAGCCATCGTCGTCGCGAAGGTAGATCCGCCCTTCTATGTCCTCGCCGGACGACCGCACCGTCAGGAGGAAGTCGCCTGCACCGTCACCGTTGTAGTCGGCCCATGCGACAGCCATCGGCACGTCGGACGGCTCTCCCTCAACCGTGGGTAGCGCCACCGTCTGCGTAAAAAAGCCGTCGTCGTTGCGATAGATATACACCTGATGTCGCGGAATTTCCACCCGGGGGCCGGCGAGAATGATGTCGAGGTCGCCATCGTTGTCTGCGTCTCCGAACGTGCCGCCGCCGAAGTGCAACGCTTCGAGTTCCACGCCCGAATCGACGAACGTACCGCCATCGTTGCGAAGCAGGACCGTCCGGGCCTCGATGTCCGGGCTCCATCCTGCCGTCTGGACGATGAGCAGGTCGCGGTCGCCGTCGCCGTCATAATCACCCCAATCGGAGTTGCCGGCGATCACCGTAGGCAGGTCGTCGGCCACCACTTCGAAGGTGCCGCCGTCGTTGCGCAGCAAGTAGCCGTCCCGGGCCTCGCTGTCGGGACTCTCCGGCACCGCACCAACGAACAGGTCGATGTCGCCGTCGTTATCGTAGTCGCTGCGACTCGACGGCCGGTTGTCGAAGAAGGGGAGCCAGCTCCGCTGAATCGGGGGCAGCCCCACTTCTTCGGTGGCGAAAACGCCTCCATCGTTGCGAAGCAGCAGCGACGGCTCCGCCCCCCGAGTGTGGATGATGTCGAGGTCGCCATCATTGTCGTAGTCGCCCCACATGAGATCTCGCCCGTCGTAATCGTACCAGATCTCGGGATCGTCCGTCGAAAGAGGACCAGCGAGGAAGAGCGGCTCTTTCTCAAACCGCATCCCTGCTCCGTCTAGACCGGTATTCGTGAGCAGGAAGCTGCCTTCGTACCACTCGTCATCGTCATTTCGAAGGAGCGTACGATAGGCTACATCGGCATCGCCGTCGCTGTCGTAATCGGCCGGCGCGAGAGATTCGGGGGCGTAGCAGCCGAGATCGGGAAGGCTCTCTGTGATGTCGGTGAAGGGCTGCGCCTGCGAAGGAAGCGCGAGGAGCGCAGTGAGAAGAGCGAGCAGGTAGAAACGATGCATAGCGACAGACGGTTTGGTGTGTATCGACTACAGGGTACGGAGCGCGAGGCGAGGCGCGCATGAGGCGCTGATCCTATTCCCGCTAGCCCGGCGGCCCCATCAGTCCGTTCCGCCACGCCCATGCCACCGCCTCGGCGCGCGTGGTCACCTCCAGCTTGGCGAAGATGCTCGTGACGTGGTTCTTGACGGTGTTCTCCGAGATGAAGAGCTGCGCGGCGATCGTGCCGTTGTCGAGGCCGTCGGCGATCAGGCGGAGAACCTCGCGCTCGCGGGGCGACAACGAGCGGCTATCGGCCTCACCGTCCCGCCTCCGCAACGCCCGCTGCGAGACCCCCTGCGAGAGCCACCCGCTCTGCCCGCGCGCCACCCCCCGCACGGCCGCCGCGATCCGCTCGGGCACTTCGTCCTTCGTGAGGTAGCCCGCCGCCCCGCTCGCGAGGAGCTCGGCGACGTACTCGTCGTCGTCGTAGGCGCTGAGCACGAGGACGCGAACCGGGCTCCCGACCGCGCGCAGCCGCCGCGCCACTTCGACGCCCGTCATCTCCGGCATCTCCATGTCGAGGATGACCACGTCGGGCACGAGGGTCCGGACCTGCTCTAGCGCTTCGACTCCGTTCGAGGCTTCTCCGACGATCTCGATGCCGGCGGCGCGTTCGAGAAGGAGCCGGACGCCTGCCCGGAAGAGGGGGTGGTCGTCGGCCAGCACGACGCGGATGGGAGGCTTGCTCATGGGGCGCTCTCCGTTTCTGTATCCGCACCCGACCGCTCGACCGTTGCAGGCACGCGTGCCGTCACGGTCGTTCCTCGTCCCGGCGACGACGTGACGACGAGCCGTCCCCCGAGCGCCTCGGCGCGCTCCGTCATCCCGAGCAGCCCGAAGCGCCCTGCCCGTGCGTCGTCGAGGGGGCGAGGCGGGACGGAGAAACCCCGCCCGTCGTCGCGGACTTCGAGCACGGCCTCCTCCGCGTCCACGGTGAAGACGACCTCGACGGTGCGGGCACGGCCGTGCCGCGCGGCGTTCGAGAGGGCTTCCTGCGCGATGCGGAAGAGGGCGAGCCGTACGGTCTCGGGGAGGCGCTGCCCGTCGGCGGCGAGGTGCAACTCGAAGGAGAGGTCGGGGTAGGCCGTGCGTAGCGCTTCGGCGTGGCTGCGGAGGGCCGCGGCCAGCCCGAACGGCCCGAGCGCGGGCGGGCGCAGCTCGCCGCAAATCCCCCGCAGCGCCGCATTCACGCGGCCGAGCGCCTCCTCCACCGGGCGGAGCTCGCCGTTGAGGTCCGCCGCCTCGGCTGCGAGCGAGAGGCGGAGCTTCGCCGTGTAGAGGTCCTGCACCGGACCGTCGTGGAGCTCGCGGGCGAGGTGGAGGCGCTCCTGCTCGCGCCCCTCGGACAGCCGTCGCTGCGCCTCTGCGATCTGCGCGCGGCTCCGCTCGACGATCTGCAATCGCCCTCGCTGCCACACCCACGCCGTCCCGAACCCGAGCAGCAACACGCCGAGCGCGAGCGCGAGCCGGAACCACCCCGTCTCCCAGTACGGCGGCACGACGGTCAACGGAACCGCGAGCCCGGCCTCGTTCCAGACCCCGTCGCTGTTCGAGCCGCGGACGCGGAACGTGTACCGCCCCCCGTCGAGATTGGAGTATGAGACGTAGCGCCGCGTGCCGGCGTCCTGCCACTCCGACTCGAACCCCTCCAGCCGGTACTGATACTGGTTGCGCGCCGGGTTCGCGTAGTCGAGCGCGGCGAACTCCAGCGCGAAGAAATCGTCCTCGTGCCCCAGCCGGATCTCGTCGTGCGGGATGGGCATGGGGCGGTCGAAGATGCGGAACGCCGTGAGGACCACCGGCGGGACGTGCGGGTTGTCGACGATGGCGCCGGGGGCGAACCGGTTGTATCCGTTGATGCCGCCGAAGAGCAGGTCCCCGTTGCGCGCCCGGAAATAGGCCCCCTGATTGAACTCGTTGCTCTGAAGGCCGTCCGACGCGTCGTACGTCCGAACCTCTCCGCTCGTCGTATCGAGCCGGGCGAGGCCCTTGTTCGTGCTCAGCCAGAGCCGCCCCGTCTCGTCGGAGAGGATGCCGTAGATGAGGTCGTTGGGAAGCCCGTCGCGCGTCGTGATGTGGCGGAACCGTCCCGTCGCGAGGTCGAGCCGGCCGAGCCCGCTGTTCGTCCCGACCCACACGCCGCCGTCCTCCGCCGGGAAGAGGGAGAACACGCGGTCGTTGCTCAAGCTGTGCGGGTCCGAGGGGTCGTGGACGTAGCGCCGCGCCCGGTCGCCGTCGAGGCGCAGGAGCCCGCCCGTCGTTCCGACCCACAGCACGCCGTCGTCGCCCTCGGCGAGCGAGATCACTTCGTTGTCGGGCAGCGAGTTGGGGCGCTCGGGGTCGTGCCGGAGGTGCCGGACGAACGCCTCGCGCTCGCGGTCGAAGGCGTGCAGCCCATCGCGCGTCCCGACCCACAGCAGGCCGTCTCGAGCTTCGAGGATCACGTACACGCGGTGGACGTTGGGGTCGCCGTCCGCCGCCGCCTCGGGGTTGTGCAGGAAGCGCGTGAACCGGCCGTCCGGCTCGCGCCGGTTGAGCCCGGTGGCGGTCCCCACCCACAGCGTCCCCCGGCTGTCGGAGAGTAGGGCGCGGACGTACGACGCGCTGAGCGCGCCCGGTCCGCCGTCGGCGGTGACGTGCTCGAACCGGCCGTCCCGGAGCCGGCTGAGCCCGTCGCGCGTCCCCACCCACAGGGCACCCTCCGCGTCCTCCGCGAACGCCCGGACGTAGTTGGCGATCAGGCTCCCCTCATCACCGTCCGCGTGCCGTACGTGGTGGAACCGCTCGCGCGCCGGGCTCCGCACCGAGAGCCCGGCGCTCACCGTTCCGACCCACAGCAACCCCTGCGGGCTCTCGTACAGCGAGCGCACGTAGACATCGCCGAGGCTTCCGGCATCGGCAGGGTCGTGGGCGTAGCGCGTCACGCGCCCGGTCGAGGGATCGAGCCGGCCGAGGCCGCCGCCCCACGTCCCGGCCCAGACATCGCCCGCCCGGTCCTGATGCACCGCCACGACCCCTTCGCTCGGCAGGCTGTCCGGATCGTCGGGGTCGTGACGGTAGGTGCGAGCTGTCCCGGTATCCGGGTCCAATCGTGCGAGACCATGCCCGAACGTGGCGATCCAGATCGACCCGTCGTCGCCCTCGTAGAGATCGAGCACGTCGTTGCCGGGGAGACTCGCATCGTCGGTCGGATCGTGCCGATAGCGGACGAAGCCGTCGCCGTCGAGCCGGGCGAGCCCGCCCCCGCGCGTCCCGACCCACAGCCGCCCTCGGCTGTCCGTCAGCAATGCCCACACCTGATCGCTCGGGAGCGACCGGACGTCGGTCGAGTCATGGCGGAAGCGAGCGAACGTCTGTGTCTCAGCGTCGAGTCGTGCGAGCCCGCCTCCGCGCGTCCCGACCCAGAGCGCCCCAGACGCGTCCTCCGCGATCGACGTCACGCGGTCGTGGGGCAGACTCGTCGGCTCGTCGGGACTGTGGCGGAACGACTCGAAGCCGGTCCCATCGAACCGGTTAAGCCCCCCGTCCGACGTCCCGACCCACAGCGTGCCGTCCCGGCTCTCGTGCAGCGCGATGATGTAGTTGTCCGAGAGCGACCGCGGATCGGCTGGATCGTGGCGAAAGGTTTCGAAGCCGTAGCCGTCGTATCGGCCTAGCCCGTCCTCCGTCCCGACCCACACGTAGCCCCGGCGGTCCTGCAGCGTCGCCATCACCGTGCTCTGGGGAAGCCCCTCCTCCAGCCCGATACGGTCGAACCGAACGGAGGGGGTTTGGGCTCGTGCCGAGTCGGCCGGGGCGACGGCCAGAGCGGCGACGGCCGTGAGTGCTGCGAGGGCGAGAGTCCGGGTGTGTGGCATCCTTTGGCGAGGTTTCTTACCCGGAAGAAACGACGCGAAAGGTCAGGTGCAATAGGACCCCGGTCCTACTCCGCCTCGCGGTGCACCGTCTCCGGGCTGAACGCCAGGGCACAACCCGTGTGAACCGGCAGGCGGTCGCTCACGCCAGCATCGCCCGTAGCGCCGCGACATTCGCCGCGTCGTCGAAGAGCGCGCGGACGGGCACGGCGAAGCCCTCGACGGCGACGCTCGCGAGCTCGCCCGTGGCCGACTTCATCCGCAATGCGTACTCCTCCCCGCCATCGCCGAGCACGTACTGCTCGACGGTCTCGGCGTCGGGGTCGATGATCCAGTACTCGGTCACGCCGTGGGCGGCGTAGTCCTCGAACTTCACCCCACGATCCCGCCCCTCGCTGCTCGGGGAGAGGATCTCGACGGCGAGGTCGGGCGCGGGATAGCGGAGTGTGTCCCCGGTGAGTTCGGCCGCCGTGTCCCGGTCGAAGAAGGCGATGTCCGGCTCGTAGTCGTTCCGCGTCAGCGACACCATCGCTTTCTCGAACACGAGCACGCCGAGACCTCGGTCCCGGATGTAAGCTCCAAGCAGGTTAACAAGGCGGGATGAAACGAGATTATGGCGGTGTAAGGCAGGGGACGCCATAATCACTTCTCCGTTGATGAACTCGCCCTTCTCGTGGGGCTGAATCTCATCCACGAAGCGCGCACGGCGGGCGGCCTCGTCGGCGAGCACGCGGCGGAGGTGCTCGACGTGGCGCGGGAGCGTCGGCGAGTTGAGGAGCGCTTGCGTCGGGTCGGTCATGGCGTCGGCGGGCAGATCTGCCGGATGATACCACGCCGGGCGATGGCGGTTCGGACCGCTACCCCTCGCGGCGCACCGTCTCCGGGCTAAACGCGGGGGCGCAGACGGCCCAGTACTCGCACGCCTCCGTGTCGGACGGGTTGGAGTAGCGGATGCGCTCGCCCGCTTCGCAGAGCACGGTCTCCCCCGCTCCCACGTCCGTTACCCCGCCGTCGTGCTCGACGCGCATCGTGCCGCGCACGACAATCGTGACCTCGTCGAACGCGGGCGTCTGGTACGGCTCGTCCCAGCCGGGCGGCGCGACCATGTGCGCCACGCTCAGGCTCGCCGTCTCCGTGTTCACCCGGCCGACGTGCTCCTCGATGAGCTTGCCGCCGGGGACGGGAATCTTCGTGGGCGCGGTGACGTGGCGGACGGGCATCGACTTTACGTATGAAAGTTAGGACGTGCGGACGTTTGGGAGAGGAAGCACGTCCATACCCCCGCACGTCCCCACAGGTTCACGCCACCACGTCGTCGAGCGCCTGCTGGAGCAGCTCGAGCCCCTCGTCGATGTCGGATTCGGAGAGGGTGAGGGCCGGGCGGAAGCGGAGGGTCCGGTCGCCGCAGGCGAGGATCACGAGGCCGTGCTCGTAGCACTGCTTCCGCACGTGGTCGCGGACGGCGGTCGAGGGCAGGTCGAAGGCGCACATCATCCCCCGGCCGCGCGGGTTCGTGACGGCGCCGTACTCCTCGGCGAAGCCTTCGAGGCGGCTCTTGAGGTGGCTCCCCACCCGCCACGCATTCGCCACGAGGTCGTCCTCCTCGATCACCTCCAGGATCCGGTCGAAGCGGACCATGTCGACGATGTTGCCGCCCCACGTCGAGTTGA
>CAYTJT010000164.1:0-7815 GCA_964438105.1 uncultured Rhodothermales bacterium | reverse complement strand
CGCCTCATCCAGAAGACCCTGCGCGGCGACCTCACCGTGGCGATCCAGGGTGAGAGCGGGACGGGCAAGGAGCTCGTCGCCCGCGCCATCCACTACAACTCCGCCCGGAAGACCGGCCCCTTCGTCGTCGTCAACTGCGCCGCCATCCCGCGCGAGCTGATGGAGAGCGAGTTCTTCGGGCACGAGAAGGGCTCGTTCACGGGCGCCCACGCCCGCCACATCGGCAAGTTCGAGCAGGCCGACGGCGGCACGCTCTTCCTCGACGAGATCGGCGAGCTCGACCTCGACCTCCAGGCCAAGCTGCTGCGCGCGCTCCAGAACCGCGAGATCACGCGCGTCGGCGGCGACAAGACGATCACGTTCGACTGCCGCGTGATCTCGGCGACGAACAAGGACGTGCTGCGGATGATCGAGAGCGGCGGCTTCCGCGAGGACCTCTACTACCGCCTCTTCCAGTTCCCCGTGACGCTGCCGCCGCTGCGCGAGCGCGGCCAAGACGTGCTCGTGCTCGCCCACCACTTCGTCGAGGCCTACAAGGCCGACCACGACGGCTTCGACGGCAAGGTGCTCTCGAAAGAGGCGTCGAGGGCGATCATGAAGTACACCTGGCCCGGCAACGTCCGCGAGCTGAAGAACGCGGTCGAGCGCGCCATCCTCATCTCCGACGGCGAGCAGATCCGCGTCGAGGACCTGATGCTGGAGCTGAACACGGGCATCACCCCGTGGACCCAGCGGGCCGACGCCAAGCCGGCCGCGCCCGCGAGGAAGGCGGCTCCGGCGGCGGCGCAACCTGCGCACGCCGGCGACGGTATAGAGACCGGCGACGGCCTCCCGACGCTCTCGCTCGGCGGGGACGACGAGATCACCTCGCTCGAAGAGCTCAAGCAGCGGGCCGTCGAGCGGGCCTATCAGATCTGCGAGGGCAACGTCGACCGCGCCGCCGTCGAGCTCGGCATTGGCCGGGCGACGATGTACCGCCTCCTCAAGAAGTACGAGATCAATACGGATTAGTGGTTGGTCCTTCGTCACTGGTCATTTGTTGATCTCCCCCTTCACAAGTGACCAGTGACCTAGAACGAGTGACCACTCCATGCGTCTGACCGAGTACGAGAAGCAAGCCCAGCGCGACATCGAGCGCTGGCAGCACGGCGAAGCGTCCTTCCTCCAGCAGGCCATCGACTTCGCGATGAAGCCGGTGGACTGGGCCTTCGACCAGGTCGTCCCGCCGGAGCTTGTGGACCGGCTCTCGGACGCGATCGTCGACGGGCTCGGCGTGCTCAACGACGCGAGCGAGTGGACGTATGAGGAGGACGACGTGCTCGACAAGGCCCGCGCGCACGGCCTCGACGCGGACGCCGTGGACGACCTCCGCGACCAGCCGCTCGACCGGCTCGACCCGATCGCCCGCGAGTTCTACAACCAGAACGCGATCCTCGCCGCGATCGAGGGCGGCGGGACGAGTCTGGGCGGCCCGCTCTTCATCGCCGCCGACATCCCGCTCCTGTTCACGATCAACTTCCGGCTGATCCAGCAGATCGGCGGGGCCTACGGTTTTCCCCTCCGCCGCCCCGAGTTCAAGTCGCTCGTCGTGGCGATCTACAACGTCGCCGCGAGCGGGAGCCAGCAGGCGAAGAACGACGCGATGCGCGAGCTGAGCGTGGCCGCCGCCGCGTTCGCGCACGACACCGAGTACCGCGGGCGCCGCGCCTCGGGCACGTTCCGCGATCAGAACCGCCACGTCCCGCGCGAGCTCGCCAAGAACCTCGCCGCCCGCAAGCTCGGCCAACTCATCCCCGTCGCCGGGGCCGCGATCGGCGCGGGCGTGAACTACTGGTTCACCGACCAGACGGCCAAGACGGCGACGATGCTCTTCCGCGCGCTCTACCTCGAACGCAAAGAGCGGCTGTAGCCGTGGCGTTTGGCCCCATCGACGGAGTCCCGGTTGGCAGCACGTTCGAGAATCGGCGTGCGCTGTTCGAGGCGGGCGTACACCGGCAGTTGCAAGCGGGTATCGCCGGTCCCGCTCGCGAAGGGGCAGAGTCGATCGTGCTCTCCGGCGGCTATGAGGACGACGCGGACTCGGGCAGCGAAATTCTCTACACCGGGCAAGGAGGGCGCGATGCAGCTTCGGGTCAGCAAGTTCACGATCAGCAACTCAACCGGGGCAATCTCGCGCTCGCGAACAGCATGCGGCGGGGGGTGCCGGTGCGCGTGATTCGCGGCGTGAGCCCGGATGTCCACGACCCGCCGCCGAGCGGCTATCGGTACGATGGACTCTACCGTGTGACAGACTTCTGGCCGGAGGTCGGGCAGTCGGGCCATCGCGTGTGGCGCTTCCGGCTCGTCCCGTCTGATGCGCCGCAGCCGGGCCGTGTGGAGGAGCAGCGTGCATCGTATGAACCCGCTCCGCGTCGGGAGGAGCAGGTAGAGCGCCTCATCCGGCGCGCCGCGGTCGCGGAGTCCGTGAAGCAGTTGCACGGTTATCGCTGCCAGGTCTGCGGCGAGCGACTCGGAACCCCTGCCGGACCCTACGCCGAAGCTGCTCACATCCGGCCGCTCGGCCGTCCGCAT
The DNA here is from genome assembly GCA_964438105.1 of uncultured Rhodothermales bacterium. Classification (GTDB taxonomy): domain Bacteria; phylum Bacteroidota; class Rhodothermia; order Rhodothermales; family JANQRZ01; genus JBBSMX01. The sequence continues at coordinate 5,244 of CAYTJT010000164.1, read as the reverse complement.
AATGGGCCCGACGTCGCCGAGAACATGCTCTGCCTCTGCCCGAACCACCACGTCCTGCTCGATCAGTTCGCCCTCGCCATCAAAGACGATCTCGAACTGATCGGATTTCCCGGTCGCTTGCGTACACACTCGCGCCACCGGATCGACCCGGCGCACGTGCGGTATCACCGCGACCTTTTTTTTGCCGCCGCCGAGGATTACTCCTCGAACAGCGCGGCGAACTCGCCGTAGCCTTCGGCTTCGAGTTGGTCGGCGGGGATGAAGCGGAGGGCAGCGGAGTTGATGCAGTAGCGCAGCCCGGTCGGCTCGGGGCCGTCCTCGAACACGTGGCCGAGGTGGGAGTCGGCGTTCGCGGAGCGGACCTCCGTGCGCGGCACGCCGATCTTGTAGTCCACGTCGCGGGCGATGTTGTCGGGGACGAGCGGCTGCCAGAAGCTCGGCCAGCCCGTGCCCGACTTGAACTTGTGCGTCGAGGAGAACAGCGGCTCGCCGGAGACGACGTCCACGTAGATACCGGGCGCCTCGTTGTCCCAGTATTCGTTGCGGAACGGCGGCTCGGTGCCGTCCTCCTGCGTGACGCGGTACTGCATCGGCGTGAGGACCTCTTTCAGCGAGTCCTCCGCGGCGACGGTTTCGGCGGCGGCGGCTGCGTCGGCCGGAGCCTCCGGCGCGCGGACGAAGGCGAGCGCGACGAGGCCGACGACGGCCGCGGCGATGAGGCCGATGAGAGCGGGGGAAGTCGATTGCATGGGTTCGGTGCGGCTATCGAAAAGAGTGGGAATCAGCCGAGCGGTCCGGGCTTGCCGGCTTTGTCGCCCCAGAGTTCTTCGAGGCGGGCGTCGCGGCGGCAGCCCTCGCGGTAGGAGTAGTACCGGTCCGGGTTGGTGCGGTAGAAGTCCTGGTGGTAGTCCTCCGCCGCGTAGAACGTGCCCGGCATCTCCACTGTTGTGGCGATCGGCTCGTCGAAGAGGCCGCGCACGGTGTCGAGCGACCGCTCGGCGATCGCCTGCTGCTCGGCGTCGCGGTAGTAGAGGACGGAGCGGTACTGCGGGCCGCGGTCGCAGAACTGCCGGTTCTCGGCGAGCGGGTCGACGTTGCGCCAGAAGACCTGCACGAGCGTTTCGAAGTCGACGACCTCGGGGTCGTACACCACGCGGACGGCCTCTTCGTAGTCGGTGCGGCCGGACGAGACCTCGCGGTAGGTCGGGTCGGGCGTGGTGCCGCCCGCGAAGCCGGAGACGACGGAGAACACGCCGTCGAGCTTCTCGTAGGGCGGCTCCATGCACCAGAAGCAGCCGCCGGCGAAGACGGCCGTGTCGGGCTCGACGTCGGCGCCCGGCTCGGTGTCGAGGCTGACGGGCTCGGCGGGCGTCGCCGCATCCGGTGCGGTGCCGCCCGTCGCGGGGTCTTCGCACTGCGCGGCCGTGAGCGTGAACAGGAGGGCGAGCGCGACGGCGAGGGGATAGAACTTCATCGGGGAGCAGAGGTTGGGCGGAAGGATGGAAAAACCCCACTTCGGACGCGCAAGTTTCGCGCGCGGCGCGTCGGGGGGGCACGAATCCATACACGCTGGCGCCGTGCAGAATAGGCCAAGGCGCGAGACGCGGGGCGGAACGGCGTAGCTTGCGTCCCGTGCAAGTCTCGCGTCTGACCTCGGGCGAACGGCGTTCGCCCCTGCGAGTGCCTTCTACCCCTTACCCTTCACCCCCTCCATGCCCCTCGTCGCCATCGTCGGCCGTCCCAACGTCGGCAAGAGCACCCTGTTCAACCGGCTCACCGAGCAGCGGCAGGCCATCGTCCACGACGAGCCCGGCGTCACGCGCGACCGGATCTACGGCGACGCCGAGTGGAACGGCCGCACGTTCGACCTCGTCGACACCGGCGGCTTCGTGCCCCGCTCCGCCGACCGCTTCGAGTCGGCGATTCGCGAGCAGGTGCAGATCGCGCTCGGCGAGGCCGACGTGCTCGTCTTCGTCGGCGACGTGCTGACCGGCGTCACCGACCTCGACGTGGAGATGGCGACCGTCCTGCGGCGGACCGAGAAGCCCGTCTTCGTCGTCGCCAACAAAGCCGACAGCGCGTCGCGGCGGCTCGACGCAGCGGAGTTCTACCGCCTCGGGCTCGGCGAGGTGTACCCCGTCAGCTCGGTCAACGGTAGCGGCACGGGCGAATTCCTCGACGCGCTCGTCGACGCGCTGCCCGAAGAGGAAGACGAGGAGGAACCGGACGCGCCGCGCATCGCCATCATCGGCCGTCCGAACGTCGGCAAGTCGTCGCTGACGAACGCGCTCCTCGGGGAAGAACGGACGATCGTCACCGAGATCAGCGGGACGACGCGCGACGCTGTCGACGTGCTCGTGCACCACGGCGAGCAGCCCGTCGTGCTCGTCGATACGGCCGGGCTCCGCAAGAAAGCCAAGGTGCGCGAGAACGTCGAGTTCTACTCCACGCTCCGCACCGAGCGCGCCGTGCAGTCGTGCGACGTGGCCGTCGTGCTCCTCGACGCGTCGCTCGGGCTCGAAGCCCAAGATGCCCGCGTGATCCGGCAGGCCGAGGAGATGAAAAAGGGCATCGTGATCGCCGTCAACAAGTGGGACCTCGTCGACCGCGAGACGAACACGGCGCGCGACTTCGAGCGGGCCGTCCACGCCAAGCTCGGCACGATGAGCTACATCCCCGTCCTCTTCATCTCGGCGCTGACGGGCCAGCGCATCCAGCGCGTGCTCGAAAAAGCGCTCGAGGTCGCCGCCGAGCGGGCGAAGAAGATCCCGACGAGCCGGCTCAACGAGGTGGTCGAGCAGGCCGTGCGGGCGCACCACCCGCCGTCGGCCGGGGGGCGGCAGGTGACGATCAAGTACGCCACGCAGGTGCGCGTCGAGCCGCCCGTGATCGCGTTCTACTCGAACTTCCCGCGCGGCGTGCGCGAGCCGTATCGGCGCTACCTCGAAAACAAGGTGCGCGACGCGTTCGGGTTCGAAGGCGTCCCGCTCACGCTGTCGTTCAAGCAGAAGTGATCCGGCGTGCCGCCCTCGTCCTGCTGCTCGCGGCGTCGGCGCATGCGCAGCCCGACTTCCGGCCGGTCGTGCTCGTGGGGGAGGAGACGCCGCGTTTGCTCGGGGCCGCCCCGGAGGAGGTCGTGGCGTTCGGGGTCCGCGACGGCGCGCTCGTCCCGATTCCGGTGCAGGTCGATGAGCGGTTCGTCTACGACCTCGCCGACGCGTACCCGCCGGGCCTCGACCCGCGCGACTGCCCGCGGCGGGCGTGGTGCCGCGATATTCGGGGGAAGGTGGTCGAGGTCGGCTATGCCGATCCGAACACGCACGTCGGCGCCGATCCCGACGCGACGTTCGACGCGCTCGACGAGATCGCGGTGATGCTGCGCGACTTCGGCCCGGCGACCGACGCCGTCCCCGCGGGCGTCGATGCGGGGAGCCGGACGGTCGTGGTGGTCGAGGCTGGTGGCGCGACGCGCTACGCCTACCTCTTCCGCAGCACGGGTGCGCCCGGCGCGGACGCGAGCTACGTCGACTACGCCGTATCGCTGGAGCGGGGCGCGTATCTCGACACCTACGACCACACGGGGCGGCGCCCTCCGATCCTCGGCTTCCCCTACGGCTACCCGTCGGGCGACCGCGTCGGCGCGAACCCCGAGGACTCGCGCGTCACGACGGCCCACTACCGCGCCGGCTTCGCCGACCGCTGGATCTTCGACGAACTCGCCGTCGCGGACGGTCCGGATCTGCTCGACGTAGACATGATCGGGTTCGGGCCGGGGGTGTGTTGGCGGACGCCGTACACCGGATCGCTCAGCGAGGGCGCGTTCGTCGTCAACCGGAGCGGGCCGGTGCGGGCGATCCGGGGCGTCGTCGGGTTCAACAGCGGGCCGCTCGTGCAGCAGACGTGGCGGTTCTACGACCGCCTCATCGAGACGACCGCGACGCTCCGCGTCCACCCTGTGCCCGGCGTGATGAGCTACCTCGACCTCAGCGAAGCGGCGCGCGGGATGACCTACACCGACTCGAACCACTCGTACGGCGTGCCGGTCGATGGCGAGCCGGACGCCCTCCGCGACGAGGCTCCGCTCTGGCAGGCCGTCTCCGGGCCGCAGGGCACGCTCGTCACGTTCCATGCCGTCACGGCCGAGGGCTTCGCGCCCGACGTCGAATCGTACTACGAAGACCACCGTGTTCCGTCCTACCCTGCGTGCGTCGGCGACGACGGGTTCTTCGGTGCGCACGGCCTCCGCATCGCCGAAAAGATTCCGAACACCGACCCGCGCGATCCCGACGACGAACTCGTCCGCCTCGGCTTGATTCGGCGCGTCGTAGTCGGGGGCGAGGTGGCGGCTTCGGTCGACGCGTTGCTGGCGCCGCTGGATATCGCCGTGCGTCGGTAGGTTTGGGTCTCTGCTCTCATCTGCGCCCTTCGCCATGTTCCCTCGTCCGTACGTCCTGCCCGCCGTCGTGCTGCTCGCCGCCATCGTCCTCGCCGTCACCGGGTACGGCTTCCTCGGCGGCGCGCTATCGGGGATGGGGCTGGGGCTCGCGCTGTGGGCGCTCGGGACGGAGCGCGCGATCCGGCCGCTGATCTGGTTCGGGGCGGGGATCGCCGGTTTCGCCGCGCTGATTATCGCCCGCGCCGTCTTCTTCAGCTGAGGGTGTCCGGGGCCTTCGACCCCCCGCTTTTCTGTCCGTCGCTGCGCTCAGAGACAGAAAAGCTGTCCCCCTAGCTTAGGGGGACAGCCGCGCGTAACCGGGAGTGAGCTCTGCGAGCGACCATGAGCGCGGCGGGGGGTACGCCGCGCGATTCGCCGTTTCTCAGAATCCGCCGGGAGGGCAACGCGTTAGACCGCGCCCACCCCAGCCGTATCTTCCGGCTCCCTCTCGATCCTCACCCGCAGTCCGATGGCCGGCACGCCCGTCAACAACGCCACCCCGAACGAACGCAAGCTGAATTTCTGGGAGAAGCTCTACCTCCCGGAGATTTTCAAGGGGCTCGGCTATTCGTTCTCGAAAATGAGCGCGCCGCGCTACACGTTCGAGTATCCCGAGGAGCAGTGGTACCCGCCGGACTCGTACCGCGGCCGCCCCGTGCTCGTCGAGGAGGAGGGCCGCCCGCGCTGCGTCTCGTGCGGGCTCTGCGCCCGCAGTTGCCCGCCGCTCGCGATCTCGATGCAGTCGCACGAGGTCTTCGACGACGTGAAGGAGCGCGAGCCCGAGTGGTTCGAGATCAACATGCTCCGCT
>CAYTJT010000163.1:0-7892 GCA_964438105.1 uncultured Rhodothermales bacterium | reverse complement strand
CCTTCCACTCCCTCCGTTCCCTCAACGTGAACGCATTCGTCACCGACGCCCGCGCGCTCTTCGACGCCGCCGTCGGCGCGGCGATGCCGGCGCGGCTGCTCGACAGCGTGGATCTGGGCGCGCTCGCCGACCGGCCGCTCGACGCGTATCGGCGCGTCGTGCTCGTCGGCGCGGGCAAGGCTTCGATGACGGCGGCGGGCGCGCTCGAAGCCCGCCTCGGGGCTCGGGTCGACGAAGGGCTTGTCGCCGTGCCGCACGGATACCGAGCGACGTTTCCGAGCGGGCAGCCCGCGCCGCAGCGTGTCGCGGTCGTCGAGGCGGGGCATCCGGTGCCGGACGTGAAAGGTCTCGGCGCGGCGAAGGGCACCCTCGCTCGCGCGCGCCGCCTCGTCCCAGAGGACCTGCTGCTCGTCGCGCTCTCGGGCGGCGGCTCGGCGCTGTGGCCCGCGTTCGCCGGGAAGATCGCTCTGGAGGACGCGCAGCGGACCTTCCGCCTCCTGCTCCGCTCCGGCGCCGACATCCACGCCGTCAACACGGTCCGCCGGAGCCTTTCGGCCGTCGGCGGCGGCGAGCTCGCCCGCGCGGCGGCTCCCGCAACCGTCGTTTGCCTCGCGATCTCCGACGTCGTCGGCGACGACCTCGCGACGATCGCCAGCGGGCCGACGGTCCCGGACCCGACGACGTTCGCCGACGCCGTCGCCGTGCTCGAACGGTTCGACCTGCTGGAGCGCGTGCCCGCGCCGATCCGCGACCTCCTGCTCCGGGGGATCGACCGGCCGAGGGCGCTGCCGAAGAACCCGGCGCTGGAAAAGTCACAAACCGTTCTCGTCGGCTCCAACCGCGACGCGCTCGCAGCCGCCCGCGCCGAGGCCGAGCGGCAGGGCTATGCCGTGCACGTCCACCCCGACCCCGTCACGGGAGAGGCACGCGACGTCGGGCGGCGGCTAGCGCACGAAGCTCTGAACCTCGACGTGGACCGGCCGACGTGCCTGCTCTGGGGCGGCGAGACGACCGTGACGGTCGCCGGCGACGGACGCGGCGGGCGGAATCAGGAGGTCGCCCTCGCCGCCGCGCTCGAACTCGACGGGTCGGACCGCGAGGTCGTCTTCCTCAGCGGCGGCACCGACGGCATCGACGGGCCGACGGACGCGGCCGGAGCGTGGGCGATGCCCGAGACCATCGCGAACGCGCGCGCACGCGGCCTCGACCCCGCCGACCACCTCGCCCGCAACGACGCGTACCCCTTCTTCGACACGCTCGGCCACCTCCTCAGACCGGGGCCGATGCATACGAACGTGATGGATGTCCAGATCGCGCTCGTACGCCCGTAGCTTCCGGGCAAACCCTACCGCCGATGCTCGCTCGCCTCGTTCCCCTCTTCGCCCTTCTTCTCGTCCCCACCGCCTGCGCGGACGCCCCCCGCCCGAGCCGTTGCCCGTCGTGACCACCGCCGACACGCTCGACCGCCGGATCGCCGTCACCGCACACTTCGAAGGCTGGAGCGCGGAGGTGCTGGGATAAGAGTTGCCGCTCGGGCTACCGAACTTTCGTCATTCGACGCGTCTTCGAGACGCCATTGGCCGTGAGCCGGACGATGTAGACGCCGGCCGGTAGCCCGGCCGTGTCGAACTCGACGGTGTACGTCCCGGTTGCGTGCGGCCCCTCCGCGAGCACGGCCACGGCGCGCCCGAGCACGTCGTAGACGGCGACCCGCACCTCGGAGGCCTCGGCGAGTGCCAGCGTGACCCTCGCCGTATCACCCGCGGGGTTCGGGTACACCGCGAGCGATGCCGCCTCTGCCGCTTCGGGCGTCCCCGGCTCCGCTGCCACCGCCACCGGCGCCACCGTCCGGTATACCCCGTTCAAGGGGTCTCCCGAGCCCGATCGGTTTTGTGCAACGTAGAGCCGCCCGTCGGGTCCCACGAGCGCGTCCTTCACGTTCGTGTTCCGCTCGGGGTTGACGTTCCCGAGCGCCTCCCACGTCCGGCCCCCGTCGCCGGATCGCCACACGTCGGAGAACACCCGCACGGCGTAGACCGTCTGCTCGCCCGCCGCCGTCGCCCCCGCCCAGAGCAGCGCCGCGATGCGACCGCCCGGCACGCCGAAGTCGTGGAGCGGCGCCCACGTCTGGCCCCCGTCGTCGCTGGCCCACACCGCCGTCGTGCCCACCCCGTCCACCGGCCCGTCGACGCCCGCGAGGAGCCGCCCGCCGTGGGGGCCGCTGCCGAGCGGGAGTCTCGCGACGGCGAAGGCGGCGAAGGCGAAGGGCTGCCACACCGACGAGAGCTCCCACGTCTGGCCCCCGTCGTCGCTGTAGGCCAGCCCGTTGTAGCAAGCGGCGACGACGCGGCCGGCGTGCTCCCCGTCGGGGATCGCGAGGAACGCCTGCGCGTCGCCGCCGAAGGTGCCCTGGTCGCCGATGGGCACCTCCGTCCACGTCGCCCCGTCGTCGGCGCTGAAGGCGGCCCCGTCGAAATCTCCGATGCGGAGCCCGCTGAAGAGCCGGCCAGCTAGGGGGGCATTGCCTGAGGGTGGGCTCCCGACGTCGGCGGGGACCTCATAGAGCCCGCCGTCGGCCCGCTGAAACAGATCTGTGAACGTCCGCCCGCGGTCGGTCGAACGCACCGTGCCGGGCGTGGTCACGAGGAGCGTTCCGGCGGTGGTGAAGAGGAGGCGGCGACCGCCGATGTCGTTAATCTCGACCCAGGCGTCGGAGCCGGGCGCGAGCTGGTAGACGTCGTTGGTGATGGCCCAGAGGGTGTCGGCCGCATCGAACGTGATGCCTCGGGCGATGATCTCGCTACCAAACTGCTCCCACTCGACAGGTTGCGCAAGCACACTTGTTGTAGTGGCGGCGCCCACGAGGAGCGCCGCCGCTACGCTTAATCGTAGCCGCTTCCACCGTGGGCGCCTCATCGGACCACCGTGATCCGTTCGGTGGCTACGCGGTCCCCGGCCGTGGCGCGCACGACGTACACCCCCGCTGACAGCCCCGCCGCGTCGAACTGGAACGGGTGCCGCCCGGCATTGAGGGAGCCCTCGTGCAACACGACAATCTCGCGCCCGAGCACATCATAGGTTACGACGCGGGCATAAACGGTCGCGTCGAGCGTGAGCGCGACGCTTACCGCTCTGCTCGTGGGGTTGGGGTAGACCGCGAGCACAGGCTCGTCGCCTAGAGCCGCAGGTGCCTCAACCAAAGCAAGGCCGCTCGTCCGAGCAACACCACCACCGGACCGGGAGCCGGCCCCGCCTCCGCCCGAGGCCACGGCGTAGACCGCCCCCGCCTCCTCGACCGACGGGTGCTCCGGCCACGCAGCTTCCGCCTCGGCCAACGCCGCGCCCGCGCCCGCGAGGTCGTCCGCCGCCAGGCGGAACCGGAACTGCGCGAGCGTGCCGTAGCGGGCGTGGCCGCCGTCGCCGTACCCATCGGCGAGCGCCACTGCTGCTGCTTCCGCGTCGGACGCCTGTCCTGCCGCCGCATACGCCATGACGAGCGCGCGGAGCGCCCACGGACGGTACTCGCTCCCGCCGGTCTCCCCGCTCGCCACGCTTTCGAGGAAGCCCACCACGCTCGGCGGCTGCGCCCGGCGCAAGAGCCGCGTGGCCTCGGTGTAGGCCAGCCGACGGAGCGCCGCGTCCTCGGCCGTCACGATGACGTCGCGGAGCAGCGTGAACGCCCGGACGTACTCGCCCCCGGCGGCGGCCTCCCGCGCCTCGGCGAACACCGCTCGGAACCCCGAGCGGAGGCCGCCCGAGCGGGCGCTCGTTTCGTCATCCGACGCAGAGCGTCCGTCGTGCGCGACGCCGGAGGCCCGCGCGCTCGGCGGCACCGTGAGGATCGGCGTCACCTCGATCACGCTCCCCCTGCTCGCGTCGAGCACGAGGTCGCTCTCCGAAGCGATGCCCGGTCCCCAGTAGTTACTCTCGGCGAAGGCGACGGAGCCGGTCTCGGCCTTCACGTCCACCGGCGCGAGGTCGGTGGAGTGGTCGCGGATCGTGTTCTCGCAGGCTATGCACGCGCCGGTGAGGTCGTTGTAGGACCCTGCCGAGACGCTCGCGTGGTCGCGGGCGAGGATGCCGCCGAGGTCGTTGAGGGCAACGAGGTTGTCCGTGGTCGAGGAGGAGAACGAGGGGACACCGAGGTCGACGAAGTCGATCTCGCCGTAGTTGTAGGCGTCGAGCCCGTAGTGGCCGTTGTCGAGGACGGAGCTCTCGTCGAGGACGACGCGGCCGCCGTTCGAGGCGTAGACCCCGGAGCCGTCGTTGAACTCGATCACGCTCCCGAGGGAGACGCGGACCTCGGCGTCGTTCGTCGCGACGACCCCGTGCCCATTGTGTGAGGAGATCTCGCTGAAGTCAGGTCCTCCCACGGTCGCGCTCGTGATGTGGACGAGCGTTTCAGGCCCTGCGGCCCATACCCCGCTCACGCCCGGCCCCGCACTCCCGGTGACCTCGGTGTCCACGAGGGAGACCTCGGCGTTGTAGACTCCCAGGGCTGTCCCTCCCCTTACGAAGTTGGGGTACGTCACCCCCTCAATGGTGACGTCCTTGAAGTGCGCCGACGGGGTAGCCCCCTGCGGGTTGCTCACCGTGATGCCGCGCCACCCCCCCTTCGGCTCCGACGCCGTGAACGTCGTGCCCTCGGCGTCGAGCGTCCCCTCGACGATGAGGCGGGCACCCGGCACGAACTTCAGCGTCCTGCCTGGATCGACCCAGATCTCGCCCGAGTCCGTCACCTCCAGATCCCCCGAGACCGTAGCCGTAAAGGACTGCCCGGCCGAAGGGTAGACGAGGTGGGAGTTCCACACCGTCGTCGCGGGGAGCGTCTTCGGTTCGGCGGTGCCGAAGCGGACGACGTAGTTGTCGTCGAGGTTGCTGCTGTTGTTGCCGGCGATGACGAGTCCCCCCTCGCCGTCCTCGATGATGTCGTAGAGGCACTCCTGATGCTTCTCGTAGTTGGAGCCCGTCTGGGTGTGTATCCGATTGGTCCGCGCGTCGTAGGTCCTCATCCAGTCGACGGCTGTCGTGGTGGTGAGCTTAGCGACGAACGCGTCTGTGTTGTCTGTTGGTTCGCCTTGGCCAGTCGGACCGTTCGGCTGCTTCGTAGAGACGAGCGCGGTCCCGCCGTCGGCGGTGGATGTCAATCCGACGAGGATGTCGAACCCCTTTACGCGTCCGAGCGCGGAGCCGGTCGAGCCGAGGACCGCGAGGTCCGAACGCCGAAGGCGGTGAACGACGAGGTCGCCCTCGCCGCCAGCCCCGAAGCGTCGACACTCCCCGAAGTTCTCGCAGTCGAGCACGGACGCCACGTGGACCGAGCCGTCCCCCGCAAAGGCGATGTTGAACCCGGTGTCCTGCTCGTTGGGCGTGTTCGTGAGGGTCGTCTGCGCGAGGGGCTGCGTCGTGAGGGTAGCCCCCAGCTTGATCACCATCACGTCTCCCGTCCCCACCTCCAGCGTGTCGTTGTACTGCGTACCGACGGCGACGTACTCGTTCCCCCACCGCTCGATGCCCATGAGCATGCTCCGTCGCCACGTCGAGGGGTCACTCGGCACGCCGCCCTGTCCGTAGACCTGACGGCTCTGCACAACGCCGTTCGCAGCGATGTCCACGGCGAACGCCCTCGGGTTCATACCGATGTCGGGGTCCACGGCACATGCGGCGATGCGGAACCCTCCACCCGGTTGCTCCACGACGTCCCACGGGATGTCTTGACGCGTTTGGGTCTGGAGAGACCCCAGACTCCAAACGTGGTCGTTCGGATTGTCCATCTCGCCGTAGGAATACTTCCACTGTTCCGTGCCGCTGTGGTCGTATTTCACCGCGATGATGAGGGAGCGACTACGAAGCGAGGATGGGGCGTTATTCGGCCAACAGATAAGCGGGGTACCTACGCCGGGTGCTGTGGGGTTGTATGGAAAGAGATTACGGTCTTTCGTGTGGCCGACGGCAAGGAACCCTCCGTCGGACGTGTTGATCACCTTCCAATAGACGGCTGAATAGTCGCTTACCACCCATTCCACTTCTCCGCCAGGAGCGATCTTCGTAAGGGTCCCGTAGGTGCACCCGAACTCGTCGTTGCACGGTCTCTGACAACCGTCCGTAACGCCATTCCCAGTGGCGGGGTACGTAGAGTAGCCGGCGATAACGTAGCCGTCCAGCGTGCCTCCCGCCGTTCTACTCTGCGCAACGGAATATGCCCAGTCCTCGCCGGAGGTGCCTTGCGTCTGCGGGTTGCCAAGCGGATCTGTACCCGGCCATGTGGCCAGCTCCCACACGACCTGGTCTTGAGGTCCCGCGAGCTGAGCGACGGCGGGAACGCTCGTCGCGATCACGAAAATGAAAGAGCTAAAGAGAGAGAGAGAGAGAGAACCGTACCATTGATAGACCCCTGCGAAAGGTGAAACGGCGAAGTAACTCTCGTAGGTTACGGATAAAAACGCTACCGAACAGTACATGAATGGTTTAGCGCCGCCGAATGCTGCCCCGACACCGCCTCTCACCGCGCCCGGCAGACGATGCCGTTGCGCTTTGACGTAGCCCGCGCGTGGCACGTCGAACCCGTTCTCGTGGGCGTAGAGCCCGAGCTGGCGCGCGTCTATCAGCTTGCGGTAGCCGTAGTTCATGATCTTCCCCATCGCGAGACAAAACGTCTTCGGGCGGGGCTGCTTCCGGGACGTCGTCATCACGGCGTGACCGTCAGGCTTGAGGAAGCGTCGGTGGAAGTCGAACACCTCGGATTTGTGCGCGTCCGGGAAGTGCTCGATGAGACCGATCGACACGACGACGTCGAACTCGCGGCCGTATTGCAGATCGCGGATGTCGGCGACGTCGAAGTCGATGTCGAAGTCGGCGCGGTGGTACACGTCGTAGCCGCCCGTGGCGGGGTTGCGACCGAGGAAGGGGTAGACCTCGGGGAATTTGCCGAAGTGGTCGGTTCGGCAGAAGTCGTCGTAGTCCACGAGCACGGCGTGGCCGCCGTACATCGCCAGCAATTGCATCGCCTCGTAGCCGTCGGCAGCGCCGAGGAAGAGCACGTTCGGCCGCTCCACGGCGAGCCCGTCGAAGAGGGCGCGCTTGCCGCGCGGGTCCCACACCGCGTCCTCGACGAGGTGCACCTTGTTCCAGATTTTGAGCTGCACGAGTTCCTGCACGACCTCGCGCGCCTCGGCGAAGTCGAGCGCTTTGAGGTGGGTCTGTAGCTCGGTCTTTGCCCGCTCGGTGGCCGCGTCCACGTCCTGCTCGAAGAGGCTGTGGAACCGCTTGTTGAAGTGCGCCCACTGCACCTCGACGGGCATCGCCGCGCGGTGCTCCGCCTCCCACGCCTCCCGCCCCGAGGAGTAGTTCGTCACCTCGTACGGGCGGCCGACCTCACGCCACGTCAGACGACCCCACTCCGTTGCCGAGAGGTCCTCGAAGAGGTCGGGCGGGGTGGTGAGCGTGTCGTAGCGGTACTGGCCGTAGCCGCCGGGCACGGAGTCCGTGGCGAGGCCGGTGGTGTCGAGCGGGAACGTCGCGAGGGCTTCCATGGCGCACAGAGGTTGCGTAGGACGGTTATGATACGGCGCGGCTCCGCCGAGGTCCCGCCGCCGCGCGTCGTACCTTTCGGCGTCACCCCCCCGCACCCGACCATCGGACGATGGGCCGCATCACGAACACCGGTACGACGCCCGCCAAAGAGCGCCGTGCCCACATCCGCTCCTGCGCCGAGGCGCTCCGCCTCCTCGCCGAGCGCGACCTCGCCCGCTTCGACGCCGAGGCCAAAGACATGGCCGCGTTCCTCGTCTTCCACCTGCGCGGCATCTACGCGACGATCGACGAGAGCGCGTTCGCGTGGGACGACCGGAACTACTGGAAAAAGGCCGAGGCGCTCCGCGAGAAGTGGCGCT
>CAYTJT010000162.1:0-7904 GCA_964438105.1 uncultured Rhodothermales bacterium | reverse complement strand
CGATCAGCGCACGCTCGTCCAGATTCCACGTCTGATCCCCGATGACGGCCTCGACCGTGCGGAACGTGAACCGGTTGCGGTCGGGCAGGAAGACGAGCGCCGCGTCGAGGTCGAACCGACCGGCATCGCCGAGCCGGGTGCTCTGAACGACGAAATCGGCGCGGCGGTCGCGCAGCCGGAGCGTCGTCGAGGCGTCGGTGAGGGGGCCAATCGGGAGGCGTAAGGTCCCCGCCGTGAGGTCGAGGTCGAGGGCGGTGCGGCCGACGAGCGTGGGGCCGTAGCCGCTGCGCAGCGCGAGCGTGCCGGCGAAGTCGGTGCCGTACACGCCGGGCGCGCGCAGCGAGTCGCCGGTGACGACGGCGCGCACGACGAGCGAGTCCGGCGCGAGCCGCACGCGGGCGTCGAGGACGGTGCCGGGGGCGAGCCCGGGGAAGCCGGGGAGGAGGGCGCCGAGCGCCTCCGGCCGGCGGATCTCGACGTCGAGCGAGACCTTCTGCTCGGCGGCGACCGGCGGCGGGCGCACCGGGCCGGGCCGAGCCAGGCTGTCGGCCGACGCGTAGAGGTGTTTCGACGCCTCGTCGGCGACGGTGCGGGCGAAGGCGTCGGCCCACTGTGAGGCGAGGGCGGCGAACGCGCCGGTTTCCACGTCGCCCCCGACCGTCACGCCGAGGAGGTCGCTGTCGAGCGAGAGGCGGGGATCGCTACCGCGCGGGCGGACGCGAAGGACGGCGTCGTGCGCGGCGATGGGACGCGCCTCGCCGCCGATCGTCAGCGTCGAAGGCGCGAACGTGACGTCGAGCGAGCCGTCGAAGTCGTCGAGCGTCGCGCCGGCCCCGACGACGCGGGCATTTGCCGTCAGCCGGGTTGGCGGGGCGGCCGGCAGCAGGCGTCGGAGGTCGAAGTTCGCGGAGCCGACGCTGAGGTCGAAGCTCGGCGCGTCGTCCAGGCTCGCGCTCCCGTCGACTTGCAGCCGCCCGCCCGCGACGAGCGCGGCGGTGCCCCGGATCACCCGATCGTCCGCCAGCGAGAGGTCGGCGTCGAGCGCCTCGAACGTGCGCCCGGCGAACGTGGACGGCGTGAGCGCGAGGTCGAGCGTGGTGACGAGCCCGCGGTCGGCCGTCGCGACGCGCTCGAGCGCGACGCGGCCCGAGAGGTCGCCCGCCAGCGACGGGTCGTCCACGACCAGCCCCGGATCGACGTTCTCGACCGCGGCCGCGACCGCGAACAGGGGCGCGCTGCCTGGGCGCAGCGTGAGGCGGCCCTCGCCGTCGGCCCGGCCCGCCGCCGTCGCGGCCGAGAACCGGGCGGCCGTCTGCAGCGATCCGTCTCCGAACGAGCCGTCCGCGTCGAGCCGGAACCGGGCCGTGCCGAGCCGCCGAAGCTCCGGCACGTCGAATCCCGGCAGCACGGCCTCGACGTCTGCGGCGCGGACCGTCGCCCGCGTCACAGCGACCGAGAAGCGCGGGTCGTCCGGCCAGCCGCGCAGCCACCCTTCGGCCCGCACCTCGGAGGGGCCGCTCGCCAGCCTCAGCGAACGGACGGTGAGCGCGTCGAGTGGACCGCCGATCTGCGCCGACACCTCGACGGCGCCATCGAGCGGCAACGCGGGAACGATACGACGGAGTTCGTCACCGCCCACCGCGCTCGGGGCGAGGTCGAGCTGGTAGTACGGCGCGCCCGTCTCCGCGGGCAGCCGCGCGAAGCTGCCCTCGATGCGGCTCTCGCCGGTCACGAGCCGCAGGTCGTCGACCTGGAGCCGCCCGTCCGTCAGGTCGAGGTCGCCGGAGAGGCTGCGGATGGCGAGGCGCTGCGGCAGCAAGCGGCCGGAGAGACCGGCGACGCGAATGCGGCGGCGCGTCGGCTCCCACCGGAACTCGACCTCGGCGTCGAGCTCGGTGAGCGTGGCGTCGGTGTAGTCGAAGAGGGTGCCGTTCCGGACCGCCGCGGGCGGAGCGCCCTCGCCGCGCGTGACGACCGTGGCATCGACGAGCCGAATGTCGGGCGCCGCGATCGCGAGCGGGCGGCCTGGCTCGGTACGGGGTGTCCGGGGAGTGAAGACATCGGCGATGTTCCATCGTCCCGAGTCGCTGCGGACGAGGTCGAGGCGGGGGCGGAAGAGCGTCGCATCGTCGATCGTGAGGCGGCGGCGGATGAGGCCGAGCCACGTCGGCTTCAGCACGACCGAGTCGGCGGCGATCACGACGCGGCCCTCGCCGTCGCGGAGCCGCACGTCGGTCGCGTAGAGGTCGTAGACCAGATTCCCCGCGAGGGCGCCGATCTCGAGGCTGCCCTCGAACTGCGCATCGAACGCCGCCGTGAGTTGGCTCCGGAGCTCGTCGCGTCCGACCTGCGTCCGCGTCAGCCCGAAGAACAGCAGCGCGCCGGCGACCGCGAGGAGCACGATCGCCTGCAGCACGCGGGCGGGGATACGGATCAGAGTGCGCAAGGGGGATACGGACGAGAGAGCACGGCACGGACGGTACGGCCGGCGTGCCATCGGCACAACTCTAAAATGGCGAACAAAGTGCCTGCTAGCGTGGCAGATGCGGCGATTCCGACGAATCTTGCCCGTTCTTTGCGTACGCCCACGCCGCCTCGACCGCGCCGGGCGGGACGTCCGCCGTGACGTGGGCCGCGCCCGGTTCGCGCAGCACGACGTAGCGGATCCGGTCGCCGCGCCGCTTTTTGTCGGTGCGCGTGGCCTGCATCAGATCCGCCGTCCGGAGGTCTGCGAGCCCGTCGGGGACGGGTATGCGGGCGACGAGGGCGTCGGCGCGTCGGAACGATACGTCCGGGCGGAGGGCGTGGGAGAGGTGCAGCGCGGCCCGCATCCCGAGCGCGACGGCCTCGCCGTGCGTGAACGTCCCGTACCCCGCCGCGCGCTCGATCGCGTGGCCGAACGTGTGCCCGAAGTTGAGGAGCGCGCGCCGGCCCGCCTCGCGCTCGTCCTCGGCGACGATGGCGGCTTTGATCGCGGCGGCACGCCGCACGAGCGGGGCGACGACCTCCGGTTCCCGCGCCACGATCCCGCTCCAGTTCGACTCGAGCCAGTCGAAGAACGCCGCGTCGGCGATGAGCGCGGCCTTGACGACTTCGGCGAGCCCGCCCGTCCACTCGCGCTGGGGCAGGGTGCGCAGCGTCGCCGGATCGGCGAGGACGAGGCGGGGCTGGTGGAACGCACCGATCAGATTTTTGCCGGCCGCGTGGTTGATGCCCGTCTTCCCACCGATCGCGCTGTCCACCTGGGCGATGAGCGAGGTCGGGAGCTGCACGAGCGGGAGCCCGCGCAGGAGCGTCGCCGCGGCGAACCCCGCGAGGTCCCCGACGACGCCGCCGCCGAGCGCGAGCACCGGCGTCCGCCGATCGATGCCGAGCCCGAGCGCCCAGTCGTACACGGCGGCGAGGTGCGCGGCCGACTTCGTGGCTTCGCCGGGCGGAAGTACCAAGACGTGCGGGGTCCACCCCGCGTCTTCCAACGCCGATCGAAGCGGCGAGAGGTAGTGCGCGGCGACGTGCTCGTCCGTCACGAGCAGGCACGGCCCGACGCGCAATCCGGCCTCATGCAATCGCGCCGTGGCCTCGGCCAGGGGGGCGAACACGATGGCGTACTCCCGATCGGTGGGGCCGGACAGTGGGACGTGGACGGGGGGGGCGACGGGCATCGAACAGGGGGACTCGGTGGGCGTCGCAACCTACGTCAGTCCTCTCGAACGGATCCGCAATCCGCGTGTCGCTCGCCCCCTATATTGCTCTGCCAACGTCCACCTCTTCGATTCGATATGCGCGTCTTCTCCCTCGTTCTCGTCTTGCTGCTCGCTGGTGCGGTCGCGGCGTGTTCCTCGGCCCCTCGCACCGTCGGCCCGCCCGCCCGCCCCGGAGCCGTCACCCCGCCGCCGCCCGACGTGGAGGCCGAGCGCGACGACGAGCCGGACGCGGGCGACGCCCCGGTGATGGAGGTGCCCGTCGAGGAGACGCCGCCCGACACGACCGGGCTCGCCGCCCTCGCGCCCGACACCGACGGCCGGGGGTACAGCGGCCTCTCCGACGACGCTCTGCGGCAGTGGACCGAGGGGTTCATCGCCTACTACGCCGACCGCCTCCAACCGCTCTACTACGCCTCCGCCGAGGCCGAGTGGGCGGCGAACACGCGCATCGTCGCGGGCGACACGGCGACGGCGGCCCGCACGAGGGCCGCGAACGAAGCCCTCGCCGACTTCACCGGCAGCGTCGACGTCATCCGGCAGGCGCGCCTCCTCCTCGCCGAGCGCAACCGGCTCGACCCGCTGCAGGTGCGCGCGCTCGAAGCGATCCTCTACAGCGCCGCCGCCAACCCCCAGACCGAACCCGAGCTCGTGCGCGAGCGGATCGCCGCCGAGACGGCGCAGACCGAGACCCTCTACGGGTTCACCTTCACGCTCGACGGCGAGGAGATCACCCCGAACGAGATCGACCGCCTCCTGCGGGAGTCCGACGACGTGGACGAGCGGCTCGCGGCGTGGCGTGCGTCGAAGGAGGTCGGGCCGCGGCTCACCGAGGGGCTGCGGGCGCTCCGCGCGCTCCGCAACGAGGTCGTGCGGGCGCTCGGCTACGAGAACTACTTCCAGTATCAGGTCTCCGACTACGGCATGACGACCGAGGAGATGCTCGCGACGATGGAGCGGCTCAACGAGGAGCTCCGCCCGCTCTACCGCGAGCTCCACACGTGGGCCCGCTACGAGCTCGCCGAGCGCTACGGCGAACCGGTGCCCGAGCAGATCCCCGCGCACTGGCTCCCGAACCGCTGGGGGCAGGACTGGAGCGCGCTCGTGGAGGTCGAAGGGCTCGACCTCGACGCCGCGCTCGAAGACCGCTCGGCGGAGTGGCTCGTCGAGCAGGCCGAGCGGTTCTACGTCTCGCTCGGCTTCGACGCGCTGCCCGAGAGCTTCTACGAGCGGTCCTCGCTCTACCCGCTGCCCGACGGCGCCGACTACAAGAAGAACACGCACGCGAGCGCGTGGCACCTCGACCTCGGCACCGACGTCCGCAGCCTGATGAGCGTCGAGCCGACGAGCGACTGGTACGAGACGACCCACCACGAGCTCGGCCACGTCTACTACTTCATGGCCTACGCCAACCCCGACGTCCCGCTCGTGCTCCGCGGCGGCGCCAACCGCGCGTTCCACGAAGCCGTCGGCAGCCTGATGGGGCTCGCGGCGATGCAGCCGCGCTTCGCCGCGAGCATCGGCCTCATCGAGCCGGAGGAGGACATGGGGCCGGACCCGATCCAGTCGCTCCTCAAGGAAGCGCTCAACTACGTCGTGTTCATCCCGTGGAGCGCGGGCGTGATGACGGAGTGGGAGCACGACCTCTACGCCGAAGGGCTCCCGGTCGAGCGGTGGAACCCGCGCTGGTGGGAGCTGAAGCGCGCGTACCAGGGCATCGCCCCGCCGACGGCCGACCGCGCCGCCGAGGGCACTGCGCTCAACGACGCCGCCACCAAGACCCACATCAACAACGACGCCGCGCAGTACTACGACTATGCGCTCTCGTTCGTCATCCTCTTCCAGCTCCACGACCACATCGCGCGGGAGATTCTGAACGAGGACCCGCGCGACACGAACTACTACGGCCGCGAGGAGGTCGGCGACTTCCTCCGCGAGATCCTGACGCCGGGCGCCACCGTCGACTGGCGGGCGCTGATGCGAGACGCCGTCGGCGACGACATCTCGGCGGAGCCGATGCTGAGCTACTTCGAGCCGCTGATGGGCTGGCTCCGCGAGCAGAACGCCGGGCGAACGCACACCCTCGCCGAGCTGTAGGGCACGGGTTTATCCCCTTGCGACAGAGGGCGGAGGTTTCCATTTTGCGGAGCCCCCCCTCGCGGCGGGCCGCCCTCGCTCTGACTCGACGAACCGAACCGACATGGAACGTCCCCTCCCGCTCCTCGCGCTCGTCGGCGCCGGGCTCCTCGCGGCGTGCGGCTCCGACCCGGACCTGCGCACCTACCCCGGCCTGCTCGACCTCCCGGCCGTGACGATCCCCGAGCTCTACGAGACCGCGCCCGTCCCCGGCCGCTACAACGTGCGCGCCGCCGTGGTGCGCGTGTACGCCTGCCCTCCGTGCCCGCGCGACGCGGACTGCGCGCCGTGCTCGCCCGACGGCGTGCTGCTCTCCGCCTCCGGCGCACCGCGTCCGCCGGGCGGGATCGAGCCGGGCGACCCCAACTTCCTGTTCGTGCTGGCGGAGGACCCGGAGCAGTTCGACGAGGGACGGCGCTACGCGCTCTCGGTCGAGGTGGCGGCCGGGGTGACGCAGCCGGAGCTCCGCAACGCGGAGCTGCTCGGGTACGAGCGGGCGGACTGAACGCGACGAACCAACCGGGCATCGGGCGAAACAGATGAGGAGGTCGTTTCGAGTCCTGTTTACAGCGGTCTGCCTGCTCGGATCGGTCGATGCGTTCGCGCAGGCGTCGGAGCGCGCGGAGGCGGTAGTGGCCGAGGCGACGGCGGCCGAGGCGACGGCGGCGTTCGAGGCCGGCGACTTCGACCGGGCCGTCCGGCTCGTCCGCGAAGGGCTGGCGCGTGACTCGGACTCCGTACCCCTCCTCGCCCTCCGGCTTCGGCTCATGCACGCAGCGCCCGGAGTCGGTCCCCCGGCGCTTCGGGCGGCACAGCGGCTCGACCTCGCCCGCCGCATCCTCGCTCTCGACGCCGCCGATGCCGTCGCCAACACGGAGGTCGGAGCACAGGCGGCGGCGACGTTCTTCGCGTGGCACCGCGCCATCCGGCCGTCGCTCTTCGCGGAGGATTGGGAGACGTACCTCGGGGTGGAGGAGCGGGAGGTGGTGGAGCAAGGGGGCGTGCAAGTCGAGGGCGGGCAGATCGTAGTAAAGGACTTCGAGTTCGAGAGCCAGCGCACCGTAGCGGACTTCTACGCGCGCGACCGCTTCGACGTGGAGGGGCTCCGGCAGCGGGGCGTGTCGTTCGTCGATGCGAGCGGCCCGGCTGAGGGGGCCTACCCCGAAGCCGTCCGCCACCTCCGGCGAGCGTTGCAGAGCGACCCGTCGAGCCACGAGGCCCTCCTCGTCCTCCTGCGCCTCTACGCCGCCGCTGAGGAGTGGGGGCCGATGCTCGAACTCGCCGATTCGGCGCGTCCGGTACAGCCAAGACAGACTCTCTCCCTCCTCGCCACCGGGCTCGCGCGCTACCGGCTCGGCGACGCGGCGGGAGCCGAGGTCGCCTTCGCTGCGGCGCTCGCTGCGGATTCGGACACCCGTGCTGCGTTCTCCGATCTTGCCTTCGTCCTCCACCCGGAGGAGGTGGGCGCCTATCGAAGCGACTCCGAGCACACCGCCGCCCCCTACTGGCGACGCCACGATCCCCGCCTCCTCACCGAAGCGAACGAGCGGCGGGCCGAGCACTACGCGCGCCTCGCCTACGCCGACCTCCTGTTCGCGGCCCCTGAACTCGGGAGGCGAGGGTGGGAGACCGACCGGGGCCGCCTCTACGTCCGCTACGGTCCGCCGCGCACCGTGCGCGTCTTCCCGTTTGCGTTCTATCCGGGGAAGGCCGGGGGCGGGCGGACGGAGGTGTGGGAGTACGACGGCTTCCGGTTCGCCTTCGAGGACACGTGGGGACTCAACGAGTTTGCGCTGTTCTCCCCGCCAGCGTACGCCTTCGCCAATCCCCACACCGATGCAGCGTCTCAGGATTTCGTGATCCGCGCACGGGAGCGGGTGCGTGAGGAACCGGAGCGGACGCAGTACGCGCCCGAGCGCCGCGTCTCGATGCCGCGCCTCGCGAGCGCCTTCAAGGGCGAGGGCGGCGCGGCCGAGGTCGTCGTCGCCTTCGGCGTGCCCGTCGCCGAGCGGCCGGCGGCGGGGCCGCTCGCGCTCGCGCTTCGCACCGGCGTCTTCGTGCTCGACG
>CAYTJT010000161.1:0-7918 GCA_964438105.1 uncultured Rhodothermales bacterium | reverse complement strand
TCCACGTCGACGGGTTCTACCTCAACGACTACTGGGCCGACGGGCTCATCGTCGCGACGCCGACGGGCTCGACGGCGTACTCCCTCGCGGCGGGCGGGCCGCTCCTCGCCCCCGACTCCGGCGTGCTCGCGCTCACCCCCATCGCCCCGCACACCCTCACGACGCGCCCCATCGTCCTCCCCAACCGCGTCGAAGTCTCGCTCCACGTGACCACGAGCGACGCGTCGTTCCTCTTCGCCCACGACGGCAAGAGCACTGTCGTCGAGCGCAGCGACGCGACGATCACGATCCGCCGCGCCGCGCACTGCGTCCGGCTCGTCCGGCTCCCCGGCCGGGGCTATTTCCAGACGCTCCGCAACAAGCTCTCGTGGGGCCAGCGTTGACTCTTGCGAGGTCAGCGCTGAGGCAGCGGGCGTAGGGCTCCACCCCACAGGCTCTCTCGGAACCGGCCCCTGTTCCGCGCCCGCGCCGCGCGCCGATCTTCGGGTGTTCCGCGATCTCCCTTCGGTGCACCCGTGACGGACCTCCCGCTGATCTTTACGATTGGGCTGCTCGGCAGCGCGCACTGCGTGGGCATGTGCGGCGGGTTCGTCGTCGCGCTCGGGCAGGCGCAGCGGGGGGCGGGCTCGCTCCACCTCCGGCAGAGCTTGTACTTCCTCGGAAAGACGGCGACGTACGCCCTCTTCGGCGTGGTCGCCGGAGCGGCGGGCGCCGCGGCCGGGCTCGCGTTCTCAGGCTTTCAGGGCGTTGTGAGCTTGGTGCTCGGCCTCGCCATCATCGTCGTCGGGCTGAGTTTGTGCGGCGTGCTCCAGCGGCTGGGCTTCGCCGAGCGCATCGGGCAGCGGTTCGCGAGCGTCCGCTGGCTCGGAACCACGATCGGCCGGCTCGTCGCGCGCGGCACGCCGGGCGCGACGTTTGGGCTGGGGATGTTGAACGGGCTGATCCCGTGCGCGCTCGTCTACGGGCTGCTCGCCCGCGCCGCCGCCGCCGGCAGCCCGCTCGGCGGGGCCGCCGTGATGGCGACGTTCGGGCTCGGCACGATCCCCGCGCTCTACCTCACCGGCTTCGCGGGCAGCGCGATCCCTCCGACGCGCCGCCTCTGGCTGAGCCGGCTCGGAGGCGTCGTCGTCGTCGCCCTCGGCGTGCTCACGATCGTGCGCGGCGCCTCGGCGTTCGGGACGATGGACGGGCATAACACCGGCCACGGCGACCACAAAATCATGTGCCTCCCGACCTCGGCCGACACGCCATCGGACGACGCCGCCCCGCTGCCCCTCGGCCGTTAAAGCTCCCACGAGAGCCCGCCGCCGACTTCGATGCCCGAGAGGTCGCCGAACGTCAGCGCGACCCGGGTGATGAGCGTCGCGTTCGGCAGGATGCGATACGACGGCATCGCGCCGAGGTCGAACAGCGTCTTCGCGTCGAACAGGTCGCTCGCGGCGTACGTGCGGGCCTGCGCGAACACCCCGAGGCCGAGCGGTCGCCCGTTCGCGAGCTGCACGTTCGCGAGCAGTCGCCCCTGCGTGGGGATCACGGGGTCTTGAGCAAATCGCGTGGTGAGTTCGTCGGCGAACTCGGTCTCCCCTTTCGTGCGGAATCGGGCGGTGAGGCTCGCCGCGCGTCCGCCGAGTTCACCGGCCCACTTGCCCGTGACCGACAGCGTGTTGCCGCTCTCGAACTCGACGTCGCCGGACGTGTCGGTGCTGTAGATCGCGTACGTCACGTCGAGCGCGAGCGACGACGCGTCGGAGAGCCCGTAACTGAACCCGCCGGTCAGCAGGATCTCGTCGCCGGGGTCGTATTCGTCCGCGCCTTCCGTCGGGGTAAACGCGCCGCGGAGTTGGTACGCCGCGCCGAGCCCGACGACGACGGCATCGCCTGCGGGAAACGCATACGTCAGCCCGCCCGTCGCGTTGAAGCCCTGGCCGAGGTTCGGCAGGCGGAAGCCGTAGAAGTTTTGCCCGATCAGGAACGCCGTCGCCGCCTCGTCCGGGGTCAGCTCCGAGGTCCCGCTCGGGAGGTTCGCGCTCGCGCTCACGACGGCGCTGCCCGCCCCCGCCGGGAGGTAGTAGCTCAGCGTCGCCTGCGTATCGGTCAGCCCGCTCACGCCCGTGAGGTCGTCGCCCGACGCCGACGTGAAGCTCGTCCGCAGGCTCACGCCGAGGTTGCGCGCGACGGGCGCGAAGATCGTCACCGGCGTCGAGAACTCGCGCACTTCGGCATCGACGTTCCCGAACAGGTCATCTTCAACGAGCGTTCCGCTGTAGCGCTGGAACGTGGGCAGGATCGTGATGCGGACCGGCGGGCGCTGGCTGCCGATGTAGAGCGAGCCCTCCGCGTCGGACGGCATCACCTGCGCGCGGGGCGCGGCGAACGGGAGCGTGAGCAGGAGGAGCAGACAGAGCCGATGCATCGGGAGCACGGTTTCGGGTTGGACGGACGCCGGTGGAATGCAGGCTATCGGAGGAGCACGACTTTGTGCGAGGCGGTGAATGAGCCGGCGCGGAGGCGGTAGACGTAGACGCCGTTCGCGGCGCGTGCACCGCCCGCCGTCCGCCCGTCCCACCGCACGGTGTAGCGGCCCGCGTCGTGCGGGCTGTCGGCGAGGACCGCGACGCGGCGGCCGAGGATGTCGAACACGTCGAGGGCGACGTCGGTGCGCTCGGCCACTTGATACGCGAGCGTCGCCGCCCCGTTGAACGGGTTGGGATAGGCCGGGGCGAGCGCGAAGGCGAGCGGCTCGAGCGGGACGCCCTGCCGCGCCGACTCCGCGTAGGCGTCGGTCCCGGCGATCAGCCGCAGCCGCCGCACCGGTCGACTCTCGTGTAGTTCGAGTTCGAAGGCGCCGTCTTCCAGCACGACGGGCGCCGTCCGGTCGAGGTCGAGGATATGGAGGGCGAAGTCCGCAGGCCGGACGCCGAGTTCGTCGAGGGCGATGCGGACCGTCAGCGGACCCGTCCGCAGCAGGCTCGGCGTGGCGGTCACTTCGAGTTCCCAATCGCCCCCGTCGCTGTCGGCCGAGCGGAAGCTGTGCGCTAGGCGGCGACCATCTTCGACGGCGCTCAGCCGGGGTGCGGCCCGATCGGCGGCGGCTCGGCGAGATTGAGGCGGCCGTCGTCGACCTCCTCGGCGAAGCCGAACACGTTCTGCGTATCGCGCAGGCCGCGCTCCGGTACCTCGGCGCGGAGGCGGAGGCGATAATCCTCCGCATCGGCAACGCTCCGCCCCGCCGCCCGCGTCACGTCGAACGCTTCGACCGGCGGCACCGCGAGAAAGACGGGCTCTAGCCCGGGATTGAAGACGAAGTACCCGTCCCACGGATCGAGCACGAGCCGGCCGAGGAGGTATTCCGTCCCGTCGAAAAAGGCGGGCGGCTGCACGAGCCCGCTGCCCAGCACGGCGTCCCACGCCACCGGGAACGCGAATGGGTTGCCCATCTGATTCCACCCCGGCTGGAGCACCACCGTCGCCGGCTCCGCCGCGTCCACGGAGAGCGCGTCGTCGATGTCGAACGGCGCGTCGGCGAAGGCGGCGAGCCAGAACGCGACCCCCGGCACGACCGGCGTCTCGATCTCCGGCCGGTCGGGCACCGTGTCGGGGGGGACGAGTTCGGCGTACTGCTCCAGCCCCGGTACCCAGCGCAGCAGCCGCCACGAGGTCTCGCCATACTCATTGTAGTCATCGCCGAAGACCGCGAGCGGGTCCGGCGCGTCGAGCACGGCGGGGACGGAGACCATCCGGTACTCGGCGTCTGGCGGGAGGTCCACGTCGGCGGCGAGCTGCGCGGCGCTGACCCGGAGACGCAACGGGTCGAGTTCGGGGTCGAGTTCGGGGAAGGTGGCCGTGGTTTCTCCGTCCGTGAGTACGACGTAGTAGTCGAGGCCGCGCAGCGTGACGAGGTCGGCGGCGATCGTGCCCGTGTACGCGTCGAGTTCGAGCGTGAGCGGCGTCGTGCCGAAGGCGGGGGCGCCCGTCGGCCGGTAGCGGAGCTCGACCTCCGCAGCTTCGAAGCCCTCGACGGAGACGCTGATCGGCACGTCCGTCCCGAGCCGGATCACGTCGGGAAATGCGAACGTGACGGTGATGTCCATGTCGCCGTCGCCGGACAGGAAGACGTAGGCCCGGCCCGCGTTCGCTCTTTCCCCGATGTCCTCGAACGGCGCACCGATGAGCAGGTCGCCGCGCCCGTCGCCGTCCACATCCGCCAAGCCTGCCACCGTGTCGCCGAAGAAGTCGTCGGCCTGAGCGTTCGGCGACTCGAGGGTTCGCAGCACGGCACCGCTGGCTCCGCTGAAGAGGTAGGCCCGTCCGGCGTCGAGCGCACCGCCGTCTTCTCGGAAGGCCCCGACGAGGAGATCGTCCTGCCCGTCGCCGTCCACGTCTGCCACGCCGGACACCGAGATTCCGAAGCCACCGCTGAGCTCGGCGCTGGGCGATGTCAGCGTTCGGATCAGCGAGCCGGTCGCTCCGCTGTAAAGGTGCACCCGGCCCGCGTTCTCTACTCCATCATCCTCCAGGTGGGCTCCGACGAGCAGATCGCCCCGCCCGTCGCCGTCCGCATCGGACACGCCCGCTGTCGCGATACCGAACTCGCCGCCCAGTTCGAGGTCGGGCGACACGAGCGTTTGCAACAGCCCGCCCGTGACCCCGCTGAACAGGTACGCCCGGCCGGCGTCCGTCGCAGCCGCGTCTTCGCGAAAGGCTCCGATGAGGAGATCCGCCCGCCCGTCGCCGTCCGCGTCCGGAACGCCGGCCACCGAGATTCCGAACTGCCCGCCGAGCTCTGGATTCGGCGTCTCCAGTGGCAGCAGCAGCAAGCCCGTCGCCCCGCTGAAGAGGTAGGCCGCCCCCGCATTCTCCGCCCCCCTGTTTTCGGCAGGCGCCCCGACGAGGAGGTCGCCCCGCCCATCGCCGTCCACGTCCTCCACCCCGGCCAACGCTGAACCGAAGTCCGCGTCCTGTACGGCGTTCGGCGATTCCAGCGTTTGCAGGAGGGCTCCCGTGGCCCCGCCGAAGAGGTACGCCCGCCCCGCGTCTTGCGACTCGGTGTCTTCCATGATCGCACCGACGAGGAGGTCACCGCGCCCGTCGCCGTCGGCGTCCGGCACACCGGACACGGCCCACCCGAAGAACCCGCTGTCCTCGGGGTTGGGCGATTCGAGCGTCTGCAGGAGGGCGCCCGTGGCCC
This sequence comes from uncultured Rhodothermales bacterium, assembly GCA_964438105.1. Taxonomy (GTDB): domain Bacteria; phylum Bacteroidota; class Rhodothermia; order Rhodothermales; family JANQRZ01; genus JBBSMX01. Next base: position 2,730 of record CAYTJT010000161.1, on the reverse strand, counting down.
CGCTGAAGAGGTACGCCCGCCCGGCGTCCGGCAGCCCCCCATCGTCCAGCGGAGCACCGATGAGGAGGTCCTCACGTCCATCCCCGTCGACGTCGGGGACGGCGGCGGCGGAGCGGCCGAAGAAGCCTTGGCCCTCCGGGTTCGGCGAGTCCAACGTGATCGGCTCGGTCTGGGCGTGCGTGGCGCTCGGCATCGCCCACAGCCCCACGACGCAGAAGAGGAACAGGCGGAGCAGGTGGGTGCGATTCATCGTCGGAGCAGTCAGAGTGGCCGAGCGGAGGCGTCGGGCGAAGCCGATCAGTTGTCGACGGGCGGCGGGGGCGGCGGGTCGGGGATCGGCTCTATCGCGGGCGGCTCGAAGGGCGTCTCGGCCGACCGCGTCTCCTCGCTCGGCACGACGTGCGCGCCGATGTTCTGGTTGAGAGTGCTGAGCCGCGCCCCGACGAGGTCGCTCATCATGCTGCTCTGCGAGCCTCCGGCTCCGGCCCCCGTCGCCGTCTTACCTCCGTCGAGCGCCGCGCTGATCGGGCCGGCCGTGTTCGAGAGCGCCCGGGCGGCACCCGCCCGCTGGCCGGCGAGGCTAAAGCCGGGGTCGAGTCGGGCGGCCTGCTGGAACTGGGCGGCGGCGGCGGCGAAGTCGCCCGCATCCTCCTCCCACAGCCCCCGGCTGAACGCGAGGAAGGCCTGGAGGTCGCGCGTCGGGATCTGCTCGATCCGATCCCGCTCGGCGGGGCTCAGCGAGATCCCGAGTTCGTCGATGAGGCCGAACGCAATCTCGTTCTGCAGCCGGAACAGCGCGTCGAGGGTGTCGTCATGCTCGCTCAGGGCCGGGAGCGGCTCGTCCCGCCACTCCCAGAGCACGACGTCGGTCTCCAACCGCTCGCCCCGCACGTCGAACGACCCGCCGACGACGCGGCTGCTCTGCAGCAGCCGGCCGATGCGCGGGGCCGTCTGCGGGTCGAACCCGTCGCCCTGCGCGAACTCCAGCTCTTGGAGGAGCGCTTGCAGCCGTACCCGCTCCACGACGGTCAGCGCGTCGACCGACGCGAGGTCGACCGTGAGCATCTCGCCGAGCCCGCGCCCGAGCACCTCGAAGCGCGGATCGCTGCCGCGGTAGATGAACGGGAAGACGGCGACGGCGTCGCTCGCGCGCGCGGCGGCGGCCTCGTCCTCCATCACCAGCAACGCTTGCAACTCACGGCGGGCGACGGCGCGGCGCAGCCACGTGTGCCGCGCCTCCATGAGCGAGCGGTACGGGGAGTCGGGCGAGACGCGGCCGTACTGCCCGAGGACGAACAGCGCCTCGGCCTCGCTTCCGGCGCCCTCGTGCGCGACGCCGAGGTAGTACAGCGTTTGGGGATCGTCCGAGTCGATCTCGTAGGCCCGCGTGAGCACCCGCTCGGCCTCGCGGAAGCGCTGGAGTTGGGCGTAGGCCTCGCCCAGATCGCGGAAGGCGTCGGCGTCCGTCGGGGCCTGCGCGATGCGGGCTTCGAGCGCGGGCAGGCGGTCGCGGTAGTCGGCGGGGGTGAGCGTGGGGGGAGCGCAGCCGGTCCAGAGCAGCACGAAGAGACAGATCGGGGAGCACGGGCGCAGCATTCGCATGAGCCGTCGGCGTCGGTGGGACATCGGGAAGGGACGCGCCCACCGCCCTCGGCTACGGCACGCCGGAGTCGGACGGGGTCTCTGGTTCGAGAGCCCTCTCCCCGCTCTGACGGCCCCGCTTCTGCCCTCGGGGAGACACCCCCTCGCACGGCGGCGACGCAACTACTCGTCCAACGATCAAGAACTTAACCGCTGCCGCTCTCAAATACAATCGACGCAGCGACGGCGCTCCGGCCAGCCCGGCACAGTCCGTCGCGCGTCGCCCCCGGCCGACGCCGCGCTCACGTCAGCGCGAAGAGGAGCCAGATCGTGAAGGCGAAGGACACGAGCATGAGGATGAGCGTCGCCGCCTCCCCCGCCGACGTGACGCTCTCGTCGCGCGCGAAGTGCGGGATCAGCTCCGCCTCGGCCTCGCGCGCCTCACGTTGGCGCTCGGCTTCTTTCTTACGCTCGCTCTCGACGGCGTCCCGCTCGCTGCGGTACGCGTCCACGGCGTCGTCGTGGGTGGCGACGAACCGGCCGTAGCCGCTCCACGGCGCGTCGGGCGCCTCGGCCCGGACTCGCCAGTAGAGCTCGTCTTCGCGCTCGGGGAGCGTGCCGTAGATCGTTAGCGACGTCGTCGGCCCGGCGTCCACTTCGAGCACGTCGCGGTCGAACGCCGGCGTCGGGGCGACCTGCACGGTGTAGCCCGTCGCGCCGGGCACGCCGCGCCACGAGAACGGCACAGCCGAGGCGTCGACGAGGGCGCCGTCGAGCGGGTCGAGCGGGCGCGGGCGCGGGCGGTCGTCAGCGCGCGGCGGCGCGGCGGCGGGAGCGGACGGAGCGGAGTCGGTGGACATGAATCCGGAGGTTAGATCAGACGGTCTGCGAGTAGCGCGGCGCGGCGGTCGCACCCGCTTCTGAAAGGTACGTATCGAACGCCATGGCCGCGTTGCGGACGAACGGGCGCGCGCGCTCCGGCACGACGATGCGGTCGCGCCCGAGGACCACGACGCCCTCGGCCTCCAGCAGTCTGAGTTGGCGAAGCGCGTCGGCGAAGTGGTAATCGAAGTCGATCCCGAAGTGCGCTTCGACGGCGCGCTTGTCGAGCGCGAAGTCGCACATCAGCCGGGTGATGACGTGGCGGCG